>NZ_JAQAHD010000018.1:0-98503 GCF_027871605.1 Agrobacterium sp. CFBP 3001
CTTTCGTGTCCGAGATCGTCGCCAAACGCTCGAATACGAGTAGAATCAACACCGTGCGCCATGTCCACCAAATTTAAACCGGACAGCAGTGGGACAGGCCCGAGGATGACGTCACGAGGGACTGACATCACTTCTGCCGGGATCAACGCCCGGCATTTCTGTTTCAAGACGGAGCCAAATCATGTTCTTCATCCGCACGGCAAGCCTGCGTGACATCGAGCCGGTGCGCACCCTGCTCGCCACGACGTGGCACGCGACCTATGATGCGATCTATGGCGTGGACAAGGTCAACCAGTTGATCCTCGCATGGCATTCGCCGCAGGCCATGAAGGACCGCATCGAGAAAAAGGGCGGCGAGTTTCTGGTGGCTGACGACGGCAAGCGGATTGGCGGCATGGCCTATGGCTCCATGTCCACCAAGATGGCGAAGACGGCCCTGCTGCACCAGCTCTATGTCGCGCCTGACCTTCAGCGGCAGGGCGTCGGCCGCGATCTCTTCGCCGAACTGGAAACCTGTTTTCCGGATGCCGAAATCATGCGGCTGGAAGTCGAGCCTAAAAATACTGTCGCAATCGCCTTTTATGAAGGCGTCGGATTTGTCGAGGTCGACCGAATCGAGCGCATGGCGGGCATCGAGGGTCTGCCCGGCGTCGTTATGGAAAAGAGCCTGACCCGATGAATGAGACACTTCAACAACTGATCATCCGCACGGCGCGCGAAGACGATCTTCCGGCACTCGCCGCCATTTTTGCCGCCGACGAGATCGGCGGCCACGGGGATACGGCGGAAGAATCGGCACAGCCGGATTATCTCGCCGCTTTCCGCGCCATCGAAGCGTCGCCGAGCGAAACGCTCTATGTGGCGGAACTGGATGGCGAGGTGGTCGGCACCTTCCAGACGGCGATCCTGACCAAGCTCGTCGGGCGAGGGGCAAAGTCCATGGTGATCGAGGCGGTGCAGACGCGTGCCGACATGCGCGGCCGCGGCATCGGTGCGGTGATGATCAATCATTGCCTGGAAGAAGCCCGCCGGCAGGGCCTGAACGCCGCGCAGCTGACGTCCAACATGGCCCGGCTGGACGCTCACCGCTTCTATGAGCGGCTGGGTTTCGAGAAGCGGCATTTAGGCTTCAGGATGAAGCTGAAATAGCGCGGATATATCTCGAAATGCTGGACAATTGCCGTGAGGGGCGGCATAAGCATGTCTTGTGCCGTGCACGGAAAATCGCTGCGGCGCATTCAAGCCCGAGGAACGTAGAATGAAGACTCTCCTGACGCAAATCTTCACCTGGTGGAACGGCCAGACGATCGGAACGCGGTTTCATACCTGGCGTTTCGGCAAGAAGGTAGGACAGGACGAGTTGGGCAACACCTATTACGAAGGCGGCACCACTTCCTGGGGCATGCCGCGCCGCTGGGTCATCTACAATGGTTATGCCGAAGCGTCGGCCATTCCGCCCGGCTGGCATGGCTGGATGCATTACCGCACCGACGTGCCGCCGAGCCAGGAAAGCTACGTTGCCCGCGACTGGCAGAAGCCGCATCAGCCGAACCTCACCGGTTCCTCCAAGGCCTATCGCCCGCAGGGGTCGTTGGCCGTGGCTGGCGAGCGCCCGCGCGTGACCGGCGACTACGACGCCTGGACCCCCGGCAACTAAGCATCTTGCGATGCGCGGTGTTGTGCAAAACGCCGCGCTTGCATCCGGCCTCACCGGTTTTTGCCACATTCCGCCCTTAGGCGTTGATCCGGTCGGCGGTTCGACACAGGCAAATATTTGGAGACATATCGTATGAGGAAATTCACGCGGGATCGTTCTTTGCGTGCGCTGACAGTCTCGCTGTTTGCAGCGGTCTCTGCTGTCATCCTCATTTCGCCCGTTTATGCTGCTCGTCTTGAAAACCGTGTGGCGGTGTTTTCCGGCATCGACAAGATCACCGGCCGCATCACTTCCTTCGATGTCTATATCGATGAGACCGTGCAGTTCGGCGCGCTTCAGGTGACGCCGAAAGTCTGCTATTCCCGCGACCAGACGGAAGCGCAGAAGATCGATGCCTTCATCGAGGTGGATGAAATCACCCTCGACCGCAAGATCAAGCGGATTTTCACGGGCTGGATGTT
Source organism: Agrobacterium sp. CFBP 3001 (assembly GCF_027871605.1). Lineage (NCBI taxonomy): Bacteria > Pseudomonadati > Pseudomonadota > Alphaproteobacteria > Hyphomicrobiales > Rhizobiaceae > Agrobacterium > Agrobacterium sp. CFBP 3001. The sequence continues at coordinate 2,119 of NZ_JAQAHD010000018.1, forward strand.
CGCCGACAGCCCCGGCCTCAACGCCGTGGAACACCCCATCTACGACGTGTGGCTGACGGGCTGCAAGCAGGACTCGGAAGTTCCCGCTCCTTCAACGGCAAGCAAGTAATTAACCCACGACCGCGCCTATTTCTGGCGTCTGAGCTTCTCGGCCAAATCGGCCAGGGCTTTGCTTTTGCTTTCCAGTTGTTCGATCATTTCCTCCCGTGTCAGTTCAGGCTCGATCACAATCGGAACGGTGAACTTGTTGGGCTGATCGCCGGCGGGCGGTGAGGGGAACCTGATTTCGGAAAATGCCCTCTTCACGGCCGTTCTTGTCTGATAGGTACTATCCCTTATGTTTTTGACCTGAATAGCCTGCATCTTTCCCGCCGGGTCAACGCGGAAAGTAACAAGGAGTACCTGCTTCTTGTTCGTCCGCACGACCTTGAATTCCGGGCGGCCGGTTACGCCCGTCAAGGCTCGGGAAATTTCGCTTCGCCAGGCGGCCTGCGGGTTCGGGCGCTGTTCGGCAGCGGTGACATTCGCCGCCGGCGTCCACATCAATAACAAGGCCGCAATCCAGCGCATGGCCATCCCCCGGCAAACCATATATCATGATCGGATAGGTCATGTTTTCGAGGGTTGCAAGCAAAATTTCAGGTTGTTTTCAGCGTAGATTTTCTTGCGCAGACAATTTTTCGAAGGGTACGTCCGGCCTGTCGACAGCCGCTTCAAGTATCGTGGCATATCCCGACTTTGGGATATCGATTGCCCCAAATGTCTTCAGATGTTCGGTCGTAAATTGCGTGTCGAGCAGCGTAAACCCCTGCTGCCGCAAACGCTCGACCAGATGCACGAGGCAAATCTTCGATGCATTGGTGCGGCGGGAAAACATGCTCTCGCCGAAGAAGGCGGCGCCCAGCGAGACGCCGTAGAGCCCGCCGACGAGCTCCTCGCCCTCCCACGCCTCGACGCTATGGGCGTGGCCGATCTGGTGCAATTCGGTATAGAGCCTGCGGATGGTGGCATTGATCCAGGTGCTTGGCCTGTCCGGCGCTTCCGCCGCACATCCGGCCATCACCGCTTCGAAGGCGGTGTTGAAGCGAATCTCGAACGGCTTCCTGCGCATCGCCTTGGCGAGGCTTTTGGAAACGTGAAAACCATTGAGCGGGATGATTCCCCGAATTTCCGGCTCGACCCAGAAAAGCTCGGGATCGTCAGCCGAATCGGCCATTGGGAACAGGCCGGCGGAATAGGCGCGCAGCAGGATATCGACCGTTATGCCATTATTTCTACTGCGCCGCCCAACCATATCGTCTTAGTGAGACGCGTCACCGGCCAGATATTTCTCCAGCCAGTGAATGTCGTAATCGCCCTTCAGGATATCCTCGTTCTGAAGGAGATCCTGGAAAAGCGGCAGCGTGGTCTTGATGCCATCAACGACGAATTCGTCGAGCGCCCGACGCAGACGGCGAATGCATTCGTCACGGTCGCGGCCGTGAACGATCAGTTTGCCGATCATGCTGTCGTAATAGGGCGGGATTTTGTAGCCCTGATAGGCGCCCGAATCGACGCGCACGCCAAGACCGCCCGGCGTATGGAAATAGGTCAGCGTGCCCGGTGAGGGAACGAAGGTGCGCGGGTCCTCGGCATTGATACGGCATTCGATGGCATGGCCATGGAATTCGATATCGTCCTGCGTGACCGACAGGCCCTGACCGGAAGCGACCCGGATCTGTTCCTGCACGAGATCCATGCCGGTGATGGCTTCCGTCACCGGATGCTCCACCTGCAGACGGGTGTTCATTTCGATGAAATAGAACTCGCCGTTTTCATAAAGGAACTCGATGGTGCCGGCGCCGCGATATTTCAGTTTGCGCATGGCGCTCGCGCAAATCTCGCCGATCTTCATGCGCTGTTCGACGGTCAGAGCCGGCGAATTGGCTTCTTCCAGAACCTTCTGGTGACGGCGCTGCAACGAGCAATCGCGTTCGCCGAGGTGAACGGCATTGCCTTCGCCATCGCCGAAAACCTGCACTTCGATATGGCGCGGTTTGCCGAGGTACTTTTCCATGTACACGGCGTCGTTGCCGAAGGCTGCTGCCGCTTCGGAGCGGGCCGTCGCAACGGCCTCTTCCAGATCGGCTTCGGTCTTCGCCACCTTCATACCGCGACCACCGCCGCCCGCCGTCGCCTTGATGAGGACCGGGAAGCCAATCGTCCGGGCGATTTCGAGCGCGTTTTCAGGCTTCACTTCGCCATCGGAACCGGGAACCACGGGAATGCCGAGTTCCTGCGCCGTCTGCTTGGCGGTGATCTTGTCGCCCATGATGCGGATATGTTCGGCGGTCGGCCCGATGAAGGTGATGCCGTGCGCGTCGAGAATGTCTGCGAACTTGGCATTTTCCGACAGGAAGCCGTAGCCGGGGTGAACGGCGTCCGCACCGGTGATTTCGCAGGCCGCAACGATCTGGTGGATGTTGAGGTAGCTGTCACGCGAGGGCGGCGGGCCGATGCACACGCTTTCGTCGGCAAGGCGCACATGCATGGCATCCGCGTCGGCCGTTGAATGCACGGCCACCGTCGGAATGCCAAGTTCCTTGGCGGCGCGCAGGACGCGCAGCGCAATCTCGCCGCGATTGGCTATGAGGATCTTCGAAACCATGCTGAACCGCCTTTATTCGATGACCACGAGGGCTTCGCCATACTCCACGGGCTGAGCGTCGTTGACGACGATTTCCACGACCTTGCCGGACTTGGGAGCCGGGATCTGGTTCATGGTCTTCATGGCTTCGACGATGAGGATGGTCTGGCCTTCCTTGACGGTTGCACCCACTTCGATGAAGGGACGTGCGCCCGGGGCAGGCGAAAGATAGACCGTGCCGACCATGGGCGAGGACACCGTGTTGGCCGGGTTACGGGCAGGCGCTGCGGAGGCCGCAGGGGCGGCCGGCGCGGCTGCGGCCGGTGCAGCAACGGGGGCTGCTGCCGGTGCGGGCGCATAAGCAGCAGGCGCTGCGGCATAGACCGTGGCGGCGGGAGCGGCGCGGGAAACGCGGATGCGCAGGTCGTCCTGCTCCACTTCGATTTCCGAAAGGTCGGTATCGTTGAGGATATTCGCGAGTTCGCGGATCAGTTCCTTGTCGATACCCTGTTTCTTTTCAGACATGACAAACCCTATTCTTTGTTTCTTTTTATGCCGTGATGTTTTTCAGCGCGTGAAGCGCCATGATGTATCCATATGGTCCGAAACCGCAGACCATGCCCTTTGCCGCGGGTGATACCATCGATTTGTGACGGAACTCTTCGCGGGCGTGGATGTTGGAAATGTGCACTTCCACGACGGGCGTGGAAATCGCGCGAATGGCGTCATGCAACGCGATGGATGTGTGGCTGTAGGCGCCGGGATTGATGACGACGCCCGCCGCCCGCTCGCCCGCCTCCTGCAACCAGTCCACCAGCACGCCTTCGTGGTTGGACTGGCGGAATTCCACTGCGAAACCGAGATCGGCACCGGCTTGAAGGCAATCATTCTCGATGTCCTTCAGCGTCTTGCCACCATAGATACCCGGTTCCCTTTTTCCCAGCATATTGAGATTGGGGCCGTTGATGACGATGATGATGTTGCTCATTCACGTTTCCATAAGAAAATCAGCGACACCTATAGACTGCGCAGCCGTCAAGGAAAAGCCCCCGCAAGCCCTAAACCGGCCGCTTGGCAGGCATCTCACAGGGAATGCAGTGGCTTTTTTGGCAATCAGGAGCAGGTGGCTTTTCCACAGCTGCGCATATTGGCGATTTTTTCCTTCAGCGGGTCAGCGCCGACCGCACCGAAAACCGCCTCGTCGCCGACGATATAGGACGGCGTTCCGGTGATGCCGAGGCTGGTTGCCAGCTTGTAAGTCTCCTGCACCTGCTCGTCATTGGGGTTTTCCGCCATCGATTTGCGGATGTCGGCTTCCTTGAGGCCGAGCGAGGTCGCGACTTCCATGGCGCTGTCCTCATTCGCCCGTCCGCGACCGCCGAGCAGCGTGCGCTGGAATTCGGGGTACTTGGCCGGCGCCAGCAGCTTCACGGCATTGGAGACACGGTGGGCCGCAACCGATTCCGGTCCGAGGATCGGGAATTCCTTGAGGACGACGCGCACCTTCTTGTCGCTCTTCAGAATGTTGTCCATGTCGCCCATGGCGCGTTTGCAATAACCGCAATTGTAGTCGAAGAACTCGACCAGCGTGACGTCGCCATCCGGGTTGCCGAGCGCCAGATCGAATTTCGATTCGAAGATCACCTTTTTGTTGTCGGCGACGGCTTCCGCCGCCTTGGCGTTGCGCGCCGCATATTGCTTGCGCTCAAGCGCATCCTGAACCTCAAGCATGATTTCCGGGTTCTCGATCAGATATTGCTTGATGAACTCGCCCATTTCCTTCTTCTGCTGCTCGTCGAGCGCATGGGCGGGCAGGGAGGCGAATACCGTCGAAAGGGCCGTCACGCTGGCGAGAAGGGTGGAACGGAGAAAATGCGCCATATCGGTCCTCATTCTGTGCGGCCGAAGCCTCTTGAAATCTTATGAAGGCAATTACCTTACTTTAAGCCAAATGCCATACGGCAAAAATACTTGTCCGCATTATGATCGCATGATTGTGAAGATTGTGATTCTGCGGCAAGTCTCTGAAATACGGTTCAGGAAAGAGCATGCCCTTGATTACGATGTCGAAGCGGAGCGCAGTCGAACCCTTTCACGCCATGGATATTCTGGCGGAAGCGAATCGGCGCAGGCAGGCGGGCCGCCCCGTCATTTCCATGGCGGTCGGCCAGCCCTCGCATCCTGCGCCGAAAGCCTCCCTTGCGGCGGCTGAGGCGGCGCTGAAGCATGGGCGGATCGGTTACACGGATGCGCTGGGTCTGCGCGAGCTGCGGGAGGCGATTGCCGGCCATTACCGGCTGCGCCACCAGGTCGCCATCGATCCGGCCCGCATCGCCGTGACCACGGGTTCATCCGCAGCCTTCAATCTCGCTTTCCTCAGCCTTTTCGATGCGGGCGATTATGTCGCCATCGCAAGGCCCGGCTATCCGGCCTATCGCAATATTCTGAAGGCTCTCGGACTCAATGTCGTGGAAGTGCCGGTCACCGCCGAAACCGGCTATACGCTGACGCCGGCAAGTCTGGAGCGGGCGGAGACAAAGGCCGGCTGCAAGCTGAAGGGCGTGCTTCTGGCAAGCCCGGCCAATCCGACCGGCACCGTTACCGGCCGTGAGGCGCTGAAGCGGCTTGCGAGCTACTGCGAAAGCCGCGACATGGCTTTCATTTCCGACGAGATTTATCACGGCCTTACCTTTGTCGGCGAAGAGACGAGTGCGCTTGAAATCACCGACAATGCCGTGATCATCAACTCCTTCTCCAAATATTATTGCATGACCGGCTGGCGCATCGGCTGGATGGTGCTGCCCGAAAATCTGGTCCGCCCAGTCGAGTGTCTGGCCCAGAGCCTTTATATTTCCGCGCCCGAACTGTCGCAGCTTGCGGCGACCGCAGCCTTTTCGGCGGCGGAGGAGTTGGATGTCTACCGGGAAAGCTATCGCACCAACCGCGATTTCCTGATGGCGCGCCTGCCGGAGATCGGCCTGCCGCTGGCATCCCCTATGGATGGCGCTTTTTACGCCTATGTCGATACCAGCCGTTTTTCCAATGACAGCATGGATTTTGCCAAGCGCATGCTGGCGGAAATCGATGTGGCGGCGACGCCCGGCATGGATTTCGATCCCGAGGAAGGCCACAGGGCGCTGCGCATTTCCTATGCGGGTTCCGTGTCGGATATCGCCGAGGCCGTTGGACGTATTGCCGGCTGGCTGAAATAGCCGGGATCATCCGTTCGGGGAAATCAGGTAAGGGAGATCAGGCGGGCGTGCAGCCGAAGGTGCTGTTGAACGCCTTCTCGCCCTTCGCAGTGAAGGTCAGCACACGGCCGTTTCCGCGCCGCAGCCAGTCGCGCTGCTGCATGGCTTCGAGAAGCGACGCGCCAAGCCCGCCGCCGAGGTGATGGCGACGTTCGCTCCAGTCCAGGCAATGCAGGCAGACCGGGCGACGGGCCTTTTCGAGTGACGAAAGGTCGATGCCGAAGCTTGAGAAGAAGTCGCGTCCGTTCTCGGTTAGGGCAGGATCGTCACCTAACGTCACGAGCCCTTTTGCGGTGATGGCGGCAAGCAGCGCCACGCCGCTTTCCCCGGCCAGATGATCGTAGCAGATGCGCGCTTCCCGCAGCGCCTTGTCCTTCGGTCCCGTGCGAACGCGGACTGCGCCCGTGCGCTGGGCAAGACCCATCAACGCTTCCAGAACATGCGCCACATCCTCGTCGGAAAGACGGAAATAGCGGTGACGTCCCTGTTTTTCCGCTTTCAGGAGTTGCGCCTCGGAGAGCTTCGACAGATGCCCGCTGGCGGTCTGCAGGGTCACGCCAGCGGCTTCGGCAAGCTCGCTTGCGGTCAGCGCGCGTCCGTCCATCAGCGCCGTCAGGATGTTGGCGCGGGCGGGGTCGCCGATCAGCGCGGCGACATTGGCGATCAGGGGTCCGTCTTTCATGCTTCGATGGTAGCCGAAGCATTGATGCAAGGCAATGGCGTAGAAAGGAGAGGCAAACCACGAGGAGACAAACGATGCTGACCTGTTTCATCCGCTACGAGATCGATCCTTTCAAGGTCGACGCCTTTGAACGATATGCCCGCGCATTGGGTGAGGCGATACCGCGCTGCGGGGCCGATCTGATCGGTTATTACGCGCCGAAGGAGGGATCTAGCACCATTGCTTACGGTGTCTACAACATCGAAAATCTCTCCGCTTACGAAGCCTACAGGGCGCGGCTCGCCGCCGATCCTGCGGGGCGGGAAAATTACGAATTCGCCCGCCGCGAACAGTTCATCCGTCGCGAGGACCGGCTTTTCCTGCGTCTCGCCTCCGCTCCGCACGCCGGAGGCGGACAATGATTGCCGTCATCTTCGAGGTCCGGCCGGCTGAAGGCGAGAAGCAGCATTATCTCGACATAGCGGCAGGCCTGCGGGCTGAGCTGGAAACCATCGACGGCTTCCTGTCCGTCGAGCGGTTTCAAAGCATCGGCAATCCGGACAAGATGCTCTCTCTGTCCTTCTTCCGGGATGAGGAGGCGGTGAGGGCGTGGCGCAACACCATGCCGCATCGCGCCGCGCAGTCGCTGGGCCGCTCCGGTGTTTTTTCCGATTATCGGCTGCGTATCGCGCAGGTGATCCGCAACTATGGCCTGGAGGAGAGGGAGGAAGCGCCAGCCGACAGCCGGAAAGTCCACCCGGCAGATGGAACAGCTTAGGCTGATGTTTCCAGCATCAGTTTTTCTGCATGCCGTTGCAAGGCTTTCTGGTTCGAACTCGCCTTTGAAACCCGTTATAGATAGGCCAATGTGGTGCGGGACACCCTTAAGGTTAGGACAAGGAGAAAAGCGATGTCGGCAGAAAAAGTAGCGATTGTAACGGCAGGCGGCAGCGGCATGGGGGCCGCCGTGGCGAAACGTCTGGCCGCGGATGGCTACAAACTCGCGATCCTGTCTTCGTCCGGCAAGGGGGAGGCGCTGGCGCAGGAGCTGGGCGGTATCGGCGTTACCGGCTCCAACCAGTCCAATGACGATCTCCAGCGGCTCACGGATCTGACACTCGAAAAATTCGGCCGCATCGATGTGCTGGTCAACAGCGCCGGCCATGGCCCGCGCGCCTCCATTCTCGATATTACCGATGAGCAATGGCACACCGGCCTCGATGTCTACCTCATGAACGTCATCCGCCCGACGCGGATCGTCGCCCCCGTTATGGTGAAACAGAAGGCGGGCGCCATCGTCAATATCTCGACCGCCTGGGCTTTCGAACCGAGCAGCATGTTCCCGACATCCGCCGTGTTCCGCGCCGGCCTTGCCTCCTACACCAAGATTTTCGCCGATACCTATGCGGCCGACAATGTGCGCATGAACAATGTTCTGCCCGGCTGGATCGACAGCCTGCCGGCGACGGAGGAGCGCCGCGAGAGCGTGCCGATGCAGCGTTACGGCAAGAGCGAGGAAATCGCCGCCACCGTGGCATTCCTTGCCTCTGATGGGGCCGGTTATATTACCGGTCAGAATATCCGCGTTGATGGCGGGCTGACGCGGTCTGTTTGACGGGTTGGCCTTTCCCACTCCTCATTCCCGTGACAAGCGCAGGAATGAGGAAATGTCAGCGGCTCAAAAAAACCGCTCTTTGCGCCGACAAAAGAAAACGCCCGCAACATCGTTGCGGGCGTCTTTTATTCAGGATGTGGCTTCTCTCAGAAGAAGCCCTTGCGCTGCCACCAGCCGCCCTTGCGGGGCTTCGGCTCGTCGCCATCAGCGGGGGTGGAGGAACCGGAAGAGGTGACTACCGGCTCCGAGCTCGAGACATTGCTGCCCCGGTTCGCGCGGACCTTTTCTTCCGTGGCCGGTGCTTCCGCTTCCGAAGCCAGATCGGCCGAAGCCTCACCCGCTTCTTCAATGGCGACGTCCACCACGGTTTCCTCAACGATCACCGGCTCCACCGTTTCAACGGCTTCGGTCTTCGGCGCTTCCTCGGTTTCAGTCTTGGCTTTCGCCTTGCGGGTGCGGCGCGGCTTTTTCGGCACGTCCTCTTCCGCGACCTCGGCAACCGCACCTTCCACCACCTCGGCGGCGGTCGGCTCTTCGGTTACGGATGCTTCGGCGGAAGCCTCTTCGCTTTCACCTTCGGCTTCCGAGCCGGCGGCATCGAGAGCCTCGTCTTCCGCACGGTTGCGACGTCCGCCGCGCTTGCCGCGACGGCGGCGCTTGCGCTTGCCGTCCTCTTCGGAGGTTACCGCTTCCGCTGCACCGTTTTCGGTTTCAGTATCGGCTTCATCGGTTTCGACGCCATCGTCGTCACCTTCGGCATCATCGCCTTCCGCATCGCCGGACTGGGCGTCAATCGCGCCGTTCTGCTCGCCCTGACCGCCCTTGCCGCGACGGCGGCGGCGACGCTTGCGCTTGCGCTTGCCTTCCTCGCCATTGTCGCCCTGCTGCTGCTGGCGTGGCTCGGCGGTCTGCGCCTTGACGATTTCTTCCTCGTCTTCGTCCTCTTCCACCTCGGCGACGAAATCGTCTTCCTCTTCCACGAAGTTCGGCAGCATCTGGATGAGGCTTTCGATCTTCACCGGATTTTCGACGGCTTCACCGCGATCGATGGCGAAATGCTGCGCACCGACGCCGGCGTCAGCAGCGATGATGATCGACACGCCGAAGCGGCCTTCATAATCGACGATCGTGCCGCGCTTGTGGTTGAGCAGGTAGAGCGCCGTTTCCGGCGTGCAGCGCACCGTGATGTTGTGGGTGGTGTTGCGCAGCAGATATTCCTCGACGCCGCGCAGCACATGCAGCGCGATGGAGGATTCCGAGCGAACATGGCCCGTGCCGCCGCAATGCTGGCAGACCTGCGTGGTCGATTCCAGCACCGAAGCGCGGATGCGCTGGCGCGACATTTCCAGCAGGCCGAAATGCGAGATGCGGCCGACCTGGATGCGGGCGCGGTCGTTCTTCAGGCAATCCTTGAGCTTCTTCTCGACAGCGCGGTTGTTGCGCTTTTCTTCCATGTCGATGAAGTCGATGACGACAAGACCGGCAAGGTCGCGCAGGCGCAGCTGGCGCGCCACTTCTTCCGCCGCCTCGAGGTTCGTTGTCAGCGCGGTTTCCTCAATGGAGTGCTCGCGGGTCGAACGGCCCGAGTTGACGTCGATGGAAACCAGCGCTTCCGTCTGATTGATGATGAGGTAACCGCCCGACTTCAGCGTGACCTGCGGCTGCAGCATCCGGTCGAGCTGGGCTTCGATACCGGAGCGCGAGAAGATCGGGTGAATGTCGCGGTAAGGCTGAACCACCTTCGCGTGGCTCGGCATCAGCATCTTCATGAAGTCTTTGGCTTCACGATAGCCGTCTTCGCCCGAAACGATGATCTCGCCGATATCCTTGTTGTAGAGATCGCGGATCGAACGCTTGATGAGCGAGCCTTCCTCGTAAACGAGGCAGGGGGCGGTGGAATTCAGCGTCAGCGTGCGGACATTTTCCCACAGGCGCATCAGATATTCGAAGTCGCGCTTGATTTCGACGCGGGTGCGGTTTGCGCCGGCGGTGCGCAGAATAACGCCCATGCCCTGCGGCACTTCCAGATCGCGCGCGATTTCCTTCAGGCGCTTGCGGTCGGCCGGCTGTGTGATCTTGCGGGAAATACCGCCGCCACGCGCCGTATTCGGCATCAGAACGGAATAACGGCCGGCGAGCGACAGGTAAGTGGTCAGCGCCGCGCCCTTGTTGCCGCGCTCTTCCTTGGCCACCTGCACCAGAAGAATCTGGCGGCGCTTGATGACTTCCTGAATGCGATACTGCTTGCGCGGCTTGCGGGCGACGCGGTCCGGAACCTCTTCCATGGCGTCTTCGGCGCCGACGGATTCGATCACTTCCTTTTCGTGGTGATCGTCATCGTCGTCGTCATCATCGTCATTGCCGCGGCGAAGACCCTCGACTTCCTCGGAAATCGTGTCGGTATCGACCATGGCGGCCATTTCACCGCCGGCGCTGCCATCGTCTTCAGAAGACGCTTCGGCGGCCTCGGCCGCTGCGGCTTCTTCTTCCGCCGTCTTCTTCTTGGCGCGGGGGCGACGGGTGCGCTTTTTCGGCATTTCTTCCTCGGCGGGCGCTTCTTCGGCTACGGCCTCGACGGCCGCTTCTCCGGAAACCTCTTCCGCGGCAGGCGCAGTCTCTTCCACGACGACCGTTTCAGTGGTTTCGCTGGCGGAAACAATGCCGACATCCGGCTGATCCACCTGCGAAAGGTCGATCATGGGGGCGCCGGGCTCCGGTGCGTCAGCGGATTCGAAATCGTCGCTGCGGCGATGATCCTCGGCTTCCGCTTTCAGGAGGGCCTGACGGTCGGCGAGCGGAATCTGGTAATAGTCCGGATGGATTTCCGCAAAAGCGAGAAAGCCGTGGCGGTTTCCACCGTAATCGACGAAGGCCGCCTGAAGCGAGGGTTCAACCCGCGTGACCTTGGCAAGGTAGATATTGCCGCGGATCTGTTTCTTGTGCTCCGATTCAAAATCGAATTCTTCGATCCGGTTCCCACGGACAACGACTACGCGTGTCTCCTCTTCGTGGGAGGCGTCGATAAGCATTTTGTCTGCCATGTAAGCTGTGCTCCTCGGCGCAGCCTTGTTTTATACGAGAACAGGCCCGCCACACGGACGAGCCTTTCATATGAGTGCAAGGATGTGCCGGAAATGAAGTCTCCTGCCGGGCGTCTGTAAACTGGCAGCATCCGGACCGACGGCGAGGCGCTTGGCCTGCTCCTGGTATCCGGTTCATGTGAAAACTGCTGCGACATCATTGGCCAGGCGGAACGACAATAATATATAGACCCCTTGGGATCCGATGAATTTGCTCTCCTCAGAGCGGCGGTGGCAGCGCCACCGGGTAGGTCTCCGGCCACGGCCGGAATTGATCGAGTTTCAGGATAAATGTAACGACGGCAGATGATTGCCCGATTTGCAGCGCCAGCGTCTTTTTCGATTGGCAGCCGGCGGGCATCTATCCCGTCAACACTTTTAACCCTCATCCGTGTTGTATGTTTTCTCTGTCATAATAGCAATAGGCTGGCTAAATATGCCATATTATTGGTGGAATTTCCGGGTTAACAATTGGTTCACCAAGGCCTGCGATTGTGGGGCGCAAACGCGCAAACTATCGTACGGCGTGGTCGAAACGGCACTGTTGCCGGCGTTTTTCCTCGCCCTTTATCGAAAATGACTGAAATACGGAATTTCTTGAAGACCATGAATTTCACGCGCAACGCAGCGATATTCGGTGGGAGAGGGCGGCTTGGCGCGCGAATCGCGCGGCTTGCGGCGGCTCTGGCATTTTCCGTCGTCGCCTCTGTTTCCGCCGCGCCTGCAGCCCATGCCGTGGAGCCGCTCGTCGTTCATCAGGCGCGGATCATCGGCGATGAGGCGCGCACGCGCATCGTTCTCGACTTCGCCGAAGAGCCGGAATTCGACGTTCACTATCTCGATTCGCCCGCCCGCATCGTTGTGGACTTTCCGGCGGTGAATTTCAGCTTTCCCGCATCCGACCTGAAGCCGACCGGTCTTTTTTCGGATATCCGTTTCGGCAGCATGGGGCAGAACAGCGCCCGCATCGTGCTGACGGCGAAAAAGCCGGTTCAGGTGGCGGTCGCCGAAACCAAAAAGACCGATAACGGCCAATCTTTCCATTTCGTGCTCGATACGGAAATCACCACCAAGGGCAAGTTCGCGGAACTGGTGAAGGATCAGCAGTGGCAGGCGCCGGCCCCGGTGACGACTGCCGCGATCACGCCGGATGACAAGACGTCGCGGCCAGCGGAATTCGTCATCGCTGTCGATGCCGGCCATGGCGGCATCGATGCGGGCGCCACCGGCGGCACCACCGGCACCGAGGAAAAGGTTATCACGCTGACTTTCGCCAAGGAGCTTGCCGAGCGGCTGAACCGCGAACCAGGCATCAAGGCTTTCCTGACGCGTGATTCCGATACGTTTCTCGCCTTGTCGGAACGGGTGACCATCGCCCGCCAGAACAATGCCAACCTCTTTATTTCCCTTCATGCGGATACGTTGAAGCAAAAGGGCATTCGGGGAGCGACCGTCTATACATTGTCGGACCGGGCATCGGACCGGCAGGCGCAGGAACTGGCGGAGCGCGAAAACAAGTCTGACCAGATCGCGGGCGTCGCTGCTTCCAGCGAGCCGCCGGAAGTGGCCGATATTCTTCTTGATTTCACCCGCCGTGAAACGCAGGCCTTTTCGGTGACGCTGGCTGAAAACATCGTCTCCTCCTTTGAGGGGCAGGTGGGGCTCATCAACAATCCGCACCGTTACGCCGGTTTCATGGTGCTGCGCGCCCACGATGTGCCGTCGGTGCTGCTGGAACTCGGTTTCCTCTCCAATCCGGAAGACGAAAAGCTGCTTCTCGATGGGGAATGGCGCAAGAAGGTGGCCGATACGCTGGCAACCGCCGTTGGGCGATACCGCGCCAAGGCCATGGCAAATGGCGGCTGAGAGGGCAGCCGGCGGAGCGGCAATGCTGTTGCCGCCCTGCAATTGACCGCCGAAAAGCTGTTCAATTCTTGGGTCTTGCGGACGATTACGAAGGCGAAGCCCTATTTTACTCACATTCGCCGCGTTACTCGGAAAGCGGATTCGGTGGCGATCCGCAAAGCGTCCGCAGCGCGATTGCGGGCCTACCGCCCGGTAACATATCAGCGAATGCTGCCGTATCCGGCTTGTCATCGAAGGTATGGTGTGCAAAACGGCACGCGATATGCAAGGATGCGCCCGTAAATCGTCGGGCGTTGATGGTTACGATTCGAATTATCGGTAGCTTGGTATGATCAGACTGATTGGATATTTTTTCGGCTTGGCCAGCGTGCTCTTCCTGTGCGCCGCCGCCGCCGGTGCGATTTATTTGCACGGCGTGACGAAGGACCTGCCGGATTACGCAGTTTTGAGCACCTATGAGCCGCCGGTGACGACCCGCGTGCATGCCGGCAACGGCGCGCTGATGGCGGAATATGCGCATGAAAAACGCCTGTTCCTGCCGATCCAGGCCATTCCCGACCGGGTGAAGGCTGCTTTCCTTTCGGCGGAAGACAAGAATTTCTACAACCATCCGGGTGTGGATGTTTTCGGCCTCGGCCGCGCCATTCTCGTCAATATCCAGAATTTCGGCTCCGGCCGCCGTCCGGTCGGCGCTTCCACCATCACCCAGCAGGTGGCGAAGAACTTCCTTCTAACCAACGACCAGACCATCGACCGCAAGCTCAAGGAAGCCATTCTGTCCTTCCGCATCGAGCAGACCTATTCCAAGGACAAGATTCTCGAGCTTTATCTCAACGAGATTTTCTTCGGCCTGAATTCCTACGGCATTGCCGGCGCGGCGCTCACCTATTTCAACAAATCGGTGACGGAACTAACGATTGCGGAAACCGCCTATCTCGCATCGCTGCCGAAGGGTCCGGCCAATTACCATCCGATCCGCCGCGAAAAAGCGGCTCTTGAGCGTCGCGACTGGGTGATCGACCGCATGGCCGAAAACGGCTACATCACGGTCGCCGACGCCACGGACGCCAAAAAGCAGCCGCTTGGCGTCAATCTGCGTCGCGGTGGCGCGCATATCTTCGCGTCTGACTACTTCGCGGAGGAAGTCCGCCGCCAGATCGTCGAGAAATACGGCGAGGAAGCGCTTCTCGAAGGCGGGCTCTCGGTCCGCACCTCTTTCGATCCACAGATCCAGATGGAAGCCCGCAAGGCGCTTCAGGACGGTCTGGTGCAATATGACGAGCGTCGCGGTTTCCGAGGACCCGTCGAAAAGATCGAGACTGCGGGGGACTGGACGGCGGCGCTTGCCAAGGTCAAGGGCCTGCGCGACGTTCCGGAATGGAAAGTCGCTGTGGTCCTCGCTGTCGCTGCCGATGGCGTCGACATCGGCGTGCAGCCGGATACGGAAACGGAAGATGGCGACAAGCGCACCCGCGGCCATATCTCCGCTGAAAACATGCGCTGGGCTTTCCGCGATGCGACCGGCAAGAAGGCCACCGCCAAGTCGCCGGTTGGCGTCCTCTCGGCCGGTGACGTGGTGTATGCGCAGCCGCTTTCCAACTCTGGTAACGAATATCGCCTGCGCCAGCCGCCGAAAGTGCAGGGCGGCATGGTGGTGATGGACCCGCATACCGGCCGTGTTCTGGCCATGGTCGGCGGTTTCTCCTATGCGCAGTCGGAATTCAACCGCTCGACACAGGCGATGCGCCAGCCGGGCTCTTCCTTCAAGCCGTTCATCTACGCGGCGGCACTCGATAACGGCTATACGCCAGCGTCGGTCATTCTCGATGCGCCGATCGAGGTCGTTTCCGGCAATCAGGTTTGGAAGCCGCAGAATTACGGCGGCGGTTCCGCCGGCCCGTCGACCCTGCGTCTCGGTATCGAGAAATCCCGTAACCTCATGACGGTGCGTCTGGCGCAGGATATGGGCATGAATCTGGTCGCGGAATATGCCGAACGCTTCGGTATTTACGACAAGATGCCGCCGCTTCTGTCCATGTCGCTGGGTTCCGGTGAAACGACCGTGATGCGTATGGTCTCGGCCTATTCGGTCATCGCCAATGGCGGCAAGCAGATCAAGCCGACACTGATCGACCGCATTCAGGACCGTTACGGCAAGACGATCTTCCGGCATGAGGAGCGCGCCTGCGAAGGCTGCAACGCGACAAGCTGGCAGAACCAGGATGAGCCCGTCATCGTCGACAATCGCGAACAGGTTCTCGACCCGATGACTGCCTACCAGACGACCTCGATGCTGGAAGGCGTCGTGCAGCGCGGCACGGCGGCGGGCAAGATCAAGGTCGATCTGCCGGTTGCCGGCAAGACGGGCACGACCAACGATGAAAAGGACGCCTGGTTCGTCGGTTACACGCCGGACATGGTCGCCGGCCTCTATATCGGTTTCGATTCGCCGGCGCCTCTCGGCCGTGGCGGCACGGGTGGCTCGCTGTCCGCGCCGATATTCGGTGAGTTCATCTCCGATGCGGCCAAGCACATGGAGCCAAGCAAGTTCATCGTACCTGCCGGCATGAATTTCGTCGCCGTCAACCGCAAGACTGGCATGGCGGCGGTCGAGGGCGAGCCCGATACCATCATGGAAGCCTTCAAGCCCGGCACGGGTCCTGCTTCCACCTTCTCTGTCATCGGCGATGACGGATACATGTCGCAGGAAGACATTCTGAAGACCTCGCCGCAGGCGCAGCAGGCCATCACCGGCGGTGGCGGCGGTCTTTATTGATATCACTCCTGACGTTTGGCGGGGGCGCGGGTCTTTACATCCGCGCCCCCCGCATTTATTTGAGCAACGAGTTTCAATGAAGGTGAAGAACCAGCGA
Organism: Agrobacterium sp. CFBP 3001; assembly: GCF_027871605.1. Taxonomy (NCBI): domain Bacteria; kingdom Pseudomonadati; phylum Pseudomonadota; class Alphaproteobacteria; order Hyphomicrobiales; family Rhizobiaceae; genus Agrobacterium; species Agrobacterium sp. CFBP 3001. Next base: position 18,091 of record NZ_JAQAHD010000018.1, read on the forward strand.
AATGCGCAATGAAATCGTGAACGTAGTCGACGAAATCAAGCAGGCCATAAGCCTGCTGAGGAGGCATCTTTGACTGGGACCAGGCGATAAGACGACTGGACTGGTTGAATAACAAGGCAGAGGACCCGACCCTCTGGAACGATGCCACCGAAGCCCAGAAGCTGATGCGTGAACGCCAGCAGCTGGATGACAGCATCAATGGCGTCAAGGCGCTCGAGCAGCAGCTCAAGGACAATATCGAGCTGATCGAACTCGGCGAGATGGAAGGCGATGACGAGATCGTCAAGGACGCCGAAGACGCATTGAAGGCGTTGAAGAGCGAGGCGAACCGCCGTCAGGTGGAAGCCATGCTGTCAGGCGAAGCCGATACCAACGATACCTATCTCGAAGTGCATTCCGGCGCCGGCGGCACCGAAAGTCAGGACTGGGCGAACATGCTTCTGCGCATGTATACCCGCTGGGCCGACCGCGAAGGTTTCAAGGTCGAGGTGCTCGAAGTTCACGACGGCGAAGAAGCCGGCATCAAGTCCGCGACGATCCTCGTCAAGGGCCACAATGCTTTCGGCTGGCTGAAGACGGAATCGGGCGTGCATCGCCTCGTTCGTATTTCGCCCTATGACAGCAATGCGCGTCGCCACACATCGTTCTCTTCCGTCTGGGTTTACCCCGTCGTCGACGATTCGATCCAGATCGACATCAACGAGAGTGATTGCCGCATCGATACCTATCGTTCGTCCGGCGCAGGCGGCCAGCACGTCAACACCACCGACTCGGCCGTGCGTATCACGCATATTCCGACCGGTATTGCCGTTGCCTGCCAGCAGGAGCGTTCCCAGCACAAGAACCGCGCCAAGGCGTGGGACATGCTGCGCGCCCGCCTCTACGAGGTGGAGCTGCAGAAGCGGGAAGAGGCGGCCAATGCGCAGGCTGCATCCAAGACCGATATCGGCTGGGGCCACCAGATCCGTTCCTACGTTCTGCAGCCCTATCAGCTGGTCAAGGACCTGCGCACCGGCGTGGAAAGCACTGCACCCGGCAATGTGCTGGACGGCGATCTGAACGAGTTCATGGAAGCGGCCCTCGCGCATCGCATCAGCGGCGGCGCGGATGTGGAAGTCGCGGATATCGACTGACGCGCCAAGTGCGTCGATTGAAAAAGATTACCCCTCGCAAACCCATTGCGAGGGGTTTTTCGTTGGAGGACAAGCATGAAACAGGCGCTCTATATCGTTGACGTCCAGCCAAGCTTCAATCCGCCGGCTGCGCTGGTGGCGGAAATATCCGCTCTCGCCCTGACAATGCCCAGCATCGCCACTGTCGAGCGCCATGATGAAAGCGTAACACCCTTTGAGCGGCAACTCGGCTGGAAACCGGGCAGGGATGACGAGTCGCTTGTTGCGGCAGATCGCATATTCGTCAAACACGGTTATGCGCCACCCCGGGAGGTCATCGACCACCTTCTGTCGCTGAAACTCGACAGGGTGCTGGTCTGCGGCATTCAGGCCGATACCTGCGTGCTGGCCGCCGGTTTTGCGCTCTTCGATGCGGGGCTGCATCCCACGCTGTTGCCGTGGCTTACGGTGGGCTCCAGTCTCGACCGCAGCGGTGAACTCGGTGCGAGATTGTGGAAACATCATTTCGGTGCGGTTCTTGTCGGGCCGGAGGCGCTGCAAGCGTAACCTTGCCCGAGCCGCGCATCTGGCCGATCAGTTGGACGCTTTCTCGATCTTCATCTCGCCCAGCTCGTCGATCAAGATCGTCCAGCTTTCCGCTTCCTTGGCTATCGGGTCCGTCTTCAGGTAGACGGTCACGAACAGGCCGGGCGAGGCGGGTGCGCCATTCGAGCTTTCGGGACGAATATCCGTGACATAGGACTTCATCTGGCTGAATTCTTCCAGCTCGATATTTTCCTGGAGATTCGGCCCATCGGCGGTAAAGACGATTCGCTGCAGGTAGATTTTCGCCGTGCCGTCGCCCTGGCGGATGGCGATGACCTTGTAATAGCCGCGCGTGGGCGAGGCAGGCGGCGGCCGCAGCTGTCCGTCTGGGCCTTTCACCGGTTCAAGATTGCGATCTTCCCACATGCCGCTGCTGACGACGAAGATCGCCGAAACCGGCAGCGCGTCAATCGCTTCCGTCTGCGCCCGCGCGGGAAGCACGACGGCGGCGAAAAGAAAGGCAGCTAGGATAGGTCTTGTCAGTTGCATGGCCATTGTCGATTGTGGGCGTCAATTGTTGAACTGTTCGGCGAGAACCCGGTCCGACCATGAACGATCCGGATCCGACAGAATTCTGGCCGTCCTGTCCTGCGATTGTGCGATCCGAACGTGACGAACGGATTTCACCTCGGTGTGGTCGGCCACCGCATTCACAGGGCGCTTGTCCCGTTCGAGAACATGAATATCGACCGTTACCTTATTCGGCAAAAGCGCGCCGCGCCAGCGCCGCGGCCGGAAAGCACTGACCGGGGTGAGCGCAAGCAGCGGCGATTCCAGTGGCAGGATGGGGCCATGGGCGGAGAAATTGTAGGCTGTCGACCCTGCCGGCGTCGCCACCATCATGCCGTCGCAGATCAATTCTTCCAGCCGCACCTTGCCGTCCACCTCCACACGAAGCTTGGCGGCCTGATGCGACTGGCGAAACAGGCTGACCTCGTTCATCGCAAGTGCCGTGAATTCGTCGCCGTCGGAATCCGTCGTCGTCATGCGCAGGGGATGGAAATCGTTGCCGCTCGCCACCGCGATGCGCTCCAGCAGGCCGTCCACCCGGTAGTCATTCATCAGGAAGCCGACGGACCCCCGGTTCATGCCATAGACCCGCTTGCCGGAATTCATCGTCTCGTTGAGAATCTGCAGCATGAAGCCGTCGCCGCCGAGCGCGACGATCACTTCCGCCTCTTCGAACGGCGTATCGCCGTACATGCCTTTCAGCTCTTTCAGCGCCGTCTGGGCCTCCTCGGTTGCCGAGGCGACGAAGGACAGTGAATAGGTAGAATGCGACATCCGCTTCCCTCGACAACGCGCAGACCGGAACCCGTCCACGCAAGGCGCTGTAACCCGTTGAAGCGGCTCGAAATCTTTAAACCTCGACAGGGAGGTTGATAACAAGCCGCCAGACGCACCCTTGGTACATGAAGACGGCCGCTGGCGACAAGGCCTTTCGAAGACGCAGGCGTTCCCTGATGGCGGACCGCAACGCTCCGGTCCACAGCTTCTTGATTTGCACCCGCCGACAAGGGTTGCGATGCGGAACGGCCTGATGCAGTTTGCCAAAGCAGTCGGAATGACGAGTGGCAGGAGACGGATGTGGCGCTGAACTACGATATCTACGATGTCTTTACCGAGACGAAAATGGCGGGAAACCCGCTGGCGGTCATGTATGACGCCGATGATCTTCCCCAGGCCACGATGCAGGCGATCGCGCGGGAGATGAATCTCTCCGAGACGGTTTTCGTCAACCGGTCCAGCAATCCGGCCCATGCGGCTTCGCTGCGCATCTTCACGCCATCGGGTGAATTGCCCTTCGCCGGCCATCCGACAGTCGGTGCGGCGGTGGCCATCGCCGAGCGAAATCGCGGCGAGGGCGATGACGATATCGATATGGTCTGCGTGCTGGAAGAGCAGGTGGGTCCGGTGCGTTGCGCGGTGAAGATGCGTGCCGGCGCGGTCAGCTTCGCGGAATTCGACCTGCCGCGCAAATCGTCCCGCGTGGAACTACCGCTCGATCATACCGCGCTTGCCGATGCGTTGGGCGTCAGCGAGGCGCATCTCGGCTTTGAAAACCATGTGCCGTCGATCTGGACGGCCGGGGTGCCGTTCCTCATCGTACCGCTGCACAATATCGCCGCCATCAGGGACATGGATTTCGATGCCAATCTTTGGCTGCGCACGGCGCCGCTGGTGGAAGGACGCCTGACGGCGGCCTATATCTACTGTCGCGGCGGCGTCAATCACGCTGCGAAGTTCCACGCCCGCATGTTCTCTCCGGATATGGGCATTTCGGAAGACCCCGCCACCGGTTCCGCCGCCGCTGCCCTTTCCGGCGCTATCCACCATTTCGATGGCCTGACCGATGGCCATTATCCTCTGCTCATCGAGCAGGGCGTGGAGATGGAACGACCATCCCATATCCACCTGCGTATGGACGTCAAGGACGGCGAAATCGTCCGCGCCCGCATCGGCGGCCACGCGGTACGCGTTGCTTCGGGCACGTTCGAGATTTGATTTCAGCGTCATCCGCTCAGTTCGATGTCTTCGAGGAGCGATGAAACAGCGAGCAGAGTCAAAAGAAAAACCCCGGTCTTGACCGGGGTTTTGTCATTTCAGCGTCAATCGGTTCAGTTGAACCGACCCGCCGCATGGGCAAGCATCGTATAGACCTTGCCGGTATCGGAGGTGAGGTAGGACTGTGTCACGGTCCGGTCTCGGTCGGTGCGGGCCACGTCGGCAAGCAGCTTCTCAAAATCGGTGATGTAGCGGTCCACGGCGGTGCGGAATTCCGCTTCCCGCTCATATTTGCGCTTGATTTCGTCGAAGGTCGTCTGGCCCTTCAGCGTATAGAGGCGACGGGTGAAGACGTCGCGCTCGCCGCGCTGGTAGCGCCGCCACAGCTCCACGGAGGCGTCGTGATCGATGGCGCGGGCGATATCGACCGAGAGCGAGTTCAGCGATTCCACCATGTGGCGTGGATTGCGGGTGTCGGCCGCACGGGTCGGCTGCTGTTCCGCGCCGGCGCGTGGTGCGGATGCCGCTGGCGTTTCCTGCGATGCGCCGCGCAGCAAATCGCTGATCCAGCCGCCGCCTTCTTCGCGGCGTCCGGCCGGAGCACCCGGCTGAGCCGGGGCAGGCGCCTGACGGTTCTCGACCTGACGGTTCTCAAGCGGCAGGGTGCCGCGCAATGCGGCCGGTGCGGGAGCAGGCTGCGGCTGAGCCGGGCGCTGCTGCTGAACCGGAGCCGGAGCTGCCGGCTGAGTACGCGTTTCGACACGGCGCTCGGCCGCCGGCTGGGTTGCGGCGATGGCGCGGGCGACCGGTTCGGAGACTTCCATCTGGTGGGTCGAACGACCAACGAGCTGGGAAATATCCTGCAGGGCCTTGATCTGTTCGGAAACGGCGCGACGCATGGCGGCAGCGCTTTCCTTGGCTTCTTCCGGCAGGTCGAACGCGCCGCGCTTCAATTCCGCACGGGTCGCATCCAGTTCGCGGCGGATATCGTGGCTCGAGCGGCGGATTTCGTCCGTCGCGCCGGCGAATCGGCTGACGGCTTCTTCCACGGCCTGACGCAGCGTCTCTTTGAGGCTGGCTGCGGCGGCATTCGATTTTTCCGAGGCGCTGCCGAGAAGATTGTCGACTTCCGAAAGTGAGGATTCGACACCGCCACGCAGGCGATTGACCAGCTCGTCGGAATATTTCTGCGCGTCGGACAGCGTGCTTTCAATCGAGCGGCTGGCATCCTGACCGGCCGACAGCAGGGCGCCCCGCATGGTCTGTGCCGCAGAGCGGGCGCGCTGTTCGGTCTCATCAAGCGAACGGCCGATATCGGAGAAGGAGGCCTGCAGATTGTCGCGCAGATTGCCGGCGACGTTCTGCGAGCGCTCCTCGGCCTCGTTGAGCGTGGTTTCCACCACGCCGATGACGTTGCGCATGGCGCTTTCGATTTCCTCGGAACGCTTGACGAGGCCGACCGACAGGCTGCGCAGCGCGTCCTGGCGCTCTTCCAGCGTGCCGACGAGGCTCGACTGTGCGGCATTGAGGAGCTCGGAAGCCTGGCTCAGCACCTTCGAATGTTCCTCGAAACGGCCGACGATGCCGGCAACCTGCGCCAGCGTCTGGCCGGAAATATTCGACAGGCGGTCGATCTTTCCTTCGAGCAGACGGCTGGAGCTGGACACCATGTCGGCGGCCTGCGAGGCGGATTCGGAGAAGCGCGTCGCCGAGGCGTTCAATGCCTCGTCTGCCGCGCCGAAGCCCTGTGCGGCGCGCTCGACAGCGGAGTTGAAGTTGGTTGCCGACTGTTCGACGATCTCCGCCATGCTGTTATGGGTCTGCGACAGCATATCCGTGCTCTGGCGGGTGGCGGCCACCAGCTTGTTGGCCGCATCGCTGCCGGCGCGGGCATATTTTTCGATGCCCTGTTCGACGGCGTCCGCCATGGCCGTATGCGTTTCGGACAGCATGTCGGTGCTCTGGCGGGTGGCGGCGACGAGCTTGCTTGCCGCATCCGTTCCGGCAGCGGCATAATCGCTGATCGCCTGTTCCACCATGCCGACCATGCCGCTGTTGCTCTGCGACAGAAGGTCCGCGCTCTGCTGGGCTGCGGAAACGATCTTTTCGGCGGCTTCGCGGCCGATGGTGGCGTATTCGTCGACGACAGGCTTGGCTTTCTCCTCGATCAGGCGCGAAAGCTCGGCGGAGCGGCTGGCCAGCATCGAGTTGAGTTCGCGGGTGCGGTTGTCCAGCGCCGAGCGAATGGATTCACCGCGGGCGTCGAGAGCGGATTCGACACTGGTGAGTGTCTCGGAAATGACGCCGACCTGAGAGCGAACGACGGCTTCAGCCTCGGCAACCTTGTTGACGATGATGTTGCCGGCCTCGGAGAAGGTCTGGGCGACGGCGGCGGCCTGACCGGAGAGACGGGTCTGCGCATCCGAAATGCGGTTGACGATCTCGCCGGAGCGTTCCTCGATGGCCTTGGTGAAGGCCTCGTTCTGCGCCTGCACCTGTTCGGCGAATTCCGAACCGGACTTGGCGAGAAGGGAGGTGGAGCGCACGGCTTCTTCGCCGATGCTCTGGGTGGCGGAGGTAACCGCGCCGCGCAGGCTGACGGCGAGATCGCTCGCCTTGCCTTCAATGGTGCGGTTGACGTTTTCAAGACCGATGGTCAACGCCCGGTCCATGGTGCCGAGGCGTTCATCGATACGGGCCGTGCCGGTATCGAAGGTTTCTGCCAGACGGTTGGTCCGGTTTTCGAACGTGTCTGCGACACGCGTGGTCTGTTCGTCCAGAATGCCCGTGATACGCTCGGCCGCCTCGTCGCTGGCGCGGGCGAACACGGCCGTCTTGTCTTCCAGCGCTTCGGCAAAGCGGCGGCCGGCGTCCTCGATCGAGGTGTTCACATTGGCCAGATCGCCGCCGACGCGTGCCTGCAACGTATCGAGCGAGGTCTCGATACGGGCGCCGGTCTCGTCGAGACGGGTGGTGACATTGCCGATGGAGGTCTCGATTTTCGAGGACAGGGCATCCGTCGCACCGCCGATTTCGCGGGCAGCTTCGCCGATCTTGACGGCGATGTCGCCGGCGCTGTTGCGCAGGCGCTCTTCCAGCGTCTGCGCACTGCCGTCGATCGCCTTCTGCAGCGCTTCCTGCTGGGTTTCGAGAGAGAGTTCGAGCATGCTGGCGCTGGAGGCGACCGTGGTGCCGATCATCATCGCCTGTTCGGAGAGCATGTCGCCCATCTGGGTCGTGGCGGAGCTGAGCGTCGCGGCAAGATCAGCCTGGCGCTGATCGAGCGCGGTGCGAATATCCTCATGCGATTGCGACAGATTGCTTTCGAGGCGTGAAACACCTTCTTCCACCGTCTGGGCAAAACGGGTGCTGCCGTCTTCAACGACGCTTTCGATGCGGTTGGCCGCACCCGAGACGCTCTGCTCGATCAGGCCGCTATTGCGCTCCAGCGATCCGGCAATGCGTTCCGCCTGCGAACCGAGCATGGTTTCGAGCCGCTCATGGCCGCTGGCAAGTGCGTTTTCAAGCGTGAATGCGGTGGCTTCGAGACGCTGGCCGACGCCGGCCGCCGCAAGCGAAAGCGACGATGCTCTGGCATCCATAGCCTCGGCAATACGGTCCTCGACGCCGGAAATCGCCATGTCGAGCGCCATGGTGCGGCTGTCGAGCGCGTCTGCGATGCGCTCCTCCGCACCGGAGACTATGCCCGAGAGGGCCGCAGTACGGCTGTCGAGCGCGCCGGCAATGCGGTCTTCGACACCGGAAACGGCATTCTGCAGCGCTGTGGTGCGACCGTCGAGAATATCGGCGATCTTTTCCTCGACACCGGAGAAGCTCATATCGAGCGCCATGGTGCGGCTGTCGAGCACATCGGTGATCCGCTCTTCCGCGCCGGAAACGACGGTCTTCAGCGACTCGGTTCGGCTGTCGAGCGCCCCGGCAATACGGGTCTCGGCGCCGGCAACCAGCTCGCCAAGGGCTGCGGTGCGGGTGTCGAGCGCTTCGGCGATTTTTTCTTCCGCGCCGGAGAATGCCATGTCGAGCGCCATGGTACGGCTGTCGAGCGCATCGGCGATGCGTTCTTCAGCACCGGAGACAACGGCGTTGAGGGCTGCGGTGCGGCCATCCAGCGTTTCCGCGATGCGGGTTTCAGCACCGGCGACCACGTCTCCGAGGGTGGCCGTGCGGCTGTCGAGCGCGCCGGCAATCTTTTCCTCAGCACTTGCGACAATGCCGGTGAGGGCAGAGGTGCGGTTGTCGAGCGTCTCGGAAAGTCTTTCCTCGACATTGGCAAAGGTCATGTCGAGCGACAGTGTGCGGCTGTCCATCGTGTCGGCGATGCGTTCCTCGACGCCGGAAATGGCGCTGGAAAGCGCGGCCGTGCGGCCATCAAGCGTATCGGCGATACGGCTCTCCGCGCCGGAGACGACGTCATGCAGGGCAGCGGTACGGCTTTCCAGCGTGTCGGAAATGCGGTCCTCGATGCCGGAAACCGCGCCGGTGATGGCTGCTGCCCGGGTTTCGAGCGTTTCGGCAAGACGGCGCTCGACATCGGCGACGACGCTGTTGATTGCGGCGGCACGTTCGTCGAGCATGGCGGCGAGACGTTCGGCCGTGCCGGAGACGGAGCCGGTAATCGCCATCGAACGGCTGGCGAGTGCTTCGTCGAAACGGTTCTGGCTGGCCGAAAGCGCGCCGAACAGGGCATTGCTGCGTTCGGCCAGCACGGCGTCGATCTTCTCGTGCGAACTGGTGAAGGCATCGGTGATTTCGGCGGTACGCTGGCCGATTGCGTCGCTGAAGGCCTGTGTCCGGCTTTCAAGGGCGCTTTCCAGCATTTCCTGACCCGTGCCGAGCGCAGTTGCGAGCGCCAGCGATTGATCGGTCATGGTGGTGCCGATGCGCTCCAGACCGGCGCTCAGCATGGTGTCGAGCGCTTCGGAGCCGCCGGCAACGGTCTCGTTGATGCGGGCGAGGCTTTCCATCAGCTTGCTGTCGAGGCTGCCGGCGCGCTGGTCGAAGGCGCTGGCGAACTGCGCGACGTGCTCGTCGAAGGCAGAGTTGACCTGGCCGACCGTCGCCTGCATCCGCTCTTCGTAGAGGCCGGAGCGAAGATCGAGATCCATGATCGCATCGTCCGCCGTGCTCTGCAGGCTCTGGCGGAAGGAGAGACCCTTTTCTTCAAGCGTCGTGGACAGCTTGTCGAGAACGGTATCCAGCGAACCGCCGATGATCTGCTGGCCGCGGTCGATATTGCGGTTGAGTTCGAGCGTGCGCGTGGACAGCGTCTCGTTGAGCTGGCGGGTACGCTCTTCAAGCGCGCTGTTGAGGCTCTCCGCACCGCTATCCAGCGTCGATGCATGGATTGCGAAACGCTCGAGCAGGACTTCACCGCGCTCATCCAGCGTCGAGGTGAGGTTGTGCAGTCGCATGTCGAATTCGTTGGACAGCGTCGCGCCGGAGGAATTCAGCGCCTGAAGCAGATTTTCGGTCTTGGCGGCGATCAGGCTGCCCATCGCTTCGGTCGAGGCGCGCGATTTTTCCAAAAGCGCGGCCGAGCGGGTGTCGATCATCGAAGCGAAGGCCTCGCCAGTCGTGGCGATCCGCATCGAAAGCTCTTCACCGACGATGGAAAGCTCTTCCTTGATCTGTTCCTGCGCGCCGACGATGGAGGAGCGGATACGCTCGGCGTGATTGACGATGGCGTCTCGCTCGGCGGTCAGTTCCTGCACGAGGCTGCGCACGCGCAGTTCGTTGTCGGCATAGCTGCGCTCAAGCGCGTTGACCTCGGAATGCACGAGGGTTTCGAGTTCCGTCGCGCGGGCGATTGTGCGCTCGATACCGTCATTCATGGCCGAGACTTCACGGCGAACCGCCTGGCCGACGGACATGATGCGGTCAGACGCGACCGTTTCCGGCTCGGCAAGGCGAAGGGCGACTTCGGCCATGGAGCGGGCGGCGTTGCGCAGATCGCGGGCGCGCGCCATCATGATCGCAAAGGCGAAGAACAGCATGATGGGAACGAGGATGCCGACGACGATAGCCATCAGGCCGGGGATCGCGGTGAGATCGGCCAGCGAGGCGATGTTCCACAGCGCGTTGCCATAAAGAAGATGAGCGATGCCAAGACCGCCGAGCGCCCAGATGACCGACATGATCGTGGCGTTGCGCAGCGCGCCGCCGATGGAGCCGCCTTCCAGCGATTTCAGGATCATGGCCGGGCTGCGCTTGGAGCCGTCATTGGCCGCTTCGAGATTGGGCGATCTGGGCGTCTGTTCGGCAGGCGCGCGGGCGGCCTCGGGAGCAGGGGTCGGTCTGCTTGCTTCCTTCAATCTGGCCTCCGGCTGCTTCGGCGCTGCAGTTTTCCGCGTCTCCGGCTTTTCTTCGAAAGCGCCAAGCTGCAGGGCGTCTTCCAACGCCTGAAATGCAGTCTCGTCGACAGAGTCGCTGATCTTGTTATTCGCCATGCGGTTACGCCTCGTTACACATACGCCCGGCTTCATGCCGTTGACCACTTGCGTTCCGCAAGCGGACTGCCGCCATCATGCCAGCGGAACATTATCCCTTGAAGAGAGAACAATTCCGCCATTTACCAAATCCCGAATTGCTGGTGGTCCAGCTTTCGGGCGAAATTACATCACTGTGCCGCAATAACAAAGCTTGAGCTTAAGCCTCGTGGGAACGGCAGTACCGTAGTGACACATTTAGGTGTTCGAAACAATTAATGCGGATTTGCGGCGGTGGCGAAGTGTCGGCTTTTTAACAGTTTTTAAACCTGAGTTTCACGCTGAACGCCTTGTTTCGCATAAGTTTAACATAAATTAACCATAGCAGAAGATTTTCGCCTGCGTCACGCCGTAATTTAAGCCGATAGCAGCGGCCCGGATGCGTGAATACGACACAGATGTGACACGAAACAGGAAACGGCGAGACAGGAATTTCAGCCATGGCAGCGGTCAGTATTGCTTTCGAAGCTCCCGACAATTGCGGCGGTGCGCCCGCCGCCGGTAAAAAACCGATCGATTTCGATCATCTCGCCCGGCAGACGATGGGCGACAAGGATCTGGAGATCGAAGTGCTGCAACTCTTCAGCCGCAACGCCCGCGCCGCCCTGCATGAAATGGCAGGCGCCGACGACAAGGCTGTCATGGCGACGGCCCATCGTTTGAAGGGGTCTGCGCAGGCCGTCGGCGCCTCGGCCGTTTCCGCGGCCGCAGCCGTGGTGGAAGTCAAGGGCAATGACAGCGCGGCGATAGCAAAACTCGCGGCGACCATCGTCGAGGCCGAAAATTTCATCCTCAAGCTCTGCCGCTGAGGCGCAACATATCAAATTTGGCATTTTGCAAGGCCGGTTGCATCTGTGCGCCCTTGAAGCGGGTTGCCAAGGCGGACCGGCCTTTCTATGTGTTTAGAACAGTTCTTAGATCACATTTTGGATTTCCGGCATGACAAAACTGACCATCGTTGCCTTTGATGGCACGCCCCATGAACTCGACGTGAGCAACGGCTCCACCGTCATGGAGAATGCGGTGCGCAACTCCATTCCCGGCATCGATGCCGAATGCGGCGGCGCCTGCGCCTGTGCGACCTGTCATGTCTATGTCGACGACGCCTGGGCCGAGCGCGTCGGCGGCCCGGAACCGATGGAAGAAGATATGCTGGACTTCGCCTTTGACGTGCGCCCCACCTCGCGCCTTTCCTGTCAGATCAAGATGAACGACGAGCTCGATGGTCTCGTCGTTCATGTTCCCGAACGTCAGGGCTGACATCTTTCGTCATCGCTGAACGCAGAAAAAGCCCCGCTCACCTGGTAGCGGGGAGCGGGGCGAGGCGGGTACGCAGCATGCAGGCGAGGGAGGAAACACCTGCGAGCCCTCAAGTGCGCACCGGGAGAACCGGAGACGGCTGGAGCCCTCAAGCCGCTTGGCCGAATGGTCCGATACCGTACGAAGAACGTACAATGAGTCTTGGCGACGGCACCATCACGAGAATTCACGGGTGATATCGGACATGACGTAACGTCATGTCCGCGCTTGATGTTAAGGGAATGAGATGGGGTATAAGACCGCTCAGCGGCGGTTCTGGCCCTGCTCGAGCCGGTTTTTCAAAAGCCGTGTCATGCGGGCATCGAAATTTTTCGATTCCACCACATCGAAGCGCATCTGGTCCTTGTCATGCTCGTCCATCACCGTCTGGGTGATCTTGCCGACCATTTCCTGCAGCGTCTCGCAGCTTTTCTGCGGGCGAAGCGACGTCAGCTGTCTTTCAAGCGAGCGGGCGTGGGTGCGGGCGATTTCCGCGTGGCGCTCCTCGTGGCGCTTGATATCGGCAAGCAGCGTATCCCAGATGAAGGCCAATTCCGCCGTGGTGCGGCGGCGGTTTTTCCATTGCGGCAGGAGAATGCGGGTATTCAGCACCACTTTGGCCGTTCCGACGCTGCAAAGGCCGTTTTTCTCGACATAGGTGAGCTCGCCGCCGAATTTGATTTCGGTGGCGCCTGGATGGCGCGCACCGGTATTGCGCGTCAGCGGGCCGTGCCTGGAAAGCTGCTGGTCAAGGTCAGCGGCGGTTTTGCCGCTGATCGAAAAATAGGAATAGGTCTTGCGGACGATGGTTTCGGAAAAAGCCGATCCGGGTAGGGAAAGTGCCACCGCGGCCGCTAAAGCGGCGCAAAGAGCACGTGATGATTTGGTCATGACCCGGCCTTCCGGTTGAACTTGAAAAAGGTTTGCTGCATAGGCGGAGCGGAACTTATAAGAATTGGCATAACACTCCGTTAGTCCCGAAAGGCGCGTGTTACGTGATAACAGCCGGCAGCAACGCGTGGCAAGCGGCTCATGGCCGCTCCCTGAAACTTGATGGGCGTGGCCGTATTATGGCCATCGTCAATGCAACCCCCGATTCCTTTTCCGATGGCGGCCGTTATCTCGCCGTCGATGCGGCTTTTTCCCATGCGCTGACCTGCGTGGAGGAAGGCGCTGACATCATTGATATCGGCGGCGAATCCACCCGGCCGGGAGCGGCCGCGGTAACGGAAGCCGAAGAACAGGACCGGGTGCTTCCCGTCATCGAAAAATTGCGCCGCGAAACGGATGTGCTGATTTCCGTCGATACCTATCGCGCCTCGACAGCGCGGCTGGCGGTCGGGGCAGGCGCACATATCGTCAATGACGTCTTCGGCCTGCAGAAAGACCCGGAGATGGCCGGTGTGGTCGCCGCCACCCGCGCCGGCGTATGCATCATGCATACCGGCCGCGACCGGCAGAAGCTTGCGGATGTCATCGCCGACCAGTTCGTATTCCTCAATCGCTCGCTGGAGATCGCCGAGGATGCGGGTATTGCCCGTGACGCCGTCGTGCTCGATCCCGGTTTCGGTTTCGCCAAGGACGAGAGCGAAAATGTCGCGCTGATGGCGCGTTTCGGCGAACTTGCCGCCTTCGGCCTGCCGGTTCTGGCCGGTACGTCGCGCAAGCGTTTCATCGGGTCGCTGACGGGCCGGGATGCGGCCCATGAACGCGATATCGGAACGGCTGCGACAACCGCGATCCTGCGGCTTGCCGGCGCTTCGATTTTTCGCGTGCACAATGTCGCCGCAACCCGCGATGCGCTGGCAATCGCCGATGCGGTTCTTGCCAAAACGTCGGCAAAGGCCGATGCGTAGATCAACGAGTGCCGGAATGCCGTGTCCGGAAGGTGGCGCGGCTTTTTGGCGAAACAGTCCTGCCATGGAGGCGATGCGATGAGCCGCTATACCATCATCCTGAAAAACTGTTCCTTTTTCGCCCGTCATGGCCTTCTTGAGCAGGAGGAGGTGCTGGGCCAGCGCTTTTTCGTCGATGCCGAGATGGAAGTCGAGGCGGGTGATGCGCTGGAAACCGACGATATCGAAAATACCGTCGATTATGGCGTGGCTTTCGCCGTCATCGAAAAAATCGTCGTCGGCCAGCGCCGTTATCTCATTGAGGCGCTTGCGAACGACATCGCCAAGGCGCTTCGCGCCCGTTATCCGCAGATCGTCTGGCTCAGGATCACTGTACGCAAACCCTCGGCGCCGGTTCCGGGCATTCTCGATTATGCGCAGGTGAGCGTTGAACACCGTGCCTGAAAAGATGACCGTCGCCGCCTTGGGGCTCGGAGGCAATATCGGCGATCCTGCCGCCGCCATGTCAAGGGCGCTCCGCGAACTCGATGCGCGTGACGATTGCCGCCTTCTGGCCGTGTCCGACCTTTACCGCACGCCGCCCTGGGGTAAGACGGATCAGGCGGATTTTTTCAATTGCTGTGCTTTGGTCGAAACCTCGCTTTCAGCGCCTGCGCTGCTGCAATTATGCCTCGACATTGAAAAGGGTATGAAGCGGGTGCGCACGGAGCGCTGGGGGCCGCGCACCATCGATATCGATGTGCTGACCTATGGGAATGAATCTCTCGTAACGGAAAGCATCGAAGTGCCGCATCCGCGCATGACGGAGCGCGCTTTCGTGTTGATGCCGCTTGCCGATATCGCGCCCGACCTTGAGGTAAAAGGCAAGCCCGTGCGGGAATGGCTTCAGCACGCGGACAAGACGGGCATTGTCAGCGCAAACGAAAATCGGGAGTGGTGGACACTCCCGCTTGGCGATGGCTGAGAAGAGTATGGCTTTTACGGCTTGATCGAACCGACGGCGAGCTGGTCGATATCGCGCGCCAGCGTCACGCCGATGACCGGGATCATCTGGTCGGCGACCTTGACCGAAATGGTAATGTTCATCGAATTGTCGTTCGAGACGCGGGCGACCATTGCACCGTTGAGCTTGGCGCGGTTGATGCCGACGACGACCTTGTCGCCGCTGACCTGTCCGGAGGTGATGTCCAGCCCCTTGCCTTCAGCACCGTCGAGGAATTTGCCCTCGTAAGAGTTGCCCTTCTGGCTGATGACGGCCGACATGGGCTGGCTGAAGACGCCGACGCGGCAGGTGCCGCCGAGCTTGATGCCGGTCTGCTTGTCGTCGAGCGGCTCGCCGGTCAGATCGCAGGTGAACTTCGTGCCCTTGTATTTGCCAGCGACGATTTCGCCCGGGCCTTTCCACACACCGGCCACGGAGCGGAAGAACACGTCGTCGCGATCGCGCGATGCGGCATGGACGTCAGACATGCCGAAACCGCCGCTGACGGACAATATGGCGGCAAGCCCGCCCACAAGCGAAAAGAAGCGCGAATACATGATACTTTCCCCGGCGAAGATGCCTGTTCGATAGGCTGCAATCTACCGGCGGAATGGTTAATGCTTGGTTTATTTTGCTCTCATTTGCGGCTTCGTTCGTAACCTTTTGAACCGCCCAAGCCCGGGCAATCAGGCTTTTTCACCGGTTTTTCCACCGCTTAAATCGGGTGTGAGATCGGACATGAAATCGCCGATCCCCGGCCGCTTCACCGCCCGGAACGGCAGCGGACGGCACAGATCCATCGCGGCAATGCCGATTCGCGCCGTCATCAGGCCGTTGATGACGCCTTCGCCGAGTCGCGCCGAGAGTTTCGAGGCAAGACCGTGGCCGAGAACCTGCTGGGCGAGCCCGTCGCCAACGGCGATCGAGCCCGTGACGGCAAGATGGGCGACGACATCACGCAGGAGCTTCAGCATGCCGAGTGTGCCGGGACGGCCGCCATAAAGCTCCGCCATGGCGCGCACCAGCCGCGTCACTTCAAACAGCACATAAGCGAGATCGACCACCGCGCGCGGGCTGACGGCGGTGACGACAGAGACGCGCTTGGACGAATTGAGAATGAGGGCGCGGGCCTGCCTGTCGAGCGGAACGAGCAACTCACGTTCGGCAAGCTCGATCAGATGCGGGCCGTCGATCACATCGTTTTCCGTTTCCTTCAGCGCCGCACGCCCCTTGGCCGTTTCGGCCCTGTGGGAGAGAACGGCATTCAGGCGGGTGACGATGGCGCGTGCGGGTTTCGGGCTCTTGTCGAGGCTCGCCGTCTCGGCATCGGCCTTCAAGGATTGCACGGCGTTAAGCCGCATGATGCCGAAGACTTCCCGGCCGACGAGAACGAGAACGGCGAAAAGCGCCACAATAAGAGCGATAGTGGCCGTGTAACCCAGCCAGTCGGAACGGGAAAACAGGTTGCGGATGAGCTGATCCGCCCAGAGCCCGAAGGCGAGCGAGAACAGGACGCCAAGCGCGCCGAGCGCAAGTTTGCCGAAGGAGAAGCGGCTTTTCTTCGGAGACGCCACCGGCAGCGCGGCGGCATCGATCTCCTCAGGCGCCAGAAACGGATCGTCCTCGTCGGGCGTCAGCGAAATCTCGGCGTCGAAGCTGCGCGGCGCGCGTTTCTGTGCGGCGGACGGTCGTGCCGTCTCTTCGGTTTCAAGCGTGAAGGCGGCCGGACGGCGCGCCTGCGGATCGTTTTGTGTGGGAAGCTTCATGCGAGCTTGTCTCCGAACAGGAACTGCATGGCGCGGTCGAGCCTGATATGGGGAACGGAAAGACGGATGCCGCCGCTGCCCGGCTCGTCTATATTCGGCGGGCGGAAGCGCACGACATTGACGTCCGGCAGCGACGCCTTGTCACCATCCCTGTCGATGCTGCGGAAAAGCGGCTCGGGGTCTTCAGGCAGATCGCCGGGAAAGATCGCCGTCTTGCGATTGCCGTCGAAGGTCTCGCCATTGATGGTTTCACCGGCCATGGGCGTGCCGACGATAACGGGCAGCTCGTGGCCATCCTGTCGCACGCTTGCCTCTCTGGTGGCGCGCACGGAAGCGAGCGCCATGACCTCAATGCCGGCGCCATTCATGCCGATGGTGGTGATGGCGCGGTCCACCAGACGGCGGGTCAGGCGCTCCAGCCGGTCGTGGCTTTCGTGATGCAGGTGATCGGCCTTGGTGGCGGCAATCAGCACCTTGTCGATACGCCTGCCGATTAGCGACGACAGCAGACTGTTGGTGCCGGGGCGGAAACAGGCAAGGACATCGCCCAGCGCCCGCTCCAGATCCTGCACGGCTTCCGGGCCGCGATTGACCGCCTGCAGCGTGTCGATCAGAACGATCTGCCGGTCGAGGCGGGCGAAATGCTCGCGGAAGAAGGGTTTGACCACAATCGACTTATAGGCGTCATAGCGCCGTTCCATCATGGCGCGCAGGGAACCCTTGGGCGCTTTCTCATCCGTCAGGCCGGGAAGCGGTGCGAAGGTCAGCGCGGGCGATCCTTCCAGATCGCCGGGCATCAGGAAACGGCCGGGCGGCAGGGTGGAAAGCGATCTTTCATCGGATTTGCAGGCCTTCAGATAGGCTGCGAAACTTTCGGCCAGACGCCGGGCCGTCATCTCGTCGGCCGGTGCGTTGATATCGAGCGAAGAGGCGATCGCCAGCCATTCCTGCGCCAGTTCGGCGCGGATGCCGCTTCCGGCAAGGGCGACGGTCGCGTCGCTGAACTGTTTATAGTCCTGCGACAGAAGCGGCAGGTCGAGCAGCCATTCGCCGGGATAATCGACAATATCGATGGAGAGCTTACCGGCCGAAAACCATCGGCCCCAGCCGCTGGCGCTCTGATAATCCAGCGTTATCCTGAGTTCCGAGATCGCCCGTGTCGAATCCGGCCACAGCCGGTCGCGCACCAGCGCCTGAATATGATCCTCATATTGAAAACGCGGAATGGCGTCATCCGGCTGCGGCTCCAGCCGCACATTCGAGACGCGCCCTGAGCGCATGGCCTCGAACAACGGCAGCCGGCCGCCATTCAGGAGATTGTGGACGAGGGAGGAGATGAAAACCGTCTTGCCCGCCCGCGAAAGGCCGGTGACGCCAAGCCGCAATGTCGGGTGGGTGAGGTTGCTCGCACGGTCGGCCAGATTATCGAATGCGATAAGCGCGCTGTCTGTCAGGGACGTAAGAGAAGGCGGCAATGGCAGTTTCCTGGCTCTGTTTAACGGTCACGGCTGCAATATAGGAAGGTATGGCTGCCCAAAAAAGAAGCGCTCCAGCGGATTTTCAGCAGAGCGGCTTTGCAAAATTCGTAGGAAGGGCCGCAGCGATTATTTGCCCGGCGCGAGAAAATCGACCAGCCGCCAGCTGTTTTTACCGTTTGCGGCGCTGTCATCATGGTCGAGAACCGCAAGGCCCGATGTCGGAAAACCCGAGGGCAGGGCGGCATGCAGCAAATCTTCGCCGATCATCGCTTCCAGCGTCGCCTCCATGGTGGGGTTGTGGCCCACCAGCATCACCGATTGCGCCTGCGCCTGCGCGGCGATGAGGGAGAGGTAGGTTTCGCTGCGCGCATTATACATTTCATCGACGTAGAAGATGTCTATGCCTTCGTTGAACGCCCGCTGCCAGGCCTGCGTGGTCTGCCGGCAACGCGCAGCCGTGGATGACAGAAGCAGATCGGGGCGGTAATGCCGGTCGGCGGCAAGGTCGGCGATGATCTCCGCCTCGGCAAAACCCGCTTCGTTCAATCCCCGGTCGAAATCCCGTTCTCCCGGCGCCGCCCAGGCGGCCTTGGCGTGGCGCAGAAGATAAACTCGGCTCGGGGAAGATGCTGTCAAGGGCGGGGACCGGCGTTCGAATGTCAGGGCACGGGTTGAATGCTACAGGATAGGGTTGCAGGACCGCAAGTCCTCTTTCCTGTTGGTAAGTCGCGTTGAAGTGATTGAAGAAGAGTTCGCTTCAATACGAATAAAGGATAAAAATTAGTCATTTAGATGATTTTTGTGTCAGTTTTAAAAATGCCTGAAAACTGATCTGCAGACTTGAATCGGCCACTATCATTGGAGTATACACCGCCGCATTGAGATGTTCTTCGAGGAGAATCGCGTTGAGTGAGAAGATCGATCTTAGCAAATATGTGCTCTCGGAAGACGATGAGTTCATGAATGCCAGCCAGCGGGCTTACTTCCGCGCGAAGCTGGTCGCCTGGAAAAATGACATCCTGAGAGAAGCGCGCGAGACCCTCGGACATCTCGCCGAAGAAAGCGCCAACCACCCCGATCTCGCCGATCGGGCTTCTTCCGAAACGGACCGGGCGATCGAACTTCGCGCCCGCGACCGTCAGCGCAAGCTGATTTCCAAGATCGATGCGGCTCTTCAGCGGATCGAAGACGGTACTTACGGTTACTGTGAGGAAACGGGCGAGCCTATCGGCCTCAAGCGTCTGGACGCCCGCCCGATTGCAACGCTCTCCATCGAGGCGCAGGAACGCCACGAGCGTCGCGAAAAAGTCTATCGCGACGAATAAGGCGTTGCGGCCGAGAGGTCGGCAAATCGCATGACAAATAATAAGGGCACGGAAATCGCTTCCGTGCCCTTTCTCTATTTCGAATTTCTGGTCGGAAGACCCGCGCGCGTCAGCGGTCGCGGGTCACGGAAAGCTCTCCGAAAATACGCGCCATTTCCTTCTGCATGTCTCCATCCGGTGAAGCGCCGGTGACCGGCGGGGAAGCTGGCTGCGGCTTGATCTGCTTTTCCGCGACAGGGGCGATGGACGGTTCGTTATCCGCCTCCTTGCTCTTGGCGATCTCCGCCTCAAGGAAGCTTTCGAAATCACTGGCGAGCTCGTCGGAAAATTTCGGCTCAGCGTCGTTCGAAGCCACAGCCGGATTTTCAGGCTTGGGCGGGAAAGGTGCGGGCGGCGTTGTCTGTCCCGGCTTCAGGTCGGGAAGAACGCGCTCCCGTGCGGCGTCGAGAAAATCGGCGGCGATGGATTGGTCGATCACCGGCTCGCGCGCGGCAAAGACCGGCGGAGCGAATTCCGCAGTCCGTTCTTCCGCCTTTGCCTCTAACGGCGCCTGTGCAGGGATCGGCGGTGCGACCGGTGCCGGAGCCGGAGCGAGCACGACGGGCTCGGCACGCCTGGGTTCCGTTCGGGCCGCAGCCATATCGAGCGATGCCGCCGCCAGGGGCAAGACCGCAGCGACCGGAGCCGCTGCAACCGGTATTGGCGGTGGCGTGGGGCGCGCTATCTCCCGCTCGGGTGCCGCCTGTCTTGCCGGCGGCGCGGTTTCGCGCGCCGTAGAAGGCGTGGGTACGGGTTGCGGCGGGGTCGATGGGCGTGGCGGAACCTGAGCGGCGGCCGCCGCAACGGGTGCTGGACGCGGGGACGCCACAGGTGCCGGCGGCTCCGACCGCTGTGCTTGCTTGACGGGTTCTTCAGGCACAGAAACGGTAGCCGCAGCTGCAACGGGCTGCTGTTGCGGCAGGGCGGAGCGACGCTCCTGCTGGATCGCGGGCTCGGCTCTCTTCTGCTCGCTTTCCTGGCGCGGCAGCGCCTTCAATTCCGGCTCCTGCACGTCCCTGACAATGGGGATCGCGCCTATACCGCTTTCGATGACGATATCCGTTGGGCCGCCGATCATGACGAGATGCTCGACATTGTCACGGCGCACCAGCACCAGACGGCGGCGTGCGTCCACGGCCGTTGCATCGAGAACCTGCAGGCGCGGCTGCCGGTTGCGCCCGCCGCGGATGAAAGGGGCAGAACCGCTGCGCCTGCGCAGAAGCCACAGCGCAATCGCCAGAACAAGCAGGGCCACACCCACACCGACGACGGCGACGATGAGACGGTTTCCATAAGCGCCGATAAAATCTTCCATCATGGAGATCATCCCTTCAGATTTTTTGGCTTTTTCGTTTCTTGGGCAATTAATATTGCCGTGGTTCTTATAAAGTGAACGTCAAGCAGGAAAAGACGATTTTTTTGGGCGCGATACAAGGTTTATTCATTTCGCCCCACAGGATTGCCGCCTCAACCGTAACGACGCCACCAAAGCGCCATATCTCGTCCTTCAATGCTGAAAGACAGTGAAAGTTGCAATTCTTTTGCCGAAGGAGCGTTCCGGAATGTTCCAGTCATTGCGCATTAACGGCTCCTCCGCACGGCATTTGATGCGTGTCGTTTTGCTGTTGCCACCGTTTTTCGCGTTTCCGTATTCGATAGACGGGGCCGAAGAAAAGGTGCCGGACAACGCCGCGACCATGGCGGAGTTCGTGCGTGACAATCCTTCCTGCGTCGACTTCACGGACGGATGCTCGGTTTGCACCATCGCTGACGGCAAGATCGTCTGTTCCGCGCCGCGCATTCAATGTCAGGTGAAGGAGCTGACCTGTACAAGGCCGTAGTCTTTTAAGGCTTTTATACACCTTTCAGGCCGTTTTCGCTGTGCGTTTTTAAGCCTTTGTGTCCTGGCGGAGCTTTTTGCCGGTCAAGCGAGTTGCTACAAGAAATTTTACTGCCCGATTCCGTCAGGGAAATAGGGCTGACCGAATGACGACCTGCACGACTGCGAGGCCAAGATGACACGGGTGCGCGAGACAAGCGACAACGACCTTCCGCTGGTGGACAGGCGCGCCCGTTCCGGCACGGTCCTGCGCATTCTGCTTCTGGCGCTGGTTCTGATCGCCGCCGCTGCCGCCTTCGTCTATTTCAAGGATTCGCTCGAAAACGAAATCGTGCTCGGCATTCTCGGCGTGCTGGCCATGATGGGCATCTTCTTTCTGGTCTCGTCGATCATCGGTTTCATCGAGGTCATGCCGCAGTCGCAATCCGACGGGCTTGCCCGCCGCTTTCTCTCGGCCCACCCCGAAGGCACGCTGATCACCGACGCCAAGGGGCATATGGTCTATGCCAATGCCACCTATTGCCGGATGAGCGGCACCACCAAGGCGAGCGATATCCAGAGTCTCGAAACGCTCCTGTCGCGCAGCCGGGAATCGACCGAAGCGCTTTACCGGCTCATCAACGTGCTGCGCGAAGGCCGCGACGGTTACGAAGAGTTCCGGCTGCTGAAGCCGCTGGGTGAGGATTCCAATGCAGGCCCGCACTGGTACAGGCTGAAGGGCCGGGTGCTGAAGGATGCGGGCGGCGAGGGGCTGCACGTCTTCCAGATCGCCGACATCACGCCGGAGCGCGAGGATCAGGAGCGCTTCTTCCGCGAATTGCAGAATGCCATCGATTACCTCGATCACGCCCCGGCCGGTTTCTTTTCCGCCGGGCGCAAGGGCGAGATCGTTTATCTGAACGCCACCCTGTCGGAATGGCTCGGCATCGATCTGGCGCAGTTCTCACCCGGTTCTATGACCGTTTCCGATATTGTCGCCGGCGAGGGCATGGCGCTGATCGAATCGGTGCATCCGCAGGGCACGGCGAAGCGCACTGAAATCCTCGATCTCGACATGCGACGGGTGAACGGCCAGAGCATGCCGGCCCGCCTCGTGCATCAGGTCACCTCGAAAGATGGCGCGCCCGGCGAGAGCCGCACCATCGTCCTGATGCGCCCAAAGGGGCAGGAGGATACGGAATCCTCCTCCGCCATGCGTTTCACCCGCTTTTTCAACAACACGCCGATGGCGATTGCCTCGCTCGACGGCGAAGGCCGCATCCTGCGCATCAACGCGCCCTTCCTGAAATTGTTCTCCGGCGTTGTCGGACGCGATGATATCGATCGCGGCGTGGCGCTTGAGACGGTCATCCATGACAATGAGAAGCCGCGGCTCGAACAGGCGCTGGCCGAAGCCAAGGACCGTCAGGGCGATATAGCGCCTTTCGATTCCCGCCACCCGAGCGACGAGGGCCGGCATTTCCGCTTCTACGTCAACGCCGTCATCGATCAGGACGATGAAGCGCCGGAAGAGGTGGCTATCGTTTATGCCATAGAAGTGACCGAGCAGAAGGCGCTCGAGACCCAGATGGCGCAGACGCAGAAGATGAATGCCGTTGGCACGCTCGCAGGCGGCATCGCCCACGATTTCAACAACGTGTTGACCGCCATCCTGCTGTCGTCGGACCATCTGCTGCTACAGGCGCGGCCTGCCGATCCGAGCTTCGCCGATCTCATGGAGATCAAGCGCAACGCTAACCGCGCGGCCGTGCTGGTACGCCAGCTTCTGGCGTTCTCGCGCAAGCAGACCATGCGTCCGGCCATCCTCAACCTGACGGATGTGATCGGCGATCTGCGCATGCTAGTGGACAGGCTGATTTCCGGCACCAATGTCAAGCTGGAGGTCGATTACGGCCGCGATCTGTGGCCGGTAAAGACGGATCTGTCGCAATTCGAGCAGGTGCTCATCAATCTCTGCGTCAATGCACGCGACGCCATGCCCGACGGCGGCAAGATCACCATCAGGACGCGCAACGTCGACGCGAAGGAAATCGCAGCGCTTGGCCGTCCGGAATTCCCGGCCGAGGACATGGTGATGGTGGAAGTTGCCGATAATGGCACGGGTATTCCGCCCGAGATCATGGACAAGATTTTCGAGCCCTTCTTCACCACCAAGGAAGTCGGCAAGGGCACCGGTCTTGGCCTGTCGATGGTCTATGGCATCGTCAAGCAGTCGGGCGGTTATATCTATCCCGAATCGGAAGTGGGCAAGGGAACCGCCTTCCGCATTTACCTGCCGCGCCATGTGGTGGAGGCCGTTCAGAGCAACGGGCAGCCCGGCGAGGCGGCGCTTGCTCCGGTCATCGCAGCCGAGCCGGTGAAGGAAGAGCCGTTGGACCTCACCGGCAAATCCGCGGTCGTGCTTCTGGTGGAGGATGAGGAAGCGGTGCGACGTGGCGGCAAGCGCATGCTGGAAACCCGCGGCTATACCGTGCACGAAGCCGGCTCCGGCACCGAAGCCCTGGAGGTGATGGACGAACTGGAAGGCAAGGTCGACATCGTCGTTTCCGACGTCGTGATGCCGGAAATGGACGGTCCGTCGCTGCTGAGGGAACTGCGAAAGTCCTATCCGGACCTGAAATTCATCTTCGTTTCGGGTTATGCCGAGGATGCTTTCGCAAAGAACCTGCCGGCGGACGCCAAGTTCGGTTTCCTGCCCAAACCCTTCTCGCTCAAGCAGCTCGCGATCGCCGTTCGCGAAATGCTCGACGACAAGGAATAAGGCCGGCGGCGGCGAACCGGATTCGGCTGCGCCGCGACCTGTCACATCCATTGCATCCGGCCCGAAAAATGCGCCGCTACTTCGGGTCCGTGTCTTCCGGCGCCCCGGTTGCCTCCATATCCGCACTTTTCCCGAGGTTTGCCTCTTCGCAAACGCAATAGTGATTGCACCGTTTCGCAAGGGGCTTAAAATCGCGTCTTAACGACCTAGATATGAAGAGGCGAAGTTCTCCCTCCTGGCAAAGAACTGTCGGTTTGAGAACGGTTTGGAGAATGATGAAAGATGATCGCTAGGCCGATCTACATGCAGGGCGAGGGCGAAGGGGAAGACGGCGGCGGCACCAACCGTGGAACGTCTGTTATCACCCGCGTCAAGCCAAAAACAAAAAGACCGAATTTGTACCGTGTTCTTTTACTGAATGACGACTACACTCCCATGGAATTCGTCATCCACATTCTGGAGCGTTTTTTCCAGAAGGATCGCGAAGCGGCAACCCGCATCATGCTGCACGTGCACCAGCACGGCGTGGGCGAATGCGGGGTGTTTACATATGAGGTCGCAGAGACGAAAGTAAGCCAGGTCATGGATTTCGCCCGACAGCACCAGCATCCGCTGCAATGCGTCATGGAAAAGAAATGAGGATCGCAACGTGCCAACTTTTTCCCCAAGTCTCGAGAAGGCGCTGCACCAGGCACTGACCTTTGCAAATGAGCGTCACCACGAATATGCGACGCTGGAACATCTCCTTCTGGCGCTGATCGACGACGCGGATGCCGCAGCCGTCATGGGCGCCTGCAATGTCGATCTCGATGCGCTTCGCAAGACTGTCAGCGATTACGTCGACAATGAACTGACGAACCTCGTCACGGGTTACGACGAAGATTCCAAACCCACATCCGGCTTCCAGCGAGTCATCCAGCGGGCCGTCATCCATGTTCAATCGTCCGGCCGCGAGGAAGTGACCGGCGCGAACGTGCTTGTGGCCATTTTCGCCGAGCGCGAAAGCCACGCCGCCTATTTCCTGCAGGAGCAGGAGATGACCCGTTACGACGCGGTCAACTACATCTCCCACGGCATCGGTAAGCGCCCCGGCACGTCGCAGACGCGCACGCCGCGCGGTGCCGATGAACCGGAAAGCGAAAACAAGGCGAGCCGCAGCAATCCCGAGGAAGACGGATCGTCCGCCAAGAAGCAGCAGGATGCGCTGAAGGCTTACTGCATCAACCTCAATGAAAAGGCGAAAAACGGCAAGATCGATCCGCTGATCGGCCGCCACGACGAGGTCAACCGCACCATCCAGATCCTCTGCCGCCGCTCCAAGAACAACCCGCTTTATGTGGGCGATCCGGGCGTGGGCAAGACGGCGATTGCCGAAGGTCTCGCCAAGCGTATCGTCGAAGGCAAGGTGCCGGAGGCGCTCGCCAATGACACCATCTTCTCGCTCGACATGGGTACGCTGCTCGCCGGGACCCGCTATCGCGGTGATTTTGAAGAGCGTTTGAAGCAGGTCGTCAAGGAACTCGAAGAATATCCGGGCGCGGTTCTGTTCATCGATGAAATCCACACCGTCATCGGTGCGGGCGCGACCTCGGGTGGCGCGATGGATGCATCGAACCTCTTGAAGCCTGCCTTGTCTTCGGGTGCGATCCGCTGCATCGGCTCGACCACCTATAAGGAATATCGGCAATTCTTCGAAAAGGATCGCGCGCTTGTGCGCCGTTTCCAGAAGATCGACGTCAACGAGCCGTCCATCGATGACGCCATCGCGATCATGAAGGGGCTGAAGCCCTATTTCGAGGACTACCACCACCTCAGATATTCCAACGAGGCGATCAAGGCTGCTGTCGAGCTGTCGGCTCGCTACATTTCCGACCGCAAGCTGCCGGACAAGGCGATCGACGTGATCGACGAGACCGGTGCGGCGCAGATGCTGCTGCCGGCCTCCAAGCGCCGCAAGCTGATCACCGAGCGGGAAATCGAGGCCACCATCGCGACGATGGCCCGCATTCCCCCGAAGACGGTCTCCAAGGATGACGAGATGGTTCTCGCCAACCTTGAAAAGGAACTGCGCTCGGTCGTTTATGGTCAGGACATCGCCATCGAGGCGCTTGCCACGGCCATCAAGCTGGCGCGTGCGGGCCTGCGCGAACCGAACAAGCCGATTGGCTCCTATGTCTTCTCCGGCCCGACGGGCGTGGGCAAGACGGAAGTGGCCAAGCAGCTTGCCGCCTCGCTCGGCGTCGAGATGCTGCGCTTCGACATGTCGGAATATATGGAGCGTCATACCGTGTCGCGCCTGCTCGGCGCACCTCCCGGTTATGTCGGCTTCGATCAGGGCGGTCTTTTGACCGACGGCGTCGACCAGCACCCGCATTCCGTGGTGCTGCTGGACGAAATCGAAAAGGCGCATCCGGATATCTACAACATCCTGTTGCAGGTGATGGACCATGGCTCGCTGACCGACCATAACGGCAAGAAGATCGACTTCCGCAACGTCATCCTCATCATGACGACGAATGCGGGTGCATCCGAAATGGCGAAATCCGCCATCGGTTTCGGTTCTTCGCGCCGTACGGGTGAAGATGAAGAGGCAATCAACCGCCTGTTCACGCCGGAGTTCCGCAACCGTCTGGACGCGATCATTCCTTTCTCGCCGCTGCCGACCGCTGTCATCCACAAGGTCGTGCAGAAGTTCGTCATGCAGCTGGAAACCCAGCTCTCCGAACGCAACGTCACCTTCGATCTGCATGAAGATGCGATCTCCTGGCTGGCGGAGAAGGGTTACGACGAGAAGATGGGCGCCCGCCCGCTGTCGCGCGTGATCCAGGAAAACATCAAGAAGCCGCTCGCCAACGAAATCCTCTTTGGCAAGCTCAAGAAGGGCGGCGTCGTCAGCGTCACCGTCGGCAAGAAGGACGACGGCTCCGAAGGTCTCATACTCGAGGTCCTGCCGGAGACGGCACCCGTCAAGCCGCAGCCGGAGGCCGAACTGAAGGCGGCCAAATCGCCCGGCAAGGCAAAGGCCAAGACGAAACCTGCTTCCAAGGCGGCGAAGGCCAATGAAGAGGCGGATGTCCTTGTTGCCGAGGCCGACAAGTCGGATGAGGACAGCAAGCCGCGGCGCAAGACCAATGCGGTGCCGAAAGTGCCGAAGAAGAAATGATCAAGGTCTTCGACCGATAAACCGATGCCGGGCGAAAGCCCGGCATTTTCATGTATGAAGCGTGTCGCGTTTTCCCTGATACCTCCGGCGCGTTTTGTTTTTTGTTTTATGCATGACGTTACCCCGAAGCTGCGGCACATTTCGGGTGACATGCACAAGTGGGTCAGCAATGCAGACTGCCGACAGCGATACCATCCCCCTGAGCGGCTGGTTTTTCCGGGGAATGCGGGGCATATTTTCGCTGCCCTCGCTCATTCTGATGACATCTTTCGTTGGTTTTAGCGCCTTCGCGCTGGAATCCGGTGTCGCGCGCGGTGAAGCCGTGTTCATGACGCTGATGATCTGGGCCCTGCCGGCCAAGATGATCCTGATCGGCTCCATGGTCGGCGGCGCCAATCTTGCCGCCTGCTTTCTGGCGGTGACGCTGTCCTCGGTCCGGATGATGCCGATGGTCGCCTCCATCGTCCCAGAAATGCGCGGCGCGAAGACGCCGACATGGATCTTGCTGTTTCTCTCCCACTTCGTCGCAATCACGGCCTGGGTTTTTGCCACGCAAAATCTCTCCAAGGTGCCGCGCGAAGCACGCGCCGCCTGGTTCGCCGGTTTCGGCATGACGCTCACCGTGGTCAATGCCATCATCGTCGGCCTGTGTTACGGCGTTGTCGCCGCCTTTCCGCCGCTTGTCGCCGGCGTGCTGTTTTTTCTCACGCCTGTCTATTTCGTGGCATCGATCTGGGCTTCGGCCCGTCATTCCGTCGTCAAGGTCGCCTTCGTCATCGGTGTTATCGCCGGACCGGCCTTCGCGGTCATCGCACCGGAATTCGATATTCTCTATGCCGGGATAGGCGGGGGCACGGCGGCCTATCTGATCGACCGCCTCGTGTTCCGCCGCCGGATAAAACCCGTCTCACCGGAGAGCGAACCATGATGACCGAACATTGGTGGGCGCCTTATCTCTTCATCGCGATTGCCGGCTGGCTGGCGACCGATCTCTGGCGTTGGCTCGGCGTTCTCGCCGGTAACCGCCTGAAGGAGGATTCCGAAGCGCTGCACTGGGTAAGGGCGGTCGCCACCGCGCTCGTCATGGCTGTCACCGCCAAGCTGATCGTCTTTCCAACCGGAACGCTGGAAGCATCGCCCCTGTGGCTGCGCATCGGCGCCGCCACACTCGGTTTCATAGCTTTTCTGATGGCAGGCCAGCGGGTCATCGTCGGCGTGGCTGTGCCCATCCTGCTTCTGGCGGGTGGTTTGTTCGCGCTCGGTTTCTAGTGCACGCTTTATCCGAATATTAAGGCCGTTGCCCTACTTTGCCGCTGATTGAAACAGGGGCAGCAATTCAATGCGACTCTTTGCGGCAGAGCGTTTTGTACTTGGCATTATCGCCATATTATTCGTTGTCGATGCGGTATTGATTGCGGCCAAAGGCATTCAAGTCGACTACGCAGGATATCTTCTATGCGTTCTGGCAGGCGTCGGTGTTTTTATCCTCGGCCAGGTTTATCGCACTACCGGGCGCGATCTTCGCATTGCTGCCGCCCTGATTTCTGGCGGGTTATTCATCCTGTTCACGCTTGTTGCTTCGGTTTTCAACTACATGTTCCTACCCGTGGCCTTTCCGGCGATTGATCATATGCTTTTCAGTATGGATGCGGCGTTTGGCTACAGCTGGACAGGCATCGTCCTGTGGGCGGCAGCCCACCCATGGATCGGAACCGGCCTGTTTTTCGTCTATGCCTCATCGTTGCCGCAGCTTTTGGTGATCGTCCTGACGCTTGGATTTACCGGCAACGAGCGGATGCTGCACCATTTCCTCGTGACCGGAGTACTGGGTGCATTTGCATGCATCGTCTTTTGGATATTCTTGCCGACATTCGGACCTTCGGCCTATGTGCAATTGCCGCAATGGGTATCGCAGGCCATTCCGTTGGCCGTCGATAATACCTACGGTCAGGAGTTGAACCGCCTCATAACGGAGGGAGTGGTCTATCTTTCGCCTAAAAATGTGCTGGGGTTGATCGG
Source organism: Agrobacterium sp. CFBP 3001 (assembly GCF_027871605.1). NCBI lineage: Bacteria > Pseudomonadati > Pseudomonadota > Alphaproteobacteria > Hyphomicrobiales > Rhizobiaceae > Agrobacterium > Agrobacterium sp. CFBP 3001. Next base: position 47,348 of record NZ_JAQAHD010000018.1, read on the forward strand.
CTTTCCATCGTTTCACATCTTCATGGCGGCAATGTCAGTCTGGTTCATACCGCGTCACTGGGCGGTGATGGCGGTGATCTTGCCGATAAACCTCTTGATGCCGCTGGCCGTTCTTGTTCAGGGTGGACACCATCTTTCGGATGTTTTCGGTGGTCTCGCTGCTTTTGTTGTCATTTGTGCTGCATCCGCCCGCTTGCTCAACTGGCTGTCGGCGAGGGAACGGATGGAAGAGGCGGCAGCCTCTCGTGTTCAGATCGTCGCGGCGGAATAACTGCCACGCATTTCGCTCCCTCGGGCCTCTGCAAGAAGCCAGTCCGACAGGATGCGGGATGGTGCCGTCATCTCTTCGGCTTCCATCAGCCAGTAATATTTCTCCGTATCGGCCGCCCGGTCGAAGAGCACGGTCAGTTGACCTTCGGCAATCTCGTCGTGAAGCAGCGCCGTCGGGCAGAGGCCGATGCCTTGACCGGCTTTGAGAGCGGTCACGAGCAGATTGAAATCCGCGAAAACCGGACCGGCGTTATCGGGCATGGATATCCCCCCGGCTGCGAACCAGTTCTGCCACGCCGCCTCGGTGTCGTCGTGCAGCAATTCCGCTCGTAACAGGCTGTCAACATTGTCGAAAGGACCGAATTTAGCGACATAGTCCGGCGCGCATGTCGGCCGTGTCTCTGCGCTGAAAAGCGCGACCGCGTTTTCCTCGGATGCGATGCCATGTCCTATGGTGAGATCGGCTGGTATCGCGTGATGCGCGCCGGAATAGCTGATGGATACCTGTATATCGGGGTAAAGCGCCCGAAAGCGAGGCAAGCGGGGCGTCAGAAAATGCGCCACGACAGAGGGCAGGCTGGCAAGGCGGACGACCATGCGGTCATGGCCCTGACGGATCCGGGCGGCGCCAGAGGCAATCTGGCGTAAGGAGGTCGAAACCGTCGTGCCGAATTCCTTTCCGGCCGGGGTAAGCCTCACACCCCGTGCGTGCCGCTCAAACAGCGCCTCACCGAGCCAGGCCTCCAGATTGCGCACGTGCTGGCTGACAGCAGTTGCCGTCATGCCGAGTTCCTGCGCAGCCAGAGAAAAACTTGTTCTTCTGGCTGCGGCTTCGAATGCCCGGAGAGTGGTGAGCGGCGGTAATTTCATGATGCCTCAAGGGTAAGTAAGACTTGGCCTGAGCGCAAGAAAAACCCGTCTTGTCAGGCGAGCAGGCATGGCGCAATTTCGCCTCGAGATTTTGATTGCCCGAGGATTTCATGACCCCCATGCCCGCCGCCGAACCCGTCGACGCCGCCGCACGCCGCGCCGTCCGTCCTGTTGTCGTTTATCCGAACGGGACGCTTGAAATGCCAGACCTCGCGCGTCTGGAAGAAGCCAAACGAAGCATGAAAAAAATCGATGAGGTCATCGTGCCGCCGCGTGACGGCCGCAGCTTTCATGTGCCAAAGGGGCATTTCTTTCGCATCGTAAGCGTTGAAGGTCCGCAGGTGGGAGACCTGAACCTCTGGAACGCCCATGATCTGACCGAGCGGTTTTTCAGCGGCAAGACCCGTGCCCTGCACGCCACCCATGTTTCAGTCGGCAACCGGCTGTGGAGCAACCTGCCGTCCCTGCGGCCGATGGCGACGATCACACATGATACGCTGTCATGGTATGGCTTCGACGAAGACGGCGGCGGTGTGCATGACGTGATCGGCACACGCTGCGATCCCTATACCAATAAGCTCCTGAGCGGCGGCGACTACCACCAGTGCTGCCATTCCAATCTGACCAATGCGCTGGCCTCCGCCAAGGGTCTGTCATTCCGGCAGGCGGAGCCGCATGTGCATGACGTGCTGAATGTCTTCATGTGCACGGGTTTCACCCGCGACACACACCAATATTTCATGAAGGCGAGCCCGGTGCGGCCGGGTGATTATCTGGAGCTTTTTGCCGAGATCGATCTTATCGGCGCGCTTTCCGCCTGCCCGGGCGGTGATTGCAGCGCCACGCATTCGAGCGATACGGCGGCCTGTTATCCGCTGAAGGTGGAAATATTCCGGCCCGATATGCAGGTGCTTGAGGGCTGGCCATGGCCGGAGAGGAATGCTTACCGTTCTCCGGAATGATCAGTCCGAAACCTCTCCTCCGTCATGCTCGGGCCTGTCCCGAGCATCTGCAACCGATTGATTTTAGATACGTGTTTGGATCCTCGGCACAAGGCCGAGGATGACGTCGCATGCTAGGCAGCCATCACGAAGCAAGCGCGGCCTTTATCTTTTCCGCATGGGCCTTCAATACCTCGCCATCGGCCATCACGCCGGAATGCGGCTTCAGCGGCTCGCCTTCCTTGCGCGGAATGACGTGGAAATGCAGGTGAAAAACGGTCTGGCCAGCCGCCGGCTCGTTGAATTGCGCGATGAAGACGCCATCCGCATCGAAGGCTTCCTTGGCCGCCACGGCCAGTTTCTGCACGACGGGAATGGTCCTCGCCAGCACTTCCGGATCGGCATCGAGCAGGTTGCGGGAGCCGGTCTTGGGAACCACGAGCAGATGGCCGGGGGCCTGCGGCATCACATCCATGAAAGCAAGCGTATGCTCGTCTTCGTAAAGCTTGTGGCTCGGAATTTCGCCGCGCAGGATTTTTGCGAAGATATTGTTGTCGTCATAGGCGCTGGCCGTCATCGTGATCTCTCCTCATGGCGGACTATACGTCCGGTTCCTGTCTCTCGCCCTTGCGGAAGGGCGTGTGTTCATCAAGATAATCGCCGATATGCTCGACTTCCTCGCGCTCGCGCTGAAGATAATCGGCAATGGCGCGGCGCAGGCCTGGATGGACAATGAAATGCGCCGAGTGGGTGGTGACGGGCATGTAACCGCGCGCCAGCTTGTGTTCGCCCTGAGCGCCGGCTTCCACCCGTTTCAATCCCCTGGAAAGCGCGAAATCGATCGCCTGATGATAACAGACCTCGAAATGCAGAAAGGGGTGATCCTCGACGCAGCCCCAGTGGCGGCCATAAAGCGCATCCGAGCCGATGAAATTGATCGCGCCGGCAATATAGCGCCCCTCACGTTTCGCCATCACCAGCAGCACGTCATCGGCCATACGCTCGCCGATCAGTGAATAAAATTCCCGCGTCAGATAGGGCCGGCCCCATTTGCGGCTGCCGGTATCCATATAGAAGGCGAAGAACTGGTCCCAGATATCCTCGGTCAGGTCGCTTCCCGTCAGCCAGTCGATCTCGATGCCCTTTTCGAGTGCGGCGCGGCGTTCCTTTTTCAGGCCCTTGCGCTTGCGCGAGGAAAGGGCGTCGAGAAAATCACCGTGATCGCGATAACCGTCATTGATGAAGTGGAACTGCTGGTCGGTCCTGTGCAGGAAATCGCGCGGCAGAAGGGCGGAGAGATCGTTCTCTTCCAGAAATGTGACATGTGCCGACGAGACGCCGATCTTTTCCGTCACCTGCGCGAGACCGGAGGCCAGGAGCGCTTTGAAACGTGTCTCGTCCTCGTTCTTGCAGACGAGCAACCGTGGTCCGGTTGCAGGCGTGAAGGGAACCGAGCACTGCAGTTTCGGATAATAATGCCCGCCGGCCCGCTCGAAAGCATCCGCCCAGCCGTGGTCGAAGACATATTCGCCCTTGCTGTGGTTCTTCAGATAGGCGGGCACCGCGCCGACCAGAGCTCCGGAGGCGTTTTCGAGAAGCAGATGGTGCCCCAGCCAGCCGGTTTTCGCTGTCGCCGATCCCGATTCTTCCATGGATGATAAAAATTCATGGGAAATAAACGGGTTGTAGATTTTTCCTGATGTATTGCGCGAGGTTCCGGAAAGCCGCTTCCAGCTTTCCGGATCGATATCCCTGAAGGAACGCGCAACGCGAATGGAATAGTCTTCTGTCATGCCGTGGCGGACGGGTTCTCTCTCGGGTCGAAACCTTCGAATGTCATCTGGTCCGCATATTTATAGGTAGTCTCGCGCGCATTTTCATCCCTGACCGTCCAGGTAATCACCGGAAGGCCAAGTTTTCTTTGCGCCTCGATGAAGCTGTTGGGCAGATGACCCCAATGATAGGAGATAAAATCGAGCCCGAGCTGCATCGCTTCGTCGTGTTTGAAGAAGTCTTCCGGCTTGTCGCCTTCGGCCGTCAGGCCCAGCGGCCAGGGCGAGCCGGCCGCCTTCAGGTCCTTCAGCAGATGGTGGTCGAAGCTCATCAGCGCCACATGGCCCTTATAGTCCTCAAGGTCTTCCAGCACCGCCTCGGCAAAACCGTCGTCGACGCCTTCACCGGCGCGGCCTTTTAGCTCGATGACCAGCGGCACCTTGCCGGCGCAGAGCGTGAGAAGCTGTTTGAGGGTAGGGACCCGGTCCCCGGTCTGGCCAACGGCAAGAAGCGACAGCTCGGCGGATGTGCGTTCGCGCACATCGCCCTTGATGCCGGTCAGGCGGGCCATGTCGTCGTCGTGAAAAATCACCGGCACACTGTCGGCCGCCAGCTGCACGTCGCATTCGATGGCGAAGCCGGCCTCGATGGCGCGGGAAAAGGCGGAAAGCGTGTTTTCCCAGACCGCCTTATTGAGATCGTGATAACCGCGATGGGCGACGGGCTGAGCCGTCAGCCAGGAGAGTTTCAGCGTCATACGTCGATTTCCACGATGGCGTCTATTTCGACGGCGGCATTGAAGGGCAGGCAGGCCATGCCGACGGCGGCGCGGGCGTGTTTGCCGGGCTCACCGAGAACATTGGCAATGAGGTTGGAAGCACCGTTGATGACGAGGTGCTGTTCCACGAACTCCGGAACCGACGCAACAAAGCCATTCAGCTTGATGACACGGCGGATTTTCGAGAGATCGCCATTCAAAGCGGCCTTGACCTGTGCGAGAATGTTGACGGCGCAAAGTTCGGCCGCGCGCTGGGCGCCTGGCACGTCGACATCGCGGCCAACGAGGCCCGTCACCGCAATCTTGCCCGATTCCATCGGCAGTTGACCCGATACATAAAGCAGATTGCCGCTGATGGTGAATGGAACGTAGTTTGCGGCTGGTGCTGCGGCTACGGGGAGCGTAAAGCCAAGTTCCTTGAGGCGGCCTTCGATGACGTCCGACATTTTCGTCTCCGGTTTTGTTGTAAATCCTTCAAGAATCCGGCATTCAGAAGATGTTGATCCAAAAGCCGGGCGGTTGCTTGTACAATATGAGCGGCGAGTCCAACAGGAGATATTGCATGTTTGTCAGGACGCTTGGTTTCGTTGCCGCAACAGGGCTTATGACCGGCCTGTCGAACGCTGCCAATGCCTTGCCGGTCACGGTTCCCGATCTCGTCGCCCACCGCGCCGTCTACGATCTCGAACTCAAGGATGCGTCCGATCGATCCGGCATCGAGGGCATGACGGGCCGCATGGTCTATGAATTCACCGGCTCGGCCTGTCAGGGCTACAAGACGGATTTCCGCTTCGTGACGCAGATCAACACCGGCGATGCCGTGCGCATGACCGACCAGCAGACCACGACCTTCGAGGATCTGACGGCCAAGAAATTCACCTTCGAGACCAAGTCCTACACCGACGACAAGCTGGACAAGGAAGTGCAGGGCGCTGCGACCGACGGCACCGATGGCGTGAAGGTCGATCTGACCCGCCCGGATGCCCGCCAGGTCAGTCTCGTCGCCAGCGAATTCCCGACGCAGCATATGTTTCAGGTCATCGAACATGCGAAACAGGGAAAGCGCATCTTCGAATCCCGGATATTCGACGGTTCGGACGATGGCGATGAAAGCCTGATCACCTCCACCCTCGTCGGCAAGTCGCAGATGCCGAAGGATGGCGATGCCGACGCCGGCAAGGCGGGCGAATTCGCCAAGGCGGCATTCTGGCCGGTGACGATCGCCTATTACAACGACAAGACCGGCACCGACGCGCTGCCGATCTACCGTATGTCGTTCAAGCTTTACGAAAACGGAATCACCCGCGATCTGACGATGGATTACGGCGATTTCGTTCTGACGGGAAAGCTTGCGAAGCTCGATATTCTCAAGCCCGAAACCTGCGAAAACAAGCCTGTCCGCTGAAACGCGGCTGTTTCTGCGGTTTTTTCGCATAAATGCTTGCATTTTCATGCGGGCGACTGTATGCGGCTCACCATTCCACACGCGAAGCTTGGGATGTTCCGGGAGAAATCCGGTCCGTTCCGCCCGGTGGTGTCGATGAAAATCGGTGCTGTTCGCTTCGCGGGGGTTAAACCGGAAAAGGAGTAACAAGGCATGGCATTGCCCGATTTTTCTATGCGCCAGCTTCTGGAAGCTGGTGTTCACTTCGGCCACCAGACGCACCGCTGGAACCCGAAGATGAAGCCGTACATCTTCGGCGACCGTAACAACATCCACATCATCGACCTGGCTCAGACCGTTCCGATGCTGTCGCGCGCCCTTCAGGTCGTGTCCGACACCGTTGCCCGTGGCGGCCGCGTTCTGTTCGTTGGCACCAAGCGCCAGGCGTCCGAAATCATCGCCGACAGCGCAAAGCGTTCGGCCCAGTACTACGTCAACTCCCGCTGGCTCGGCGGCATGATGACCAACTGGAAGACCATCTCCAACTCGATCCAGCGCCTGCGCAAGGTCGACGAGATCCTCAACTCGGAAGCTTCCGGCTACTCCAAGAAGGAACGCCTGAACCTCGAGCGCGAACGCGAAAAGCTTGAAAAGGCTCTCGGCGGTATCCGCGATATGGGCGGCGTTCCGGACCTGATGTTCATCATCGACACCAACAAGGAAAAGATCGCGATCGAAGAAGCCAAGCGTCTTGGCATTCCGGTCGTTGCTATCATCGACAGCAACTGCGATCCGGACCACATCGACTACCCGATCCCGGGTAACGACGATGCTTCGCGCGCCATCTCGCTTTACTGCGACCTTATCGCCCGCGCTGCCATCGACGGTATTGCCCGTCAGCAGGGCGCTTCCGGCCGCGACATCGGCGCTTCGGAAGAAGCTCCGATCGAGCCCGCTCTCGAAGACGAGGCTGGCGCCTGATATAGGCCCTGTCTGGCGGCGATCTCGGTCGCCGTCTCCTCGACCAGGATATGACAAGGCCGTCAAAGACCTTCCATGGGTTGACGGCCTTGTTCGTTTCAAGCGCTCCGCCACGTTTTTATGAAATCGCTGGCGTCCGATGCGGTTGAAACGGAAGGCAGTCTTCATAACGCTGTCATACTTCAGCGGCACCCATCATCTCGATGCATGGAGATGCCGCAGCACTTGGGAATGCGCATGCCCCTTTCCTGAAATCCTCTCCGGTTTCAAAGGGTGTGCGGCCGGGTACAGTCATCACCCAGAACTTCGGCACGGCAAATTCCGCCGGCTGACCGATCGAACCGATAAGAGGCAAACAATGACCGAAATCACAGCCGCAATGGTGAAGGAACTGCGCGAAAAGTCTGGCGCAGGCATGATGGACTGCAAGAAGGCTCTTGCTGAAACCAATGGCGACATGGAAGCGGCGATCGACTGGCTGCGCGCCAAGGGCATCGCAAAGGCCGACAAGAAGTCCGGCCGTACGGCTGCCGAAGGTCTGGTCGGCGTTGCCACCATGGGTCACAAGGCTGTCGTCGTTGAGCTGAACTCCGAAACCGACTTCGTTGCCCGTAACGATGCGTTCCAGGACCTCATCCGCGGTATCGCCCAGGTTGCCCTCACCACCAACGGCACCGTTGACGCTGTTTCCGCTGCCACCTATCCGGCAACCGGCAAGTCCGTTGCCGACAGCATCAAGGACGCGATTGCCACCATCGGTGAGAACATGACGCTCCGCCGCTCGGCAGCGCTCGAAGTTCCGCACGGCGTTGTTGCGACCTACATCCACAACGCTGCCGGCGACGGCATCGGCAAGCTCGGCGTTCTCGTTGCCCTGAAGTCGGAAGGCGACAAGGCCGTTCTGAACTCCATCGGCCGTCAGGTTGCCATGCACATCGCTGCGACCAACCCGCTCGCCATCCGCGCTGAAGAAGTCGACGCCGCCGTTGCCGAGCGCGAGCGCAACGTCTTCATCGAACAGGCCCGTGAATCCGGCAAGCCGGAAGCCATCATCGAAAAGATGGTTGATGGCCGTATGCGCAAGTTCTTCGAGGAAGTCGCCCTTCTGTCGCAGGCTTTCGTCATCAACCCGGACCTGACTGTCGGCGCTGCCGTCAAGGAAGCCGAAAAGGAAGCCGGCGCTTCCATCGAAGTAACGGGCATGGTTCGCCTCCTGCTCGGCGATGGCGTCGAGAAGGAAGAAAGCGATTTCGCAGCCGAAGTCGCAGCCGTCGCCAAGGGCTGATTATATTTACCCAATCTTGGGAAAACGGGAGGGCATCGCGTGACAACGCGGTGCCCTTCGTGTATCCGCGTTTCGGTTACATTTCCGAGGAGTCATGATGTCTTCCAAGCCGATCTACAAACGCGTTCTTCTCAAGGCTTCCGGCGAAGCCCTCATGGGCGATCAGGGTTTCGGTATCGATGTGGCGGTGGCTGATCGCATCGCTTCCGATATCGCCGAGGCGAGGGCGATGGGCGTCGAAGTCGGCGTTGTCGTCGGCGGCGGCAATATTTTCCGCGGCGTTGCCGTGGCCTCCAAGGGCGGCGACCGCGTTACCGGCGACCATATGGGTATGCTGGCGACCGTCATCAACGCGCTGGCGCTCGCGACCTCGCTGCGAAAGCTCAGCATCGACACCGTCGTTCTCTCCGCAATCGCCATGCCTGAAATCTGTGAGAGCTTCTCGCAGCGCGCGGCGCTCCATCATCTCGCGCAGGGGCGTGTGGTGATCTTCGCTGGCGGTACGGGCAACCCCTTCTTCACCACTGATTCTGCCGCAGCCTTGCGCGCTGCGGAAATGGGCGCCGAAGCGATCTTCAAGGGCACACAGGTGGACGGCATCTATTCCGCCGACCCGAAGAAGGACCCGACGGCAACCCGTTTCGACGAATTGACCCACAGCGAAGTGCTCGGCAAGGGACTGGCGGTCATGGATATCGCCGCCGTTGCGCTTGCCCGCGAAAACCACATTCCGATCATTGTTTTCTCGATCCACGAGAAGGGCGGTTTTGCGCAGATATTGACCGGCGGCGGCCGCAAGACCATCGTGCACGACAAATAATCAAAACGATGCCGCCTCAAGGGGCGATTACGGCCGGCTTGGCCGACAAGATGGAGTATCAAGATGAGTGGTGTTGACCTCAACGATATCAAGCGCCGTATGGACGGCGCCATCAATGCATTCAAGAGCGATATCGCATCGCTTCGCACCGGCCGCGCTTCGGCCAATATTCTCGATCCGGTCACCATCGAGGCTTATGGCTCGCGCGTACCGCTGAACCAGGTTGCGAATATCACTGTTCCGGAGCCGCGCATGCTCGGCGTCAACATCTGGGACAAGTCGATGGTCAACGCCGTCGACCGTGCGATCCGCGAATCCAATCTCGGCCTCAACCCCATCGTTGACGGCCAGAACCTGCGTATCCCGCTGCCTGAACTCAACGAGGAGCGCCGCAAATCGCTCGTCAAGGTCGCCCATGATTATGCCGAAAAGTCAAAGGTGGCGATTCGCCATGTTCGCCGCGATGGCATGGATGGTCTGAAAAAAGCCGAAAAGGACGGTGACATCGGTCAGGACGAAAGCCGTGGACAGTCGGAAAAGGTTCAGAAAATGACCGATGACACGATTTCGGAAATTGACCGCTTGCTTGCCGAGAAGGAAAAGGAAATCATGCAGGTCTGATATCGCTTGCGATAGACCTGTATTTTATTCGTTTTAATTCCGCGCTGCCCTGTTACTGGATCGATATGCCGACGACGACACGTTCCTCCATACCCGAGCACGTCGCCATCATCATGGATGGCAATGGACGCTGGGCAAAGCAGCGCGGTCTTCCGCGCGTGATGGGGCATCGCCGCGGTGTGGAGGCCGTGCGCGAGACCGTGCGCGCGGCCGGCGATTGCGGAATACGCTATCTCACGCTCTTTGCCTTCTCGTCGGAAAACTGGCGCAGGCCCGAATCCGAGGTGAGCGATCTGATGGGGCTTTTGAAAGCCTTCATCCGGCGTGACCTTGCGGAACTGCACCGCGAAAATGTCCGCGTGCGGATCATCGGCGACCGGCAGGGGCTGAAGCACGACATCCGTTCTCTCCTCGAAGAGGCGGAGCAGATGACGGCGGGCAATACCAAGCTGACGCTGGTGATCGCCTTCAACTACGGAAGCCGCGACGAGATTGCGCGCGCGACGGCGGCGATTGCGCGCGATGTCGCCGAAGGCAGGCTTAATGCCGAATCCATTACGCCGGAGATGATTTCGGCCAGACTCGACACGTCGGGTATGCCTGATCCTGATCTCATCATCCGCACCAGCGGCGAAGAGCGCCTGTCGAACTTCCTGCTCTGGCAGGCCGCTTATTCCGAGTTCCTGTTCGTTCCCGAATATTGGCCGGACTTCGACCGCCAGCGATTCTTCTCCGCAATCGAGCAATATGCAACGCGTGACCGCCGCTTCGGTGCACTCACCGAGCAGGTTGCCGTGGCAGGCGCCTGATGAGCCGTGAACTCAGACTGCGGATCGTGTCCGCAATCGTCATGGCGGCGGTCATTCTGGCCGCGACCTGGTATGGTGGCATTCTGTTCCGCATCGTCGCGGGCCTCCTGGCGATCCTCATCTATTATGAATGGTCGACGATTACCCGGCTGTCGGAAACCAATTCGACCGGCAATGCCTGGGGCTGGTTCGCGGTCGCCGTCATCGCCGGCAATACGATATTCGGCGAATCCTCGCTCGATCTGCCGCTCTTATCCGGCTTCACGCTGACGGCGGCGCTGTTTCCAATTTTGCGCGGCAGAAACTGGTGGCTGGTGGGCGGCATTTTTTATGCGGGCCTGAGCGGCATATCGCTGGCAGCCATCCGTGGTGACGAGCTGACCGGCTTCGTGTCCATCCTGTTTATCTTCGCCGTTGTCTGGTCGACGGATATTCTCGCCTATTTCGTCGGACGCGCCATTGGCGGGCCGAAGCTTGCGCCTTCGATCTCGCCCGGCAAGACCTGGTCCGGCGCGATCGGCGGGGCGGTGGCGGCCGTGATCGGCGGCGGCGCGGTGTCCATGGCCTATCACGGCAGGATCAGCGTGCTGGTGCTGGGGCTCGCCCTTATCCTTTCGGTGTTCAGCCAGATCGGCGATCTCTTCGAATCTTTCGTGAAACGGCGTTTCCAGGTCAAGGATTCCAGTCATCTCATTCCGGGCCACGGCGGCTTCATGGACCGTGTCGACGGTCTTGTTTTCGCCTGCTTTACGGTATTCCTCATTGCTTTCGTGCATGCGGCGGCAACCGGCGACGTGCCCGGATCGGGCGGCGGTCTGTTGCCGGGTTTCTGAGCGGCGCGAAGGGTCACGACACAAAGGGCAGATTGTCATGAACACAGTAATGGCGGCGACCGGCTTTCTGACCGGCTATATCGTGCCCTTCATCCTGGTGCTGTCACTGCTCGTTTTTGTCCATGAAATGGGCCATTATCTGGTCGGTCGCTGGTGCGGCATCCGCTCCACCGCATTCTCCATCGGCTTCGGCCCGGAACTGATCGGTTTCACCGACAAACGCGGCACGCGATGGAAGATTTCGGCGATCCCGCTCGGCGGTTACGTCAAGTTCTTCGGCGATGAGGATGCGGCGAGCAAGCCGGATAGTTCCGGCCTGTCGCATATGTCGCTGGAGGAGAGGGCGCAGACGCTTTCCGGCGCAAAGCTGTGGAAAAGGGCGGCCACGGTTGCCGCAGGCCCGATCGCCAATTTCATTCTCGCCATTCTCATCTTCGCGGTGCTCTTCGGCATTTACGGCCGGATGATCGCCGATCCGGTCGTGGCGGAAGTCCGTGAAAACAGCGCGGCGGCTGCCGCCGGCGTGCAGCCCGGCGACCGGCTCATCGCGATCGATGGCGAAAAAGTGATGACCTTCGAGGATGTCCGCCGTTACGTCGGCATCCGGCCGGGCACGCCGATCACGGTGACGGTCGAAAGGGCGGGCGAGGAGCTGAAGCTGCCGATGGTCCCGACTCGCACCGAAACCACAGACCAGTTCGGCAACAAGCTGGAAATGGGCATTATCGGCATCGTCACCGACCAGACCAGCGGCAATTTCCGCCATATCGAATATTCGCCGTCCGAGGCGCTGGTCGAAGGCGTGCGTGAAACCGGCCACGTCATTACCGGAACATTCAACTATATCGGCAATCTCGTGACAGGGCGCATGAATGCCGATCAGCTTGGCGGTCCGGTGCGTGTGGCGCAGGCGTCCGGCCAGATGGCGACGCTCGGCATTTCCGCCGTTATCCAGCTTGCCGCCGTTCTTTCCGTCTCCATCGGTCTTTTGAACCTGATGCCTGTGCCGGTTCTGGACGGCGGGCATCTGGTGTTCTACGCCATCGAGGCCATTCGTGGCAGGCCGCTTGGTGCGGGCGCGCAGGAAGTCGCGTTCCGTATCGGGATGATGATGATTTTGGGTCTTATGGTTTTTGCAACATGGAATGATATCAGCAGCTTGATCGGCTGAGGATTGTGTTTTAACGGTTTTGTTAGTTATTTGTTTACCTTGTTTTTATGCCGAAGTGGCGAATGAGCCACTCTGGAGCACGAAGTAAACAGAATTTAACGTTCGCGCTTGCTTGTAGGGGAAAAGCAGGTAAAACGACGCACATGGCCGGAGTCGGGTTCCGCCCGCTGAGGGACAACGTAAAAAGGTAAGAATTGAAATGAAGGCTGGTTCAAGATTTTTGAACGCTGTGTCGGCGGTTGCTCTGTCTGCCGGTGTTGCTTCGGTTGCGGGCCTTGGCGTGCTTGCCTCTGCTGGCGCTGCAAATGCGGCCGTCATCAGCAGGATCGATGTTCGCGGGGCCGACCGGTCCGGTGCGGACTCCGTGCGTTCCAACATTACCATTGCGCCGGGTAAGAACTTTTCCAATTCGGACATCGATGAATCGGTGAAGCGTCTTTACGCCACCGGTTACTTCTCGAATGTTTCCATGCGCGTTTCCGGCAGCACGCTGGTCGTGACCGTCAATGAAAACCAGCTCGTCAACCAGGTGGTCTTCAACGGTAACCGCAAGATCAAGGACGACAAGCTCGCCGGCGTCGTGCAGACCCAGTCCCTCGGCCCGTTCAATCAGGCCATCGTGACTGCGGATATTGCCCGCATCAAGGAAGCCTACGCCGCCATCGGCCGTAGCGATGTTGAAGTCACCACGCAGACCGTTTCCGTCGGTCAGGGCCGTGTGAACATTGCTTTCGTCATCAATGAAGGCGAGCGCACGAAGATCGGCCGCATCGATTTCATTGGCAACAATGCCTATAGCGATGGCCGTCTGGCCGCCGTTATCAACACCAAGAAGTCCAACATGCTGTCGTTCCTGACGCGTAAGGACGTCTATAACGAGGACAAGCTGCGCGCCGACGAAGAGGCGCTGCGCCAGTTCTACTACAACCGCGGTTATGCCGACTTCCGGGTCGTGTCCTCCGAGGCTGTGCTGGACGAGTCCAAGAACGAATACACCATCTCCATCACGGTCGATGAAGGTCAGCGTTACAACTTCGGCAACGTCGCGGTCGAATCGACCGTTCCGGGCGTCGACGGTTCTGAACTTCAGGGCCTCGTGGAAACCCACCAGGGCGGAAGCTACAGCGCCAAGGAAGTTCAGCAGAGCATGGAAGCGATTTCCAAGCGCGTGGCCGGCGAGGGTTATCCCTTTGCCCGCGTAACGCCGCGCGGCGACCGCGACATGGCTGGCAACACCATCGGTGTGACCTACATCGTTGACCAGGGCGAGCGCGCCTATGTCGAGCGTATCGAAATCCGCGGCAACACCCGTACGCGTGACTACGTCATTCGTCGCGAGTTCGATATTTCCGAAGGCGATGCATTCAACCAGACGGTCATCACGGCTGCAAAGCGCCGTCTCGAAGCCCTCGGCTATTTCTCGAAGGTCAATATTTCGACCGCCGGCGGCAGCGCGCCTGACCGTGTCGTCATCGTTGTTGACGTAGAAGATCAGTCGACTGGTTCGTTCGGTATCGGCGCCGGCTACTCGCAGAACGACGGTGTGCTGCTCGAAGCCTCCATCGAAGAGAAGAACTTCCTCGGTCGCGGCCAGTACATCCGTCTCGCCGCTGGTGCGGGTGAAGATGATGCGCGCAGCTATACGCTGTCCTTCACGGAACCCTATTTCCTCGGCTACCGTCTTGCCGCAGGTTTCGACCTGTTCAAGAGCCAGAGCCGCAGCGAAGACTATTATGACTACGACGAGCAGGGCTTCTCGCTGCGCGTGACCGCGCCGATCACCGAAGACCTCTCGACGACGTTCAAGTACACCTACAAGCAGCTCAATTATGACGGCGAAGGCGACTGGGAAACCGGCAGCAACCTTGCCGCTCCCTACAAGGACCTGATCCGTGGCGGTGACTGGACACAGTCCATCATTTCGAACACGCTGAACTACAATACGCTCGACGACCGCAACATGCCGCGCGAAGGCTGGCAGGCTGCTCTGACGAACGAATTTGCAGGTCTCGGCGGCGATTCCGAATATTACAAGATTTACGCCAAGGCTCGCTTCTTCTACACGCTCTCCGATGAGTACGATGTCATCGGCTCGCTGACCGGCCAGGCCGGTCACGTGGTGCCGACAGGCGACAATCTGCTGGTATTCGATCAGTTCAAGTTCGGTGGCCGTCAGGTTCGCGGCTTCAAGAACGACGGTATCGGTCCTCGCATCGGTTCCGACTCCATCGGCGGCACGACCTATTTCGCCGCTTCTGCTGAAGTCACGGCTCCGATGCCTGGCGTTCCGGAAGATTTCGGCCTGCGCCTCGCTGGCTTCGTGGATGCCGGCACGCTCTATGGCAACAAGGTTGCCAACAGTGCAGGTGTGAAGGACGACAACTCCATCCGCGCATCCGCCGGTATCGGCGTGATGTGGGCGTCGCCCTTCGGTCCGATCCGCGTCGACTACGCCGTGCCTTTCGCCAAGGAAGACTACGACGAGGAACAGCGTTTCCGGTTTGGCATGTCCAACACTTTCTGATATCGGCAGTCCAGAACTGCAACTTTGAACGTTCTGGAGTTTCCGGCTGATGGAATACAACGCCTTTTTTCCGCCCCACGAGGGACTGCGATTGAAAGATATCGCAGACCGTTTTGGGGCGGAACTGTCTGATGACGCGGCGGGAGAGCGGATCATTCGGTCCGTTGCGCCGGTCTACCGGGCAAAACCCGATCAGCTCTGCTATATCCTTTCGCGCAAGAACCGAGATGAGCTGCAGACCTGCGACGCTGGCGCCGTCATTTGTGACGCCGCACTTGTAGACATGCTTCCGTCTCATACCCCTGCGCTGATATCGAAAAACCCGCATACGCTTTTTGCGCAGGTTGGTGCCTTGCTGCATCCCTCCGCCATGCGTCCGGGTCCGATCGCGCGGATGGAAGCTGAAATTTCCCACGCTGCGCATGTCGATCCATCCGCGAAGCTGGAGGCGGGCGTCATCGTCGAGTCGCTCGCCGTGATTGGAGCTGGCGCCCATATCGGCGCTGGTACGCGCATCGGTCCCGGCGTCATCATCGGGCAGGATGTGCAGATCGGACGCGATTGCACCATTGCCGGCGGCGCAAGCGTTCTTGCAGCCCTTATCGGTAATAATGTGATTATCCATAACGGCGCACGCATCGGACAGGACGGTTTCGGTTATGCGCCCGGTCCGCGCGGCATGTTGAAGATCGTGCAGATCGGCCGGGTCATCATTCAGGACAATGTCGAGATTGGCGCCAACACCACGATCGATCGCGGCACCATGGATGACACGGTCATCGGCGAAGGCACCAAGATCGACAATCAGGTTCAGATCGGCCACAACGTCCGCATCGGCCGCCATTGCGGCATCGTCAGCAAGGTCGGCATTGCGGGCAGCACCCGCATCGGCGACGGTGTGATGATTGGCGGCGCGGCCGGCATCAATGGCCATATCAACATTGGCGACGGCGTACAGATCGCGGCGATGAGCGGCGTTGTGGCGGACGTTCCGGCAGGCGCCCGTTATGGCGGCACGCCCGCGCGTCCGATGAAATATTTCCTGCGCGACATGGCCGAAATTCTGGCACGCGCTGAAGGGCGTGATAAAAAAACAGGAGAGAAAAACAATGACTGAAGAAACGAAGACGGCGCTCGGCGCGGCTGACATTCTGGAAGTCATGAAGCTTCTGCCGCATCGTTACCCATTCCTGCTGATCGACAAGATCATCGAGATCGACGGTAACAACTCGGCGATTGGCATCAAGAACGTCACGGTCAACGAACCGCATTTCACCGGTCATTTCCCGGACCGGCCAATCATGCCGGGCGTTCTGATCGTCGAAGCCATGGCCCAGACGGCGGGTGCGATCTGCGCTCGCAGCCAGGGTGAGGGCGGTCACCTGGTTTACTTCATGACAATCGACAATGCGCGTTTCCGTAAACCGGTAATCCCTGGCGATCGTCTGGAAATCCATGTAGTCAAGCAGCGCCAGCGCGGTAATGTCTTCAAATTCCATTGCGAAGCGAAGGTGGACGGCGCGCTGGTGGCGGAGGCCGATGTCGGCGCCATGATGATCCCCGAGGATCAGCAATGAGCACGATTGCCGCCTCGGCCAGAATTCACCCGAGCGCCGTGATCGAAGACGGCGCGGTGATCGGTGAAAACGTCGTCATCGGCGCGCTGAGCTATGTCGGCGCGAAAGTCACGCTGCATGACGATGTTCAGCTGCACAATCACGCCGTTGTTTCCGGCCTGACCGTGATCGGCCGTGGCTCGGTTGTCCATCCCATGGCGGTCATCGGCGGCACGCCGCAGGCAATTCGCCATGACGGTTCGGAAACGACCCTCGAGATCGGTGAGCGCTGCATCATGCGTGAAGGCGTGACGATGAACGCCGGCAGTTCCGATGGCAGCAGCAAGACCATTATCGGTGACGATAATCTCTTCCTCGCCAATTCGCATGTGGCGCATGATTGCCGCCTCGGCAGCCACATCGTGCTTTCCAACAATGTGATGCTGGCGGGCCACGTCACCATTGAGGACCGCGCTATTCTCGGCGGTGGCTGCGCCGTGCACCAGTTCACGCGCATCGGCCGCCAGGCCTTTATCGGCGGACTTTCGGCGGTAAATTACGATGTCATTCCCTATGGCATGCTGAATGGCAATCCCGGCATCCTCGGCGGCCTGAACGTCGTCGGCATGACCCGTGCCGGCATCGAGCGTGCCGATATCCACAAGGTCAGACGCGTCTACAAGGCGATTTTCGAAGCCGAAGGCACGATCCGCGGCAATGCGGCGGCCATCGACCGTAACGACTATCTGGATTGCCCGCAGGCGCTTGAAGTCATCGATTTCATCGGTGCGGATAGCGACCGCGCGATCTCTTCGCCCAACCGGGGCAAGTGAGCCGTGACAGGCGGCGGGCGTCTCGCCATTGTGGCCGGCAGCGGCCAGCTGCCGCTTTATGTGGCGGCCGCTGCCCGTGAGATGGGCGAAAACCCTTTTATCGTGCGCCTGCGTGATGATTCCCGTTTCGACTGGAGCGGTTTCGACAATGCCGTCATCAGTGTCGGCGATGTCGCCGGGCTTGGCCGTCTGCTGCGCGAAAACCGGGTAGACCGCGTCGTGCTGTCCGGTGGTGTGGCGCGGCGGCCGGAATGGCGCGAGATCCGCCCCACACTCGGCATCCTGCTCAAACTGCCGTCCATTGTCAGGACGCTGCTGTCCAGCGGCGACGACGCCGTTCTGCAGATGGTCATCAAGATCATCGGCACGCTCGGCGCAAAAGTCATCGGCGCTCACGAGATCGCCCCCGGCCTGCTGGCCGCTATAGGCCCTTTCGGTGCGCAAAAACCTGCCGAGGATGATCTGCGCGATATACGCAAGGCGGCTGAGGCCGCGCTTGCACTTGGCAAGCTCGATGTGGGGCAGGGCGCCGTCGCCGTCGGCGGCCGCATCGTCGCGCTGGAAGGCGTCGAGGGCACGGATGCCATGCTGGGGCGCGTCGCGGCATTGCGCGCCGAAGGACGGATATCCCCGCGCCGCAGGGGTGTGCTCGTAAAGCTGTGCAAGCCGCAGCAGGATGTGCGCGCCGACCTGCCGACAATCGGTGTGGAAACGGTGGAGAATGCGCGAAAAGCCGGGCTGGCGGGTATTGCCGTCGAAGCCGGGCGGGCGCTGGTGCTTGATCGCGAGGCGATGTTGAAAGCGGCCGATGAGGCGGGCATATTCGTCTGCGGCATCGATACATCACTTGGCGGAGACATGATCGGATGACGGCGGCATTAAAAGTGGCGGTCATAGCCGGGGAAGTATCCGGCGATCTTTTAGGCGCGGATCTGATCCGCTCGCTTAAGGCCCAATATACGGGGCCTGTCGAGTTGGTCGGTGTCGGCGGCGAAGCGCTGGAAGCGCAGGGACTGGTTTCCCTGTTCGACTATTCCGAACTCTCCATCATGGGCTTTACGCAGGTTCTTAAAAAACTGCCGAAGCTCATTGCGCGGATCAACCAGACCGCTCAGGCAATCGCCGCCGCAAAGCCCGATATTCTGCTGATCATCGACAGCCCGGATTTCACCCATCGCGTTGCGAAAAAAGTCCGGCAGCAATTGCCGCATCTGCCGGTCGTCAATTACGTCTGCCCCAGCGTCTGGGCGTGGAAGGAATATCGCGCTACGGCGATGCTCTCCTATGTCGATCACGTGCTGGCGCTGCTGCCCTTCGAGCCGGAAGCCATGCGCCGTCTCGGCGGTCCGCCGACAACTTTTGTCGGTCATCGCCTCAGCGTCGACCCCGATGTGCTCTCCGTGCGTCAAAAGCGGGCGGAACGTTCTCTGCCGGCGAATGGCGAACCGAAGACCATTCTCCTCCTGCCAGGGTCGCGTTCCACGGAAACGACGCGGTTGATGGAGCCGTTTCAGGCGGCGGCGAGAGCTTTTGTGGAGCGCAATGGTCCGACGCGGTTCCTGTTGCCCACCGTGCCGCGTCAGGAAAAACGCATCCGCGAACTGGCGGCCTCATGGCCAGAGGATATCAGGCCCGAAATCGGTATCGATTCCGCTTTCAAATGGAATGCCTTTGCTGAAGCCGATGCGGCGATTGCCGCTTCCGGCACGGTCATTCTGGAACTCGCGCTCGCGGGCGTACCGACGATCTCGGTCTACAAGACGGACTGGATTTTTACCATGCTGAGCAAGCGGGTGAAGACCTGGACAGGCGCTCTGCCGAACCTGATTGCCGATTACGCCGTCGTGCCGGAATATTTCAACGAGGTGGTAAGGGCAGGTTCGATGCTGCGCTGGGCAGAGCGTCTGTCTTCCGACACCACCGAGCGGCAGGCAATGCTCGAAGGTTATGCACTCGTGCAGCAGCGTTTGCACACGGATGTGCCTCCGGGCGAAACCGGCGCGCGCATTCTTCTGGATGTCATGAAGAGCAAAGCTCGCCCCTCACAATAATCATATAGGCACTCTCTCCATCGGGCTGCCGTCCTGCTGCCGATGCAGGCAGGCGAGGGCGCGATTTTACTGCATTTGATCGTTAGGGCGGCAAACGGCTGACCGTCAGACGGCTCCCGGCCCATAAATTTCCGTCTGGCACACCTCTTGCTTTCAATCTTGTATGCAAGATAGCCATACATCAGAAAGCGCCCAGAGCGCGGTAGAAGACGCCATCATCTCCGGCATTCTTTCCGCCCGCATTCGTCCGGGAACCCGCCTCAGCGAGAACCAGCTCGCCAGCCTTTTCAGCGTGTCTCGCACGCGCATCCGCGAGGCCATGATGCGGCTGGAGACGCGCGGCATCGTCACCGTCAGCCCGCGCCGCGGCTGGTTCGTGGTGGAGCCTTCCGCCGAAGAATCCATCAAGGTCTATGAGGCGCGGCGCATCATCGAATATGGGCTTTTGCGCAATCTTTCCGGCGTCAGCCCGGAAGGCATCGCCATCCTCGCCGATCATCTCGATGAGGAGAAGGCGGCGATTTCCAAAGGCGACCGCCAGCGCCTGACCTGCCTGATGGGCGATTTTCACATCCGCATCGCCGAAATCGCTGGAAACGACATCATCGTCGAAACGCTGCGCGACCTGACGGCCAGAACCATCCTCATCTCCATGCTCTATCAGTCCGATTTCCATGCGCAGCAATCGCATGACGGACATTGCCGTATCTTCGAAGCGATCAAGGCGGCCGATTTCCATGGCGCCGCCGAACTCGCCATCCGCCATCTCGACGAAGTCGAAACCGGTCTCGATCTCACCCGCAGGCCGGATCCGCTCTACGAGCTTCGCAATTCCCTTTCACTTCAGCCTCTTTCCTCAAGCCCTAAGGAGTAATTCTCAATGATTTCCAGACGTTCATTGCTTGCCATTGCCGCGATTTCCGCAACGCTCGGTTTTTCGCCCGCAGCCTTTGCCGATGCGCTCGGTGATATCACCTCCCGCGGCACGATCCGCGTTGCCGTCCCGCAGGATTTCCCACCCTTCGGCAGCGTCGGCACGGATATGGCCCCGCAGGGCTATGATATCGACGTCGCCAATCTGATCGGCGAGAAGCTTGGCGTGAAGGTCGAACTCGTGCCGGTCACCAGCGCTAACCGCGTTCCCTATCTGCAGACCAACAAGGTCGATCTCGTGATTTCGAGCCTCGGCAAGAACCCGGACCGTGAAAAGGTCATCGACTTCTCCACCGCCTATGCGCCCTTCTTCAACGGCGTGTTCGCGCCGGATTCGGTTGCCGTCACCAAGGCGGAAGATTTGTCCGGCAAGACCATTGGCGTCACCCGTGGCGCGGTCGAGGATCTGGAGCTGACGAAGGTGGCGCCTGCCGATACGACCATCAAGCGTTATGAGGACAATAACGGCACGATCTCCGCCTTCCTCGCCGGCCAGGTAGAAGCCGTGGCCACGGGCAATGTCGTGGCCGCCGCCATTCTCGCCAAGAACCCGCCAAAGCGCCCCGAGCTGAAGTTCCTGATCAAGAATTCGCCCTGCTATATCGGTCTGAACAAGGAACAGCCGGCGCTGCTTGAAAAGGTCAACGCCATCATCGCCACCGCAAAGACCGATGGTTCCTTGAACACGATCGCGCAGAAATGGCTGAAAACCGACCTGCCCAAGGATCTCTGAGCAACCCGGAAAAACGCATGCGCCGGCCTCGCCTTGAGGCAGGACCGGCGCATGGTTTGTCCTCGCCGAAAGGAAGCATCGGGTGAAATACACATTCGATTTTGGATGGCTTCTCGACTATTATCCGCAGATCGCCAAAGGCATCGCCGTTACGCTGGAATTGATTGCCATCGGCGGCGTTCTCGGCATCGCCCTCGGCATCGTCTGCGCCTGGGTGCGCGCGCTAGGCCCCAAATGGCTGCGGCCGCCGGTCGCGACCTATGTGGAGCTCATTCGCAACACGCCATTCCTCATACAATTGTTTTTTATCTTTTTCGGCCTGCCATCGCTTGGCCTGCAATTGTCGGAACTGACCGCCGCCAACATCGCCATGGTGGTCAATCTCGGGGCCTATAGCTGCGAGATCATCCGGGCCGGTATTCAGGCGACGCCAAAGGGGCAGTTCGAGGCGGGGGCAAGCCTTGCCATGACCCGCTTTGAAACCTTCCGGCATGTGGTTCTGGTGCCCTCGCTGCAACGCATCTGGCCGGCGCTTTCGTCGCAGGTGGTGATTGTCATGCTCGGCTCTTCGGTCGTATCGCAGATCGCCGCCGAGGATTTGACCTTCGCGGCCAATTTCATCCAGTCGCGCACCTTCCGCGCCTTCGAAGCCTATATGGTCTCCACCGTCATTTATCTCGTGCTCGCCATCCTTCTCCGGCAGGTGCTGGTGATGGGCGGCAACCTCATCTTTCCGCGCAGGAGTGTCCGATGATCGAATTCTCCACCTGGGATATTCTCAGAAACCTGCTGCTCGCCACGCGCTGGACCGTCCTTCTCTCGCTCGTCTCTTTTGCCGGCGGTGGTCTGGTGGCGTTGCTTCTGCTCTTCATGCGCATTTCCCGGAAAAAATCGATGCGGGCTTTCGCACGTTATTACGTCGAGCTTTTTCAGGGCACGCCGCTTTTGATGCAGCTCTTCATCGCCTTTTTCGGCCTCGGCCTGTTCGGCATCGATGTGCCGGCCTGGCTGGCGGCGGGCCTGACGCTGATCCTGTGGGCGGCGGCCTTCCTCACGGAAATCTGGCGCGGCTGCGTTGAATCCGTAGCCAAGGGCCAGTGGGAGGCATCGGCAAGCCTTGCCATGGGACGCCTGCAGCAAATGCGTTACGTCATCCTGCCGCAGGCCCTGCGGGTCGCCATTCCGCCAACCGTCGGTTTCTTCGTGCAGGTCATCAAGGGAACGGCCGTGACCTCGATCATCGGTTTCGTCGAACTGTCCAAGGCCGGCACGGTCGTCACCAACGCCACCTTCCAGCCCTTCACCGTTTATGGCCTCGTCGCCCTCATCTATTTCGCGCTGTGCTGGCCTCTGTCTAAGAGCAGCCAGATCCTCGAAAGGAAGCTCAATGTCGCTCATCGAAATCACTGAAGTCCGCAAAAGCTATGGCAGCAACGAGGTTCTGAAGGGCATCAACCTCGATGTAGAGCCCGGTGAGGTCATCGCCATCATCGGCAAGAGCGGATCGGGAAAATCGACCCTGCTTCGCTGCATCAATGGGCTAGAGACAATTTCGGCCGGTTCCATATCGGTCGCCGGCGCGCAGCTTCTCGAAGACGATCTGCATCTGAAAGCCCTGCGGCTGAAGGTCGGCATGATCTTCCAGCAGTTTAACCTTTTCCCGCACCAGACCGTCGGCGGCAACGTCATGCTGTCGCAGACCGTGGTGAAGAAGACGCCGAAACCGGAAGCGGAAGCCGTTGCCCGCAAGATGCTGGAACGGGTCGGGCTGGCGCATAAATTCGATGCCTATCCCGATGAATTGTCCGGCGGCCAGCAACAGCGCGTCGCCATTGCCCGCGCTCTCGCCATGCAGCCGATTGCGCTGCTGTGCGACGAGATCACCTCGGCACTCGATCCCGAATTGGTCTCGGAGGTGCTGGCGGTGGTGCGTGAACTGGCCGGTGAAGGCATGACTCTCCTGATGGTTACGCATGAGATGAAGTTTGCGCGCGACGTCTGCTCCCGCGTCGTCTTCATGCATGAGGGCAGGGTGCATGAAATTGGCCCGCCGGAGGAGGTGTTTTCCAATCCCGCTACACCCGAACTCAAGCAGTTCCTGGGCGTTGCGGCACGCCACTGAGAACTATTCGGATGCCCAACAAAAAAGGCCGGCGGGTGAAAACCTGCCGGCCTTTGATCTTATAGGGTTTCGCGGCTTAGCGCTTGGAAACCGGAACGTAGTCGCGCTTGCCGGCGCCCGTATAGAGCTGGCGCGGACGGCCGATGCGCTGCTGCGGATCTTCGATCATTTCGTTCCACTGTGCGATCCAGCCGACGGTGCGGGCAAGAGCGAAGAGAACGGTGAACATGGTCGTGGGGAAGCCGAGCGCCTTCAGCGTGATGCCCGAATAGAAGTCGACATTCGGGTAGAGCTTCTTTTCGACGAAGTAGGGGTCGGAAAGGGCGATCTTTTCCAGCTCCAGCGCGACCTGCATGATCGGATCGTCGGAGTTGCCGGTGGCTTCCAGCACTTCGTACATCGTCTTCTGCATGATCTTGGCACGCGGGTCGTAGTTCTTGTAGACGCGGTGACCAAAGCCCATCAGGCGGAACGGATCGTTCTTGTCCTTGGCGCGGGCGATATATTCCGGGATGCGGTCAACCGTGCCGATTTCGTTGAGCATGTTGAGCGCCGCTTCGTTGGCGCCGCCGTGAGCCGGGCCCCAGAGGCAGGCGATGCCAGCTGCGATACAGGCGAACGGGTTCGCACCCGAAGAACCGGCAAGACGCACCGTGGAGGTGGAGGCATTCTGCTCGTGATCGGCATGCAGGATGAAGATGCGGTCCATGGCGCGGGCCAGAACCGGATCGACCTTGTAATCCTCGCAGGGCACGGCAAAGCACATGTGCAGGAAGTTGGAGGCGTAATCGAGGTCGTTCTTCGGGTAAACGAAGGGCTGGCCGATATGGTACTTGTAGGCCATGGCGGCGATTGTCGGCATCTTGGCGATCATGCGCAGCGAAGCGACCATGCGCTGGTGCGGATCGGTGATGTCGGTCGAGTCGTGGTAGAAGGCCGAGAGAGCGCCGACCGTGCCGCACATGACGGCCATCGGATGCGCATCGCGGCGATAGCCGGTGAAGAAGCGGCTCATCTGCTCATGCACCATGGTGTGGCGCGTGACGCGGGTGTCGAAGTCCTTCTTCTGCGCAGCGGTCGGTAGTTCGCCGTAAAGCAGCAGATAGCAGGTTTCCAGGAAGTCGCCCTGTTCGGCGAGCTGCTCGATGGGGAAACCACGGTGAAGGAGAACGCCCTCGTCACCGTCGATATAGGTGATCTTGGATTCGCAGGAGGCCGTCGACGTGAAACCCGGGTCGTAAGTGAAGGAGCCCGTGTGCTTGTAGAGCGTGGCGATATCGACGACGCTTGGTCCAATCGTGCCTTCCCTGACCGGGAGTTCGACCTGCTTTTCGCCAAGTGTCACTGTAGCGCTTTTTTCCGTCATACTGATCCTCCGAAAACATGCGGGTGGGGGCGTTGAGACACGCCCCGCGGTTAAGCGTCTACCGATTAGCTATATGATCCTTGCGCAGATGCCAAGCTATCCAAAGGTCAAATTGTGCATTGCGGCAAACGCAATTGCCTTGCTTTCGTCTTTCCCGGCGATGGCAATTCAATCTCAGTCAACGCAGGGTTAAAGGAAAGGATTGCAATCCCTCGCATCCGCCTGCAAACCTGTTCCCGGTGCGGCAGGGGCGCGGCGCGGATTGCTCGGTCAAGGGGAAAAACAGCATTTCAGATATGCCGAAACGATGCAGGGCGATTTGCCCGGCACGGCGGAAATCCTTTATCCGCTTCGCAGAACCGGCGATGTCGCGACATATGACATGCCCGCTCTTGTCGGCAAGCCGAACCTGCGAACCATCGCCTCCCAAAAAATCGCCGCATGCGTCGCCGAGGAGCGCGCATTCGGCCACGATTTTCTTTTCGTTCCGGTTTTCATCGGCTGCGGTGCGATCCTCTGGTTTTCCCTCAACACCTCGCCTTCATTCTCCGCTCTGGCGATCACATGTCTTATCGCCACCGGTCTGGCGTTTTTCGCGAAATATCGCTCGGGCTTTGCAGCCACGGCCTGTGGCCTTCTCGCGCTGCTTTTGCTGGGCATGCTTTTCGCCGGGGTCGAAACGTGGCGTGCGGGAACAGTGGTGCTGGATACGCCCGTCACCACCACCATTACCGGCACGGTGACCCGAAGGGAGGTGGATGCGCGCGGGGACTGGCGATATGTGGTGCAACTCACCGCAACGGAAGCGCCGGCATTGTCACGCCCGCCGGGTAAGGTCTCGCTCCTGTCACGCGGAGGAGGCGAGCCCGCCGCCCTCGGCGCGACCATTCGTGGCAAGGCGCGGCTTTCGCCGCCATCCGGCCCGGCTCTGCCGGGGCTCAACGATTTCGCCTTCGCGTCCTATTTCAGGGGCATAGGCGCGACCGGATTCTTCTATAAGCCGCCACAGACGGTAACTCCACCCGGCATCGACGCGAAGACGGGCTGGCTGGAATGGGCCGACATGCGGCTCTATGGCCTTCGCACCGCCATTGCCGAGCGCATCCGCAACACCATCGGCGGCGATGCCGGCGCCTTTGCCGCCTCCATCGTCACCGATGAGAGACAGGCCATATCCGCCGAAACGATGGAAGCGTTGCGGCTCTCCGGCCTTGCCCATATCGTCGCCATATCCGGGCTCAACATGGCGCTGGCGTCGGGCATATTCTTCGTGGGGCTGAGGCTTGCCTTCAGCCTTTTTCCGGCATTTGCGCAGCGCTGGCCCGTGAAGAAGATTTCGGCTTTCGCCGCGCTCTTGATGACGCTTGCCTATTATCTGATTTCAGGTTTCGCCGTTTCCGCCGAGCGCGCCTGGCTGATGATGTCGGTGATGCTGATCGCGGTACTGTTCGATCAACCCTCGCTCAGCCTCAGGAATGTTGCGCTTTCCGCTTTGGTCATTCTCGCTTTTTCGCCCTCGGAAATCATGGGTCCGAGCTTCCAGATGTCTTTTGCCGCGACCATCGCGCTCGTCGCCTCCTATGCCGCCTGGAGCCGCTGGCGTATCGATCGCGAGCGTCTGTTTATCGGGCGCAAACCGGCATGGATGACGGTGGCACAAACGGCGGGCGCCATCGTTGGCGGTGTCATCACGACGTCGCTGATCGGCGGTCTTTCGACGGCAATCTATTCGGCCGAGCATTTTCAGCGTGTCACCACCTATGGACTTTTCGCCAATCTGGCTGCCATGCCGCTGATGTCGCTGATTGTCATGCCTTTCGGCCTTTTCGCCATGCTGCTGATGCCTTTCGGGCTGGACGCGCCATTTCTGAAAGTCATGGGGTACGGCATGGCCCTCGTCATCGAGGTTGCGCAGGAGGTGGCGTCCTGGGGCGGAAGCGCTGCGACGGGCCGGCCGCACGGGTGGTTTCTGGGGCTCGCCTCGGCTGGCTTTCTAATGTTGACATTGCTGCGCAGCCGGCTTGCGCTTCTGGGCATGCCGTTTCTGTTCCTTGCCTTTGGCCTGTCGGCCGCCACGGCCTATCGCGATCCGCCCGATTTGCTTGTTCATGAGGATGGCGAGCTGGTGGCGCTGCTGGAGGACGGCAAAGCCTATACGACGAAGGCTCAGCCGCAGGGTTTCGTTTATGGCCAATGGCAAAGGGCGCTGCTTTTACCGGAGCAGCCTGTGCCGCCGGTCCTTCTAAAGACCGAGGCAACGGCAAACACCGTGGCTTTGGCCCCGAAGGCGAAGCTTGATCCGCAAGAGATGAGCGCGGTTGCACGGCAGATGACGGCGGCCCTGAGAGACGCCGAGCCCGGTGTTTTCACCTGCAGCAAAGGCACATGGTGCGTTGCGCGCGCGGGAAGCGGCGAATGGATCATCGTTCTGGAAGATGGCCGCTTTGCCGGAAAGGCTTGCGATATCGCCGATATCGTTATCGTCTCCCGCAGAACGTCCTTCTCCCAATGCCGCTCGGGTGCACTTCTGCTGAACCGGGATATCCTGCGACGGACCGGTTCGCTGGAAATGGACTTTGCCGGCAACGAGCAGGCAGCGGTCGTCGGCAGGCTGCGCGCCGCAATCGCCGGAATGGACAGGCCCTGGAGCGAACATCGCTATTACGACTGGAAAAGCGGACGTTTCGATCACGACGTGCCTGATGCCGTCATGCGGTTGCTGGCGGCATCGCAATAAAGTGCCGCCGGCATGGACCGTCAGGGCTTGATGCGCAGATCCGCGGTCAATTCGCCGATCCCGCTAATTTCCTCTTCATGCGCCGCATCGCGCCAGACTTCCTTCAGTCCGGCCTCGTACCATTCGCGCATGGCGGGAAGGGCGAGCAGCCGGTCGCAATAGGCTTTCGCCGCGGGCGAAAGTTCCGCGCCATAAGTCTGGAAACGAAATGCCACCGGGCAGAAGAAGGCATCGACCATCGTGAATTTCTGGCCGGCAAGAAAAGGCCCGCCGAATTTCGCGAGGCCTTCGCTCCACAGCGTATCGATGCGCTTTATATCGGCCGCAAGCCCGGTATCGCCACCCTTCGGCTTTACGCGAATGCCGACCGACATCGGGTAGAGATTGCGCAGCGAGGAAAAGCCCGCATGCATTTCGCTCGCCGCCGAACGTGACCAGGCCCGTGCCTGCTTGTCGCTCGCCCAGACGCCCTGGTGTCTTTCCGCCAGATACTCGGCGATCGACAGCGATTCCCAAACCGTCACGCCCTCATCGACAAGGCAGGGCACCTTGCCCGTCGGCGAGAAGGTGGAGAAGGAAACGCCTTCTCCGAAGGGAACGAGTTTTTCATCGAAGGCGATGCCGAGCGTGCGCATCAACACCCAGGGCCGCAGCGACCATGAGGAGTAATTCTTGTTGGCGATATAAAGATCGTACATGATGTGTTTCCCCGATATGACGCGCATTTCTATACCGGCGGATGGCCTTTGGAATATTGCAAATAATCCATGGCTCCCATAAGCCGCGTTGATGAATGGGAAGGTGAGGGAAGGGAGAAGGAGGCATGTCCACGTCACCGCCCGGAGATGAGGGCGAAACACCCCCTCTCTTTACTTCCGCAGGGCCGCATTGTTCCAGGGAACAAGCCAAGATGCCTCAAAGGGAGCGTCATCTTCTCGATGACGCCCCTGGCGAAAAAAGGCGGGCTGCCAATTAATGGTAACGGCGGATCAGCCCCACGAGCTTGCCCTGGATTTTCACCCGGTCCGGTCCGAAGATGCGGGTCTCATAGGCGGGGTTGGCGGCTTCGAGAGCGATGGAGGCTCCCTTGCGGCGGAAACGCTTCAGGGTCGCTTCTTCATCATCCACCAGTGCTACGACGATATCGCCCGGATTGGCCGTGTTGCCGTTGCGGATGATGACGGTATCGCCATCAAAAATGCCGGCTTCGATCATCGAGTCGCCCTTGACCTCAAGAGCGTAATGTTCGCCCGAGCCGAGCATGTCGACCGGGACGGCCACATCATGGGTGTTGTTCTGGATGGCGGAAATCGGCACACCGGCGGCGATGCGGCCCATGACCGGCACGGTGGCGGCGCCGGCGAAATCATTGGTGGGCGCCTTGGGGGCAGGGGCCGGCTCCGGCGTCTTCGGTTTGCCAAGGCTGCCTTCGATGACGCTCGGCGAGAAGCCGCGCTGCGGCCTTGCACCCGGCGCATAGGCCTCAGGCAATTTGATCACTTCCAGCGCCCGCGCCCTGTTAGGTAGCCGGCGAATGAAGCCGCGCTCCTCGAGTGCGGTGATCAGCCGGTGGATGCCGGATTTGGATGCAAGATCGAGTGCGTCCTTCATTTCATCGAAGGAGGGCGGCACGCCGGACTCTTTCATTCTTTCATGAATGAAGAGAAGCAATTCCTGCTGTTTGCGCGTGAGCATGAGGAAAACACCCTTGAGAATCGTCGTTGAAGTCGCGAAACAAATACAGAACGAACACTATATGTTCCATATGTGTTCCGCAATCCCCTAAAATTTCGTGAAGGGTGCATCGCAGATCGTGATTTGATCGTCGAAACTATCAACAAAGCAGATCTAACGATGTGTGCCGCATCTTGAATACCAGGAACCACCGATCGGAGAGACCCGGCCGGTGGTTTCTGGCTGCCGTTTGCTACGGCTCTTATATCAGTAGATCGTGAGCGCAGGAATGAAGCTGACCGCGATGAGGAGCAGCATCGCCATGGTGAAGAACGGCCACAATTCCCTCGTCGTCGCGCCGAGCGGCGCTCTGGCTATGGAGGACGAGATGAAGAGCGTGGTGCCGATCGGTGGCGTATAGAGCCCGATACCGAGATTGATGACCATCATCATGCCGAGCTGCACCCGGTCGAGCCCGATCATATCCGCAAGCGGCACGAAGATCGGTCCGAGCAGCAGGATCGACGGCGGCAGATCGAGCGGCATGCCGATGATCAGCATCAGGATGTTCATCATGAGAATGATCAGGATCGGGTTGGAGATATTCTCGGCCACCCAGGTGGCGAAATGCTGGGGCGCCTGATCGAAGGTCAGCACCCAGCCCACCGCCGCACTGCCCATGATGACCAGCATGACGACGCCGGTTGCGGAACCAGCTTCGACGAAATTGTCGCAGAAACGCTTCCACGTCAGATCGCGATAAAAGAAGATGCTGAGCACGAGCGAATAGACGACGGAAAGAACGGCCACTTCGGTTGGCGTTGCAAAGCCGAAGCGGAGGCCGAGGATGATCAGGATCGGCAGGAGGATCGCCGGCAGGCTGCGGAACGCAAGTAGCGCCAGATCGCGCTTGCGGGTGCTTTCGTCACGCACCGCATAACCACGCCGCACGGCAATGGCCCAGCAGACGAAGATGAAACCGGCGGCCATAAGCAGGCCCGGCAGAATGCCCGCGATGAACAGATTGGCGATGCTGACACCGCTGACCAATGAATAGAGGATCATCGGGATCGACGGCGGAATGAGTACGTCGATGACCGCTGAAGTGGCATTGTTGGCCGCGCAGAGGGGAGCGGGGTAACCCTGGCGCTTTTGCCATGGAATGAGCACCGAACCGAGTGCGCTCGCATTGGCGACCGCGGAGCCGGACACGCCACCGAACACGACCGACGAAATGACGGTGGTGGAAAGCGGGCCGCCGCGCCAGCGCTGCATGGCCTTGGAGGCGAGTTCCAGAAGCTGGGTTCCGAGTTTGCCGCCGAGCATCAGCGTGCCCGCGAGCATGAAGAACGGCAGCGCCAGCATCGGGAAAGACTGCGTCTGGTCGTACACCTGCTGCGCCACGATCGAAAGCGGCACATAACCGTTCCACAGCACGGCGACGCCGGCAGAGATGATCAGCGCATAACCGACCGGAACCGCAATCATCATGAGAATACAAAATGCAATGATCATCACGATGGTCATAGCGGCATCTCCTCGGTTGCACCGTGCGGGCGGGCATGCCAGCCGCTGGAGAGAATGCGCAGGCTTGCCGTTGCGGTCGTGACCGAGACCAGTGCCGCGCCGAAGGCGATGGAATAATATCCGATGCTATTGGGCAATTGCAGCACAGGGCTGATTTCCGCGCCGGCGATCTCGGCGACGACAAGCGCCTGCTGCGCGAGAATGACGAAACTTGCGACCGTCACGAGATTGGCGAACAGCAGAACCGCCACCTTGCCGCGTTCGTCGAACTTGTCATAGATCCATTCAACCGCCATATGCGCGCCGCTCTGCGCGGCAAGGGTAATGCCGGCGACGATGAACCATGGAAACAGCATGGTTGGCAGTTCTTCCGCAAAGTCCAACCCGCCGGAAGTCGATAGATAGCGGACGATGACGTTTGCCGTCATGATGACCGTGAGCAGAATGCCGGTTGCCACGATGATGATGCGGCAGAGGATGGCGATGAAACTGTCAACGCGATTGGCGGCGGACAAGGCTCCTTCGAGCATTGGCGCATCTCCTGAAAACTGAAACCGTATGAATGTCGGCGTGAGCGAGGCTCCCGCCGATCCTGTCGGTGGACATGAAGGCGAGGCCGGGGGGCATGAACCGACCCGGCGTCCTGATCATCAGCCCTTGGCAGCCTTTTCCAGCTCGGCGACGAAATCGCCGAAGGGCTTCTGCTTCCATGTCTCCAGCACCTGCGCGGTCGCTTTCGCGAAAGCCGCGTGGTCGATGTCTTCCACCACCTCGATGGCGGCATTGGCCTTGAAGGCAGCCAGAGACGCGCTTGCCTTTTCCGCCGAGAGTTTGCGCTGAAGCGCGCCTGCCTCCTTCGCAGCCGCCTTGACCGCCTCAAAATCCTTGCCCAGCCGCCCCTCGGCGAATTTGGACATCAGGAACGGGGTGGACTCCCATTTATGGGCGGTGAGGCTGATATGTTTGTTGACCTCGTAAAGCTTGGAGCTTTCGATATTCACGAGCGGATTTTCCTGCCCGTCAACGACGCCCTGCTGAAGCGCGATGTAGAGTTCGCCAAACGCGATCTGAACCGTCGCCGCATCCAGCGCCTTGAAAATATCCATGGTCATCGGGTCGGCCGGCGTGCGGATTTTCAGGCCCGCGACGTCCTGCGGCTTGGTGATGGCGTGTTTGGAGTTGGAGACATGGCGGATGCCGTTGTCCCACCAGTCGAGCGGCACGATGCCGACCTTCTGGAAACGCGCATCGAGCGATGCGCCGACATCGCCCTCGAGTACCTTGATCGCCTGATCGGCGTTGCTGAACAGGAAGGGCAGGCCGAGCGCCGCAAGTTCAGGAACAACGCTCGAAACCGGACCCTGGCTGTTGGCGGTGAAATCCAGCGCCCCGGTGCGCAGGCTGGTCAGCATGGCGGCGTCGCTGCCAAGCGTTTCCGAACCGGCGACATTGATCGCCACGCGGCCTTCGGTTTTCTGGGCAACGAGTTCCGCGAATTTCGCGGCCGCCAGCGTGCGCGGATTGCCCGGCGCAGCCCCATGGCCGAGCGTCAGCGTCGTGGCGGCCCGGGCGTTGCGGGCCGTCGTCAGAACGGCCGGCGCAGCCAGCGCCAGTCCGGTACCGGTCAGGAACATACGCCTGTTGATGGAAATACTCATTTTTCTCCTCCCTGGATTTAAACACTCTCGGCGTTGTCCGACCACGCGGATAACGCGCTCCACTCCCTTGAAACCGCCGGCTCCCCCCGGGCTGATTCCGCACCATGTCTGAGCTTCAGCCTTTAGACCGAACCGTGCGGTACTTCAAAATTTTCATTCTCCAGCCACGCCCTTGCGCGCGCCACGATCATCGCCGTGGAGATGCCGTAGCGGTCATGCAGGGTGGGCAGCGCGCCTGCATCCAGAAAAGCATCGGGCAGGGCGATCTGCCGCAGGCGCGGCACCCGGCCGCTTTTCATCAGCGCCATCGCCACGGCCTCTCCAAGCCCGCCGATTTCGCTGTGGTTTTCCGCCACGATGACCAGACGATCCGCCCGGTCCACTTCCGCGAAGATCGAGGCGGTATCAAGCGGCTTGATGGTGGGGGAATGCAACACGGCGCAGCCGACGCCCTCCTTCTCAAGCAGGGCAGCCGCTTCGAGAACCCGCATCGTCAATATGCCGGACGATATGAAAAGAACCTGCGCACCATCGCGGATAAGCTTCGCCTTGCCGAGTTCGAACCGATAGCCATATTCTTCGAGCACCACCGGCACCTGGCCGCGCAGCAGGCGCATATAAACGGGGCCGTTAAAATCCGTGATGGCTGGCACCGCGCCTTCTATGTCGGTCGCATCGCACGGGTCGATGATCGTCATGTTCGGCAGCGCGCGAAAAATCGCCAGATCGTCGGTCGCCTGATGGCTGGGGCCGTAGCCCGTCGTCAGGCCGGGCAGGGCGCAGACGATCTTCACCGGCAGGTTTTCCTCGGCAATCGCCATGGCGATGAAATCATAAGCGCGGCGGGCGGCGAAGACCGCATAGGTGGTCGCAAAGGGCACGAAACCTTCGCGCGCCAGACCGGCCGCAGTGCTCATCAGGAGCTGCTCGGCCATGCCCATCTGATAAAAGCGCTCGGGAAAGGCTTTGGCGAAAATATGCAGGTCGGTATATTTGCCGAGATCGGCAGTGAGGCCGACAATATCCTCCCGTTCCTTCGCCAGCTGAACAAGGGCGTGACCGAAGGGAGCAGGCCGTGTCGGCTGGCCTTCGGCGGCGATGGAGGCGATCATCGCCGATGTGGTGAGGCGCTTCTGCGGGGCTGCTGTACTCATTGCGGCCGTCCTTCCTCAAGGGCGTCGAGCGCCAGTTTCCATTCATGCGCTTCCACGCGAATGAAATGGGTGATTTCGCGGTTTTCGAGAAAGGGCACGCCGCGGCCCATCCGGGTATCGAAAATGATGGCGCGCGGCCTGTCATCGGTAAGTGACATTGCGATATCGAAGGCCTCGCGAACCTTGTCGATATCGTTGCCGTCCACGCGCTGCACATGCCAGCCGAAGGCCGCGAATTTGGCGTCCACAGGTTCGGAGGACAGCATCTCGCGGGAAGGGCCGTCCGCCTGCTGATTGTTGAAATCCACAAGATTGATGAGATTGCCGAGCCTGTGATGGGATGCGCCCATGGCGGCCTCCCAGGTGGAACCTTCGCCCAACTCGCCATCCGACATCAGGTTGATGATGAACCGGTCGGAATTCTTGCGCTTGAGGCCAAGAGCCATTCCGACCGCTATGCCAAGCCCATGGCCGAGCGATCCGCCGGTGATTTCCATGCCCGGCGTATAGGAGGCCATGCCGGACATGGGCAGGCGCGATCCGTCGCAGCCATAGGTCTCAAGCTCATCTTCCGGAATGATGCCCGCCTCGATGAGCGCTGCGTAAAGTGCAATCGCATAATGGCCGATGGAAAGCAGAAACCGGTCGCGGCCTTCCCAATGCGGATCGTCCGCCCGGTAACGCATGGTGTGAAACCAGGCCACCGCCAGAACATCGGCAATGCCGAGCGCCTGGCCTACATAACCCTGGCCCTGCACCTCACCCATCAAAAGGGCGTTGCGCCGGATCCGCCAGGCGCGTTCCGCCAGCGATACATTCGCCAGCGCCGCTTCCTTCGTTGCATCTGTGTCCGAATACGCCTGAGCCATGGTTTCCTCCTCCCGGTCAGAAAAATCGAAGCCGATTTTCCGGCTTCGAAAGGGCTTTGTCAGTGAATGAGCATTCCGCCATTCACGTCGACAACCGCGCCGGTGACGTACGAGGAGAGATCCGAGGCGAGGAAGAGATAGATATTGGCGACATCGATGGCGTCGCCGAGACGGTTTAGCGGAATGCCCTTGAGAATGTCGCGGCGCATATCGTCGGTCAGCTTGCCGCCGGTAATGTCGGTCTGGATCAGGCCGGGAGTGACGGAGTTGACGCGAATGCCGTCGGGGCCGAATTCACGCGCCATGGCCTTTGCGAGACCCAGAACGCCCGCCTTGGCCGCCGAATAATGCGGCCCGCCGAAAATGCCGCCGCCACGTTGCGCGGAGACGGACGACATGCAGGCAATCGAGCCGCCGCCATTGTCGCGCATATTGGGAATGAAGGCCTGGCTGAAATTCAGCACACCGGTCATGTTGACATCGACGATGCGCTGCCAGTCTGCGCCGGTAATGTCGAGCGTCTTCACCGGCTGGGTAATGCCGGCATTATTGATGAGGATATCGATCTTGCCGAAAGCGGCGATGACTTTTTGCGCGGCCGCCTCGCAGGAGGCGCGATCCGCCACATTGCCGCCGACCCCGAGATGCTCGCCGCCATCCACTTTTTCAAGCGAGGCCGCAGCTTCGATGCTGCCGGCTTCATCCAGATCCACGATGGCGACGCGGGCGCCGTGGCGGGCGAAAAGTTCCGCCGTGGCGCGGCCGATGCCGCGTTTGCTGGCGGCGCCTGAAATAACCGCGGTCTTTCCATTCAACAACATAAGCAATCCTCCCAAGCCGGGCGGGCCGGCTTCATACGCTTGACGGCGGTGCTCCCGACCTGCCGCCGCATCCCGTCCTGCGACGAATGCAGCCTCGATATTGCAGATGGGCAGAGGGCGCTTCAAACGCGAAGTTTACATCATCTCATGAATCTGCTTCAGTAATCGAATGTTGAACGGCATTTCACTAACCTCCATCCGCGCCTTCGAATCTGCCGCCCGGCTTGGCTCTTTCCGGGCCGCTGCCGATGAGCTCAACCTGTCGGCGAGCGCCGTCAGCCATGCCATCGTCAAGCTCGAAAGGGTGCTCGGTACACCGCTTTTCGAGCGCACCACGCGAACCGTGCGCCTGACGGCGGCGGGGCAGACGCTTCTGGCACATGCATCGAACGCCTTCGAGGAGTTGCGGCAGGGCATCGAGGTGGTGTCCTCCAACCGCTCCCATCTTCTGCGCCTGCATTGCGCGCCGAGCTATGCGGCGCAGGTATTGTCGCCGCGCCTGCCGCAATTTTTAAACGCCAATCCGGGCATTGAAGTGCGGCTGGCGGCCAGCACCGCCTATGTGCGTTTCGTCGATGGTGAATTCGATGCCGATATCATCTATGGCGAACCGCAGGGAGACGATCTCATCATCATTCCGCTGGGCAGAGAGCGTGTCACGCCGCTGTGCTCGCCGTCGCTCGCGGACGAGATCAGGACACCCCGCGATTTGAACCGTCAATTGCTTATTCGAAGCGACAACAAACGTCTGCAATGGCCGGACTGGTTCGAGGCTAATGGGCTCGGCAAGCCGCCCATTCAGGCCATGAGTTTCGACCGCAGTTTCCTGGCGATCGATGCCGCCGCCAATGGCGTCGGCGTGGCGCTGGAATCGACACGGCTTGCCCATCGCGAGATAAAATCCGGGCGGCTGGTCGCGCCCCTGAGCGGCGCGACGCAGGACCTCCACTATGTCGGCCATTATCTCGCCTATCCCAAATCCGGCAGCCAGCGCAGGCTGGCAAGACGGTTTGCCGACTGGCTGATCGAAGATCTTCAGGATCCCGCATTTGAATAGGAATGCGGTTGTTACGTGAATTGAATTCACTGGCGCGTTAATTTTTTCCGCTTGCTCACGAACGGAGCTCTCCGTCATTTTCCGGTCGGAATAATGAGGTTGCAGCGTGATTGGCATCGTCCCTTCGGCTGCGGCTCAAGGGGAGGATCGCATGAAAGATCGCATCATATCGGCGTCCGGCGCGCCATATGACGGCTATGGGCGCGAGGAGATGCTGGAAAGCATCGCCAGGATCGGTTTTCGCCATGTGGAGCCTGCCTTTATCGTCGGTTACACCGAACCATTTGATGAAAGCGCGTTCCTGCCGGCTGAAATGGCGTCATGGCGCCGGTCGCTTGATGATGCCGGGCTGGGCTGCCATGCCATGTCGTCGCATATCGATCTTGGACTGGACGATTCCGTAGAAATTTTCACCGGCAGAATGGCTTTTGCAGCGGGAATCGGCGCGAGGGTAATCGCCACCAATGCATCGGCCCGGCAGCGCGAAGACCGGTTCCTGCGCAATATCGAGGTGCTTCTGCGCCGTGCCGAGGCCTTCGGCATCGTGATCGGGCTGGAAAATCCCGGCGATGGCAGCGAGAGCGTTTTCAACATCGCGCCGGAGGGCGTCGCGCTCACGCGTCGTTTCGGCTCCCCATGGCTGGGGCTGAATTATGACGCGGCTAATACCGCGTCCCATCGTCCGCAACTCAAAAATTTTGCCGATGACGCGGTGGCGGCGCTGCCTGCCTCGGTCCACGCGCATATCAAGGACGTGAAACGAACGCCGGAAGGCTGGTTTTTCGTGCCGGTGGGCGAAGGCGATATCGATTGCCACAAGCTGCTCGGTGAGATTGCCAAAAAGCCGGAGATGCCGATCAGCATCGAGTTTCCAGCCCGCCTGCACCGTCGCGCGGATGCCCAGCCGGTAAGGCGCATCAGCCCTGCATCACTTCGGGAAATAGAGCAGGCGCTGACGGCTTCGCTTGACGCAGTCAAAAGAGGATTGGCCGGGGGCGGAGCCGCAAGCTCGGCAGGGGCTGGCGCGTAGACGGCATAAAGGAGGAGAGTAATGCAGAGATTTGTGAATAACCCCGACGAGGTGGTCGAGGATACGGTGAAAGGCTTCGTCAAAGCCCATCGCGACATCGTGCGCCTTGCGGACAATCCGCGTGTCGTCGTTGCCAGGGGTGCGCCGGTCGCCGGCAAGGTCGGTGTTGTCACGGGTGGCGGCTCCGGCCATGAGCCGGCCTTTATCGGCTACACCGGCCGCAACATGCTGGATGCCGTCGCCGTTGGCGAATTGTTTTCATCACCCACGGCCAAGAGCTTTCACGACGCGATCCGCGAAGCCAATGGCGGCAGGGGCGTGATCGTGCTCTACGGCAATTATGCCGGGGACAATATGAATGTGAAGATGGCGACAAAACTCGCCGCCAAAGACGGCATCGAGATCGCCACCGTCGTCGCCAATGACGATGTGTGTTCCGCTGCCCCCGAGGAGCGTGAGAAACGCCGCGGTGTCGCTGGCGAAATCTTCATGTGGAAGATCGGCGGCGCCAAGGCGGCAAGCGGCGCTTCGCTGGAGGAGGTGCGCGCCACCGCCCAGAAGGCCATCGACAATTGCCGCTCCATCGGCGTCGGTCTCGGCCCCTGCACCCTGCCGGCGGTCGGCCATCCGAACTTTCAGATCGAACCGGGCACGATGGAAGTGGGCATAGGCCACCATGGCGAACCCGGCGTTCGCGTTGAGACGCTGAAATCCGCCGCCGATGTGGCGAAGGACATGTGCAAGATCGTGCTCGACGATCACAACCTGCCGGCCGGCAGCGAGGTGGCGGTGCTGGTCTCCGGCCTTGGCGCGACGCCGGTCAACGAACTCTACATCCTCAACGACACGATAGAATCCGAGATTTCGGCGCGTGGCCTGAAAATCCACAAAACCTATATCGGCAACTATTTCACGTCGCTTGAGATGGTGGGCGCGACTTTGACCGTGATGGCGCTGGATGACGAGCTGAAACCGCTGCTCGATGCCGAAGCGCTTTGCACCGTTATGCTGTGAGGAGAAAATTCATGCAGTCTTTTCAGAACGCCAAGGCCGGCGACATCGTTCTGTCCATGGCCGAAAGCATCATCGAAAACCGCGCCTATCTCAGCGAGATCGACGGCAAGATCGGCGATGGCGACCATGGCGTGAACATGGCCAAGGGATTCGGCATGGCGGCAGACCGGCTGAGAGGGCAGGACGCCTCGCTTGCCAAGGCGCTCGATACGCTCGGCACGATCCTGATGACGGAAATCGGCGGTTCCATGGGGCCTCTTTATGGGGTGATGTTTACGGAATTCGCCGAGAAGATCGAAAATGCCGAGGTTATCGATGCGCCGTCCTTCAGCAGAATGCTGCATGCCGGCCTCGAAGGCGTCAGTTCCATCGGCTCGGCCAAGGTGGGCGACAAGACGCTGCTGGATACGCTGGTGCCGGCGGTGACGGCATTCGACACCGCCACCGCCTCGGGCGCGTCATTCCACGATGCTGCCGCAGCGCTTGTCGCTGCCGCCGAAACCGGCAGGGATTCGACCATCAATCTCGTGGCGAAGATCGGCCGCGCCAGCCGTCTCGGCGAGCGCTCGCTTGGTGTTCTCGATGCGGGCGCCACCTCCTGCGCGCTCATCCTGCGCAGCCTTGCCGAAGGCGCGCAGGCCAGATTGCAATCTTGAAAATAGGACATGTCTGCTGAAGCCGACGAGGCTCGCACGCGAATAACGGGAGACACCGAAATGAGAATTGTCGCGGGCGCCGACAGCGCCGGAAAACCCCTGCTGGATGCGGTGCTCGCCCATCTCTCGGGCAGGCAAGGGCTGACCGTCGTGGATCGAAGCCAGGACGGATTTTATGCCGATCTGGCCGAATCCGTGGCCGGCAGCATCATCGCCGGTGAATTCGATCGCGGCCTCTTGTTTTGCGGAACCGGCATCGGCGTCTGCATTTCCGCCAACAAGGTGCCCGGCATCCGCGCCGCCTTGACCCATGATACTTATTCCGCCGAACGGGCGGCGAAATCCAACAACGCCCAGATCATTACCATGGGCGCCCGCGTGATCGGCCCGGAACTGGCGAAAGCTATCGTCGACACCTGGCTGGCATCGGATTTCGATCCGAAAGGGTCTTCGGCGAAAAACGTGGAGGCGATCAACCGTCTCGATGCATGCCGGTAAGCCATAGGTGCGTGACGAGACCGGCCCGGCGAAGCTGATCGTTTGCATTGCTGGCGTCATCTGTGCTTTTGTCACGCACAAACCCGCAGCACAGGGGCTCGAAAATGGCGAACCGAAATAGTGTCGATCATCTCGTTTTGCCGGTACAGGCTCTTGCCGTGGCGAAAGACCGCCTTGAGCTTCTCGGCTTCACCGTCGCGCCGGAGGCTCTCCATCCCTTCGGAACGCAGAATGCCTGCGTTTTCTTCACGGACGGCACCTATCTGGAACCGCTCGCGATTGCTGACCCGGCTAAATATAATGAATCGGTGAACAGGGGCGACGTGTTCACCGGCAGGGATCGGGCCTTTCGGCAGCGTCATGGCGATGAGGGTTTTTCGGCCCTGGTGGCAAGAAGCGAAAGCGCCATTGCCGATCATGACAGGTTTTCCGCATCCGGCTTCTCGGCAGGCGATATCTTTGAATTTTCACGGCCCGTGCGGATGCCGGACGGCTCACAGAGTGAGGCGGCATTCCGGCTGGCATTCGCAGCGAGCGGCGCGGCTTCGGATTTCTTTCTGTTCAGCTGCCAGCGATTGCTGGCTTTGCCGAACGACCGGGCGGCGCTGGAGCGCCACGCCAATGGTGCTTCCGGCATCAGCGAGATCGTTCTGTTTTCCGGCGGCGATCCGAACGCGGTCCGTCTGATCGAAACGGTATTTGCCTGTCAGGAGGAGATGTCTCCGGATGGAGATATTATTTTTGCGACCGGCAACGCGCACATCAGGCTGAACCAAAAACCGGCCTTCAGCGAAAGCCTGCCCAATTCTCCGAATGGCCTGCACGGAGCAGGCGTCGTCTTTTCCGTTCACGATCTTGCCGTGACAGAAGCGGTGCTTGCTGCTAATGGCGTCTCCAGCGCAGAAGCGGACGGCCGTCTTGTGGTGTCCGCCGCGCCCGGTCAGGGCGTTGCATTCGCCTTCGAGGAAAAATGATGAGCGTTACGAACAATCTCAAAGTCACCGCCGGCGACGGCGCCAATTCGGTTTCCTTTTCCAATAGCGAGCGATTTTCCCTGATTGCCGGCCCCTGCCAGATGGAAAGCCGGGAACATGCTTTCATGATCGCCGGTGTCCTGAAGGAGCTTTGCGACAAGCTGGGGATCGGGCTCGTTTATAAGTCGTCCTTCGACAAGGCGAACCGTACGTCGCTTTCCGGCAAGCGCGGTATCGGCCTTGACAGCGCTATGCAGGTTTTCGCCGATCTCAAGAAGGAATTCGGCTTTCCTGTTTTGACTGACATTCACACCGAAGAACAATGCGCCATCGTGTCCGAAGTGGTGGATGTGCTGCAAATCCCGGCCTTTCTCAGCCGCCAGACCGATCTTCTCGTCGCCGCCGCGAAAACCGGCCGCGTTATCAACGTCAAGAAGGGCCAGTTCCTCGCCCCCTGGGACATGAAGAACGTGCTGGCCAAGCTGAATGAGAGCGGCAATCCGAATGTGCTTTTGTGCGAGCGCGGCGCCTCCTTCGGTTACAACACGCTTGTTTCCGACATGCGCTCGCTGCCGATCATGGCTTCGCTCGGCGCGCCTGTTGTCTTTGACGCCACGCATTCGGTTCAGCAGCCGGGCGGGCAGGGCGGCTCCACGGGCGGCCAGCGCGAATTCGTCGAGACGCTCGCGCGGGCGGCGGTTGCTGTCGGTGTCGCCGGGCTCTTCATCGAAACCCATGAGGACCCGGACAATGCGCCGTCCGACGGCCCCAACATGGTTCATCTGAAGGACATGCCGAAACTGCTCGAAAAGCTGCTTGCTTTCGACGCCATTACCAAGGCCTGAGGGGCGGAGGCGTTACGGCGGGCACAGTCTGTGCCAATCGATTTTAATGGCGGGCGGGCCGTTTCTGCCGCCCGTCGTCATTGTAATTTCTTCGCCATCGTCTAAGACAGGCGACGGAAAATATCTGTTCCATTCCCAAGGGAGAGACCATGACTGCCATTACCGATATCATCGCGCGCGAAATCCTCGACAGCCGCGGCAACCCGACCGTTGAAGTCGATGTTTACCTCGAAGACGGCTCCATGGGCCGTGCCGCCGTTCCTTCGGGCGCCTCCACCGGCGCGCATGAGGCGGTTGAGCTGCGCGATGGCGGCAAGCGTTATCTCGGCAAGGGCGTGGAAAAGGCGGTCGAAGCCGTCAATACGGAAATCTTCGACGCCATCGGCGGTTTCGACGCCGAAAACCAGATCCAGATCGACCAGACGATGATCGTGCTCGACGGCACGCCGAACAAGTCGCGCATCGGCGCCAACGCCATTCTTGGCGTATCGCTCGCTGTCGCCAAGGCTGCCGCCGAAGCTTCCGGCCTGCCGCTTTACCGTTATGTCGGCGGCCCGAACGCACATCTGCTGCCGGTTCCGATGATGAACATCATCAATGGCGGCGCGCATGCCGATAACCCCATCGACTTCCAGGAATTCATGATCCTGCCGGTCGGCGCGGAAAACATCCGCGAAGCCGTGCGCATGGGTTCTGAAGTGTTCCATACGCTGAAGAAAGAACTGGCGGCACAGGGTCACAACACCAATGTCGGCGACGAGGGCGGTTTCGCACCGGGTCTCGAAAGCGCACCGGCCGCGCTCGATTTCATCATGAAGTCGATTGAAAAGGCCGGCTACCGCCCGGGCGACGACATGTTCGTCGGTCTCGACTGTGCCTCGACCGAATTCTTCAAGGACGGAAAATACGTTCTCGAAGGCGAAGGCCGCACGCTGGAGCCGGGCGCAATGGCGGAATATCTGGCCGAACTCGTTGCCAAGTACCCGATCATTTCCATCGAAGACGGCATGGCCGAAGACGACTGGGAAGGCTGGAAGACGCTGACCGATCTCATCGGCAACAAGTGCCAGCTGGTCGGCGACGATCTCTTCGTCACCAACTCCGCGCGTCTTCGCGACGGCATCAAGATGGGCGTTGCAAACTCCATCCTCGTCAAGGTCAACCAGATCGGTTCGCTCTCCGAGACGCTGGATGCGGTCGAGACGGCGCACAAGGCCGGTTACACCGCCGTCATGTCTCACCGTTCTGGCGAAACCGAAGATTCCACCATCGCCGATCTCGCTGTTGCGACGAACTGCGGTCAGATCAAGACCGGC
This sequence comes from Agrobacterium sp. CFBP 3001, assembly GCF_027871605.1. Taxonomy (NCBI): domain Bacteria; kingdom Pseudomonadati; phylum Pseudomonadota; class Alphaproteobacteria; order Hyphomicrobiales; family Rhizobiaceae; genus Agrobacterium; species Agrobacterium sp. CFBP 3001. The sequence goes on from NZ_JAQAHD010000018.1 coordinate 89,832, forward strand.
TCGCTTGCCCGTTCCGACCGGCTCGCAAAGTATAACCAGCTGATCCGCATCGAGGAAATGCTGGGCCCGCAGGCTGCCTACGCCGGCCGTTCGATCCTGCGCGGTTAATTCGCGTTCGGGTTTCTTGATGTGGCCCGTTGCCTGGCGGGTTCGTTTAAGCGGCGAGTGGTATGGTCCGCACTCCGTCACCCCGGACTTGATCCGGGGTCCAGCGCGATCAAGTCCTTGATCGCGAAAGACTCTTCTCACAGCGCAGACGCGCTGTGGCTGGATGCCGGATCAAGTCCGGCATGACGAGCGTTCTTTTAGCGTCTTTGCCAATCCAGCCCGCCTTTCGGCGGGCTTTTTAATGCCCATTTGCCAATCGCCCGTTAAGGTCAACGGATAGTTAAACAATCCGCCTTAGTCTCGAAACTCACGTTATGCGTTTTAAGGCTTCTCTCCGGCATGTGGACCAGACATCATAAAAAGAGACGATTCGGCCGTTTGATCGTTCCGGCCATCACGATCGCTTTTCTTTCCTATTTCGGCTATCATTCCATCCATGGCGACTTCGGCCTGCAGGCGACGGAGCGGCTGGAGCGGCAGCGTATCACCCGCACTGCGGAGCTTGCAAAGCTGACGCAGGCGCGTGTGGCGCTGGAGCGGCAGGTGGAATTGATGAGCGATGGCTCGCTGGAGCGGGACATGATCGACGAGATTTCCCGTTACCAGCTGAATATGTCCCGCACGGACGAAATCGTCATCATGAACACATATTTCTGATTAACCTGAATCAAGTTAATTTAACATTTCTGATTTATTCACAGCATCTTAGCGTGAATATGTGCCATGCGTTTAAAGCATTGCTGCATGGCATTTTCTTGCATATGGTACGCGCCACTCTATCCATTCAAATGGCAACTCAGGGAGGGATGAATGGCGCCGCGAAAATCAGCGACCGTATCCGGCCGCAAGACCACGGCAAAGGCTGCAACCGAATTCACCGGCAAGAACAGCCCCGACTTCTCCAAGGAAGACGAACTTCACGCTTACCGTGAAATGCTGCTCATCCGCCGCTTCGAGGAAAAGGCCGGCCAGCTCTACGGTATGGGCTTTATCGGTGGTTTCTGTCACCTCTACATCGGTCAGGAAGCCGTTGTTGTCGGCATGCAGATGTCGCAGAAGGAAGGCGATCAGGTCATCACCGCCTATCGCGACCATGGCCACATGCTGGCTCTGGGCATGAGCGCGCGTGGCGTCATGGCCGAATTGACCGGCCGCCGCGGCGGTCTGTCGAAAGGCAAGGGCGGCTCCATGCACATGTTCTCCAAGGAGAAGCATTTCTATGGCGGCCACGGCATCGTCGGCGCTCAGGTTTCGCTTGGAACCGGTCTTGCTTTCGCCAACAAATATCGCGGCAACGACAATGTCTCCGTGACCTATTTCGGCGATGGCGCGGCCAACCAGGGCCAGGTCTATGAGAGCTTCAACATGGCTGCTCTCTGGAAACTGCCGATCATCTATATCGTTGAAAACAACCGTTACGCCATGGGCACCTCGACCGCCCGCGCCACGGCCCAGTCGAACTATTCGCTGCGTGGCCAGTCCTTCGGAATTCCCGGCGTTCAGGTGGATGGCATGGATGTGCGCGCCGTCAAGGCCGCAGCCGACCAGGCACTGGAACATTGCCGCTCCGGCAAGGGTCCGATCATTCTGGAAATGCTGACCTACCGTTACCGTGGTCACTCCATGTCCGACCCGGCGAAATACCGTTCCAAGGATGAAGTGCAGAAGATGCGCTCCGAACATGACCCGATCGAGCAGGTCAAGGCACGGCTTCTGGAGCAGGGCTGGGCAAGCGAAGACGAACTCAAGGCCATCGACAAGGATGTCCGTGATATCGTTGCCGATAGCGCCGACTTCGCCCAGAACGACCCAGAGCCGGATGTATCCGAGCTTTACACCGACATTCTGCTCTGATCGGGAAAGGGAAACCAATGCCAGTAGAAATTCTTATGCCCGCCCTTTCTCCGACCATGGAGGAAGGCACGCTTTCCAAATGGCTTAAAAAGGAAGGCGACAAGGTTACATCCGGTGACGTGATCGCCGAGATCGAGACCGACAAGGCGACCATGGAAGTGGAAGCTGTGGATGAAGGCGTCATCGGCAAGCTGCTGATCGAGGCTGGCACCGAAGGCGTCAAGGTCAACACGGCAATCGCCGTTCTCCTTCAGGACGGCGAAAGCGCCGACGACATTTCTTCCTCCGCGAAGAAAGAAGAGCCGAAGGCCGAAGCCGCAAATTCCGATTCGGATGCGGCCGGCGGCAAGACCCGCGAAGCGACCGAGGAGCCGAGCGCTGCCAAGGAAGCCGCCAAGGTTCCGGCAGCACCGAAGATCGAAGCCGCAGCCGATCCGGATATTCCGGCAGGCACGGAAATGGTGATGACGACGGTGCGTGAAGCGCTGCGCGACGCCATGGCCGAAGAAATGCGCGCCGACGAAAAAGTCTTCGTCATGGGTGAAGAAGTCGCCGAATATCAGGGCGCCTACAAGATCACTCAAGGGTTGCTGCAGGAATTCGGCGAGCGTCGCGTTATCGACACCCCGATCACCGAGCATGGCTTTGCCGGTATCGGCGTCGGTGCGGCGATGACGGGCCTGCGGCCTATCGTCGAATTCATGACCTTCAACTTTGCCATGCAGGCGATCGACCAGATCGTCAACTCGGCGGCGAAGACGCTTTACATGTCGGGTGGCCAGATGGGCGCGCCGATGGTGTTCCGTGGCCCCTCGGGTGCCGCTGCCCGCGTCGGCGCACAGCATTCGCAATGTTACGCCGCATGGTACAGCCATATTCCGGGCCTCAAGGTGGTCATGCCTTACACGGCAGCCGACGCCAAGGGTCTGCTGAAGGCGGCTATCCGCGATCCGAACCCGGTCATCTTCCTCGAGAATGAAATTCTCTACGGCCAGAGCTTCGAAGTGCCGAAGCTCGATGATTTCGTGCTGCCTATCGGCAAGGCGCGCATTCACCGCAAGGGCAAGGATGCGACCATCGTTTCCTTCGGCATTGGCATGACCTATGCCATCAAGGCCGTTGCGGAACTCGAAAAGCTCGGCATCGATGTCGAACTGATCGACCTGCGCACCATCCGTCCGATGGATCTGCCCACCGTCATCGAATCGGTCAAGAAGACCGGTCGTCTGGTCACCGTCGAGGAAGGTTTCCCGCAGTCATCGGTCGGTGACTTCATCGCCAACCAGGTGATGCGCGCCGCTTTCGACTATCTCGATGCGCCAATCCTGACGATTGCCGGCAAGGACGTTCCGATGCCTTACGCGGCAAACCTCGAAAAGCTGGCTCTGCCCAACGTCGATGAAGTCGTTCAGGCCGTCAAAACCGTCTGCTACAAGTAAGGGGAGGCGTTTCGATGCCGATAAACATCACCATGCCTGCCCTTTCTCCTACGATGGAAGAGGGCAATCTGGCCAAGTGGCTGGTCAAGGAAGGCGACAAGGTCGCTCCCGGTGACGTGATCGCCGAGATCGAGACCGACAAGGCGACCATGGAAGTGGAAGCCGTCGACGAAGGCACCGTTGCCAAGCTGGTCGTTCCGGCCGGCACGGAAGCCGTCAAGGTCAACGCCCTCATTGCAATCCTCGCCGCCGATGGCGAGGATGTTGCCGAGGCGGCAAAGGGCGGCGCTGCCGCTCCCGCGAAGGCCGAGGCTCCGAAGCAGGAAGCTGCAAAGGCTGAAGCGCCGAAGGAAGAACCTGCCCCGGCCAATGCTGAAAAGCCCGTGGCCGATCAGGCTGTCGCATCGTCCACGCCGGCTCCGGTCGCAAAGTCCGGCGAGCGCATCTTCGCTTCGCCGTTGGCACGTCGTCTCGCCAAGGAAGCCGGTCTCGACCTCACGGCCGTCTCCGGTTCCGGCCCGCATGGCCGTATCGTCAAGACCGACGTGGAAAAGGCTGCCGCTTCCGGCGGTGCGAAGGCCGCACCAGCTGCTGCCGCATCCGCAGGCGCACCGGCTCCGGCCCTCGCTAAGGGCCAGTCGGACGAAGCCGTTCTCAAGCTGTTCGAACAGGGTTCTTACGAGCTCGTGCCGCATGACGGCATGCGCAAGGTGATTGCCAAGCGTCTGGTTGAATCAAAGCAGACCGTTCCGCATTTCTACGTTTCTGTCGATTGCGAACTGGATACGCTTCTGGCGCTGCGTGCCCAGCTTAACGCCGCTGCCCCTGAAAAGGACGGCAAGCCAGCCTACAAGCTGTCGGTCAACGATATGGTCATCAAGGCGCTGGCGCTGGCGCTTCGTGACGTGCCTGACGCCAACGTCTCCTGGACGGAAAGCGCCATGGTCAAGCACAAGCATTCGGATGTCGGCGTTGCCGTTTCCATTCCGGGTGGCCTGATCACGCCGATCATCCGCAAGGCGGAAGAGAAGTCGCTCTCCACCATCTCCAACGAGATGAAGGACTACGGCAAGCGCGCCAAGGAGCGCAAGCTGAAGCCCGAGGAATATCAGGGCGGCACGACCGCCGTGTCCAACATGGGCATGATGGGCGTCAAGAGCTTCTCCGCCGTCATCAACCCGCCGCATGCCACCATTCTGGCAGTCGGCGCGGGTGAAGAACGCGCGGTCGTCAAGAACGGCGAGATCAAGATCGCTAACGTCATGACCGTCACGCTCTCCACCGACCATCGTTGCGTCGATGGCGCGCTCGGAGCCGAACTGATCGGCGCCTTCAAGCGCTACATCGAAAACCCGATGGGCATGCTGGTTTGATCGGAGAGTGACATGGTGAAGTCGGTCCTCTGCTTTGGCGATTCCCTGACATGGGGATCGAACGCGGAAACGGGTGGCCGGCATAGCCATGACGATCTCTGGCCGAGCGTCTTGCAAAAGGCGCTTGGCCCTGACGTGCATGTCATCCACGAAGGTCTTGGCGGTCGCACCACCGCCTATGACGACAATACCGCGGATTGCGACCGCAACGGTGCGCGGATTCTTCCGACGTTGTTGCACAGCCATGCGCCTCTTGATCTGGTGATTATCATGCTTGGCACCAACGACATGAAACCGGCGATCCATGGGTCGGCGATTGTTGCCATGAAGGGCGTCGAGCGGCTGGTGAAGCTCACGCGCAACCACATCTGGCAGGTGCCGGACTGGGAAGCGCCCGATGTGCTGATCGTCGCTCCGCCGCAGCTTTGCGAGACGGCAAATCCTTTCATGGGCGCGATCTTTCGTGATGCGATCGATGAATCGGCAATGCTGGCGTCCGTTTATCGGGATCTGGCCGACGAGCTCGATTGCGGCTTTTTTGATGCGGGCTCCGTTGCCCGAACGACGCCGGTGGATGGCGTCCATCTCGATGCTGAAAATACGCGGGCCATCGGGCGAGGGCTGGAGCCCGTCGTCCGCATGATGCTCGGACTTTAAGAACAATTCCCGGTCGTGGCGCTGCTCGCGACCCGATAGGACAAGGCAGGATTTCCAATGGCTCAATCATATGACGTCATCATCATCGGTTCGGGACCGGGCGGTTACATAGCCGCGATCCGCGCAGCCCAACTCGGCATGAAGGTTGCCGTCGTGGAGCGTGAGCATCTGGCCGGCATCTGCTCCAACTGGGGCTGCATTCCCACCAAGGCGCTGCTGCGCACCGCCGATGTCATGCACACCGCCACCCATGCGAAGGATTACGGCCTGACGCTGGAAGGCTCGATCAAGCCTGACGTCAAGGCAATCGTGGCGCGCTCGCGCGGCATTGCAGCGCGCATGAACAATGGCGTCGGTTTCCTGTTCAAAAAGAACAAGGTCGACATCATCTGGGGTGAAGCAAAGATCACCAAGCCGGGTGAGATCGTGGTCGGCAAGTCCACCAAGCCGGTGGTTCAGCCGCAAGGTCCCGTGCCGAAGAACACGCTGGGCGAGGGCACTTACACAGCCAAGCACATCATCGTCGCCACAGGCGCCCGCCCGCGCGCGCTGCCCGGCATTGAGCCCGATGGCAAGCTGATCTGGACCTATTTCGAGGCAATGAAGCCGGAAGAACTGCCGAAGTCCCTGCTCGTTATGGGCTCGGGCGCCATCGGCATCGAATTCGCCAGCTTCTACCGCACCATGGGCGTCGACGTCACCGTCGTCGAGATCATGAGCCAGGTCATGCCGGTCGAGGATGCGGAAATCTCCACCTTCGCCAAGAAGCAGCTCGAAAAGCAGGGCATGAAAATTCATCTGGAGACCAAGGTTTCCAAGGTGGAGAAGGGCGCGAACTCCATCACCGCGACGCTTGAGAAGAAGGACGGTTCTTCCGAGAAGATCACCGCCGACCGCATGATCTCCGCCGTCGGCGTCGTTGCCAACATCGAAGGCATCGGCCTTGAGGCTGCCGGTGTGAAGACCGATCGCGGCTTTATCGTTATCGACGGTTACGGCAAGACCAACGTTCCCGGCATCTACGCCATCGGCGACGTCGCCGGCCCGCCGCTGCTCGCCCACAAGGCCGAGCACGAAGCTGTCATCTGCGTCGAAAAGATCGCCGGTCTGCCGAATGTGCATCCGATGGACAAGCTCAAGATTCCGGGCTGCACCTATTGCAATCCGCAGGTCGCCTCGGTGGGCCTGACCGAAGCCAAGGCCAAGGAGCAGGGTCGCGACATCCGCGTTGGCCGCTTCTCCTTTGCGGCAAACGGCAAGGCGGTTGCGCTCGGCGAAGACCAGGGCATGGTCAAGACCATCTTCGACAAGAAAACGGGTGAGCTGCTCGGCGCGCATATGGTCGGTGCGGAAGTGACCGAACTCATTCAGGGCTTCGTTGTTGCGATGAACCTCGAGACCACTGAAGAAGACCTGATGCACACGATCTTCCCGCATCCGACCATTTCGGAATCGATGAAAGAAAGCGTGCTTGACGCCTATGGGCGTGTGCTGAACGCATAAGTGCTCCGTGATACCCGGCATTGTCTAACCATGCCGGGTGTCCCATATGTCTCGATGCAGGCTCCTTAAAAGGGGCTGGTTCTTTCAGGGAGCGTGGGAATGGAAAGTGTAGGCTGGATTGCAGCAATCATCATCGGCGGTCTCGCCGGCTGGCTTGCGGGCAAGCTCATGGATATGCGCTTCGGCATTTTCATGAACATCGTCCTTGGCATTGTCGGTTCGGTGGTCGCTGTCGCCGTGCTGCGAACCTTCGATGTTTTCGTGCAGGACAGCAGGCTCGGCTATTTCGTCACCTCGTTCCTCGGCGCCAGCCTTTTGCTGTTTCTGGCGAAGCTAGTACGGCGCTGACAGGCTTCGTGGCCGGAAGGGGCTTACGCTTTTTCTGGAATTGTTCTAAAGCATCGGGCCAACAGATGTTTAGGTCGCCAGGGGCGATGGAAGCAGGTTTTTAATGGTCACTATTCTCGACAGGACGTCGTCCGACGAAAAGCGCATTCGCCACCCGGAAAAGGCGCATAAGCCCGATACCGAGGTCATGCGCAAGCCGGAATGGATCCGCGTCAAGGCGCCGACCTCCAAGGGCTATCACGAGACGCGTGAACTGGTGCGTTCGCACAAGCTGGTGACGGTGTGCGAGGAAGCCGGCTGTCCGAATATCGGCGAGTGCTGGGACAAGAAGCACGCGACCTTCATGATCATGGGTGAAATCTGCACCCGCGCCTGCGCCTTCTGCAATGTCGCGACCGGCAAGCCCAATCCGCTGGATATGAACGAGCCGGAGAACGTCGCCAAGGCCGTCAAGCAGATGGGCCTTTCTCACGTCGTCATCACTTCGGTTGACCGTGACGATCTCGCCGATGGCGGTGCTGAACATTTCGAAAAGGTGATCTGGGCGATCCGCGCCGCTTCTCCGACGACGACCATCGAAATCCTCACGCCCGACTTCCTGAAGAAGCCCGGCGCGCTGGAGCGTGTCGTGGCCGCCAAGCCCGATGTCTTCAACCACAATATGGAAACCGTTCCGGGCAATTACCTCACGGTTCGCCCCGGCGCGCGCTATTTCCACTCCGTGCGCCTCTTGCAGCGGGTGAAGGAACTCGATCCCACCATGTTCACCAAGTCGGGCATCATGGTCGGTCTCGGTGAAGAGCGCAACGAAGTGCTGCAGCTGATGGACGACCTGCGCAGCGCCGATGTGGACTTCCTGACCATCGGTCAGTATCTGCAGCCGACCCGCAAGCACCACAAGGTCGAGGCCTTCGTGACGCCGGAAGAGTTCAAGTCCTATGAGACGGTGGCTTACACCAAGGGCTTCCTGATGGTGTCGTCGAGCCCGCTGACCCGCTCCTCGCACCATGCCGGAGACGATTTCGAGCGCCTGCGTGCGGCCCGCGAAAAGAAGCTGCTGGCAGCTGCGGAGTAAGGAACGGAAAGGGTCAGTAATATAGGCGCTGGATCGGGCGATGTGCGCTCTTTCCACGTCATGCTCGGGCTTGTCCCACTACTGTCCGGTTTAAATTTGCGGCCATTGGAAGGCCATCTGGTTTTGGTTTCTGGGTTTGTCTGGTGGCGGGTTTAGAAGCCGATCGGTGCGTCGCCGGTGCATGAGGTTTGCGCGTACCAGCCGGGCGAAGGCGAGTGGGCTTGGCACGGTCTTCTGGTCAGCCTGCGCCAATCGCAGGAGCAGGTAAGCGATCAGGGCGACAGCGATCTGGATGCGCACGGCATTTTCTGACGT
>NZ_JAQAHD010000019.1:0-96991 GCF_027871605.1 Agrobacterium sp. CFBP 3001
TCGATCACTCCGTAGCCCCCGCTGAAAACACGCAGGGCAAGGTTCAAACATGGGTCAATTCTCGATGGAAATATCCTGGGCTACCGGGTCAGTTCTCAGTGGAAATCAACAACGAAACGGCTGAAAGCGAACGAGAAAGCCGAAAACAGCGTGAATTCGACAATGTGTCACCGGCCCGGACGCGCCCATGCCGACCAGCGGGCGTAATCGGAGGCTGGAGCCGACCGCATAGCCGATGATCCCGAAGTTGCCAATGAGGAATGCCGAGCGACCTCGGCACCCGGCCGCACCCTGTCGCGCCGCGCCTCGAACGTTGTGAGGCGGTACGCTAGTGGGGCGTCTCCCTGGAAAGCTGACTCACGCTGAGGAGGAAGCACGCCGGACGGCTTGCGGCGGATGTCCAAAAATACGGATGAAGCTCTGGCGCATCCGGCTCGCATCTTTGAAACCGACCGAACGGGCGATCACTTCCAAGGGCTCTCGACCTTCCTCAATTTTGGGTCGAGCCACTTCGGCTCTCATTCGCTCGATTGCCTTGGCGGGCGTCACACCCGTTGCGGCACGGAAGGCTCGTCCAAACTGCCGCTCGCTCAAGTGGGCGACATCGGCCAGCCGCTCGATCGGCAAGGGGTCGCTGAGATGTGCTCGCATGTAGGCGAGCACCAAGCGGATTCTGTCGGAGTCTGGATCGAGGTCGAGCAGCGAGGAATACTGTTGCTGACCGCCCGCGCGGCGATGGTAAACCACCAACATTCGGGCGATCGCCAACGATGCCTCCCGCCCAAGGTCCTCTTCCACAAGCGCCAAGGCCATGTCGATACCGGCGGTGATCCCGGCCGAGGTCCACACATTGTCCGCCTTTATGAAGATCCGGTCTGCCTTGACGCACACGGCAGGGTGTGCGGCTTGGAGTCTCGCGGCATCCATCCAGTGCGTGGTGGCGCTGACCCCGTCCAGCACGCCCGCGGCCGCCAGGAGAAACGCCCCCGTGCAGACGCTCGTCGTTCGCCTGGCGAGAGAGGAGGCTTGACGGACATAATCGATCATGTCTGGCGCAAAAACCCCTCCAACCAAAGTCCCGCCAACAACAAGCAGTGTATCCAGCGGCTCCTGGACTAGGGGCCTGGTATTGATGGTCAGTGGAGACTCGCTTTCGACATCGCCACCATTCAAGGACATCACGGTGAGCTTATAAGCGCCAGGATTGTCGCGTGCGGCCCATCGGAACACTTCCAGCGGCCCACTCAGATCAAGCAGGTTGAAGCCGGAGAACACCAGAAAGCCTATGTGACGCGTCATGAACGAAAGCGGACCATTGTTGCGACTGTCAACTTCACCAAGCCACCTGCCGGCGCCCTCGTCAACCCGTTGAGGACTCGCTGAGCGGGTCGCCGGCGAGCCCTATGAAAACGACCATTATAAGAAGCGCCTCGCTCACCCCTCGAAGCCCGGATATTCCATGAAGAGTGCAACGTGCCTCGCGGCTTTTCGACCATATGTCTTGGAGATGTCGGTGAGCGCAATGTCGAGCGCGCGGGTCGCCTGATGTGCATCGAGCGGCGCAAGGGTGCGGTCGACCGACTTAGATTCACCCGTAACGAGGTCGGGGAGGACGACAAGGCCATGGGCCAGGCGGAGCGGAGCTTTGCTCGCCGCGATTGCGAGCGCTGTAGTAACGCCTGTGGTGCTATAAGCTTCCGCCGTCAGGGAAAGTGCAATCGCGTCATCGCCTTCTTTCACTGGAATGCCGATTGTTATTTCCGGTTTTGCATTGCCATCTGGCATGTCGGCGTTGTCGGGATCAGCTTTGAAGACGTCGCTATTGTGCCTTGAGTCCCAGTTGCCGATGCCGACATCACGGGCGACCTGAGCGGCTTTTTCTTCGCCCGCGATCGCTTCGACAAGTGCAATAGAGGTCGGCATGGAAGCGGTGACGCCCGCGCTGGAAACGAACTTGCCGTCTGCAACATAGCGGATGTTTTTCTGCCACTTCACTTTCGGGAAACGCTTCGCCCGCATCTCCTCATTGCTGTAGTGCGAGGTTGCCCGATGGCCATCAAACAGACCTGTGTTGGCGACCGGCAAAGCACCGTAACAAATGCTGATAATGGTGCCGCCCTTCTCGCTCTGCGCCTTGACCCACTGTAAGAGGTTAGCGTCATTGAAGTTCGATACCGCCGGTACAAACAGATAATCGGCTCCCTCGGGATAACGCTTGTCGAAATCGTCGATAGTCGATTGCAGTTCAAAGGTGAGAGGGTGCATCTTCACGGGACCGGGCTTTACCGAAACCGACACGACATCGGCTACGTCCGACCGCGCCATCACGCCAAACGGGATACAAAAGTCGCTGATCACGGTGCCCTCGTTGAGGCCGACCACCGCTACTAACGGCTTTGTACGGCCGAACCGCGCTTGATAAGGCGCAATTTTTTCAAGGTTCGGGTTACGAGAAGCGTCAAATGCCGGCGAGGCCTTCGAGGCTTCCTGCGCGGTAACCGCTCCGGCGCCGAGCGCAAGCCCGCCAACCGCCCCGATCCCGGAAATGATTACCGTCCGCCGAGTCACATATTGCATGGGAAACCCTCTCGCCACTGTTCAATGCAAGGACTTATTTTCCATCCCGTCGATGTCGTAAAGGACGTAAATCGGCGTTTTTCGGACACGCCAACGCTTGTGTGGCCTTGAAAACCGCCATGGAGGTTCGCTTCCCAGGTCTCGGCATGGGCGTGGCACTCGACATCGGCTCGAAGGTAGCCAAGGGCGAAATGAAGTGGGGCTGAGATGAGGGCCGTACGATCGGTCATCACGTACGCAATGGTGCAGAGAAGCTTGGGGAGCGGCGGAAATGCCCGGCGCTCCCACCAGAAGTGGCTTAATCTGGATGCTTTTCAGGCATAGCTGAGGAATGATGGGACGAAATCAGCCATTTGTCGTCCTTGAACTCATAGGTGAAGGTGTAGCGCGCTGGAACCTTGCTGCCATCCTTCAAAGTGAAGGTGTAGATGCCCGTGTCGAGCGCTTCGTTACAGCCCAGTTTAATCGAACGGCTATCGATCTCGCCGTGCGGATGCTTCTTCAGGAAGTCCACGAAATATTCCTTCCGTTCCTCCTGCGTTAGCCGCGGCTTGTTCGACAGGGTCGGCAGGAGGACGGCGTCAGAAGCATAGTTGTCGACGACCTTTTCGGGATTCAGTGTCGCCAGCGAGGCGTTCCAGCGATCAAACAGCTGCTCCACCTGAGGCTTGGTGATCGGCGCGCATTCCTCTGCAACAGCCGGCGTCGCCAGAAGGGCAATCACGGAAGCGGCAAGTAGATGTCTTTTCATTTCAGTCTCCATCGACTTTGACATTGGCTTTCCGGCATCATTGGTGCCGGCCTGTCAGAGATGGTTCGTCGCGCGGCGCAGCGCGTCTGCCGAATGGCCGCAATCGTATCTGCCGAATGGCCTATGCATTTTAACGGGTGGCTTGCTATCTAGGATAAGACGAACTGCTGAAGGATCGGGAATGACAGACGCAGACGGCATAACATCGCCCATTCGCGAATTGCGGCGTCTCTATCGCGATGCGGAAGCCAAGGCCGCGCGTCTGCGACTGATCGTGGATGTGCGCACGACGCTCGACCGCGACCCCTTGGATGCCGCCATGTACGCCGCACTTTCCGCCATTGCCGGCTTTGCCGGAGCGACCACGGCCACCATCCGCTCGGAAGCCAACGCGGGTTGGCAGTTTCCTGCTCGGGGCGCGGCTGGCGACGTCACGACCGAGACAACCAACCAGCTATTCGTCGGCAAGGCATGGATGGGCGGGGAGCTGCTGGAACTCCACTTGTCACGCCTTGCCTTCCCTATCAATGACGAGGATTGTGAGACGATCCAGATCGCGGCGGATCAACTCGCGACTTTTCTGGCGGCGGAGAAACAACGCACTCTTAGCGAGCGGCTGACGCTCGACCTCAAGGCACGCGAGCGCGAACTGGCCCGTTTGGTCGCGGCGATGATCGGCGCGCAGGAGCAGGAGCGACGTAGGGTCGCCTACGATCTCCACGACGGCGTGGCGCAGTCCTTGGCGAGTCTGCTATTTCGCTTGGAAGCCGCGAGTGTTGCGATCGAGGATACGCGATCGACCAGAGAGGCGATCGAGGGCAGCACCGAGATTGTTCGGATGTCGATTGCAGAGGTCAGAGGCGCGATTGCTGCGCTTCGGCCGGCGGAACTGGACGATCTCGGCCTCGAAGCCGCACTTCGTGCACGTCTCGACGATATCCAATCGGTGCAGCTTCACTTTGATTCGGATCTGAACGGCCGACGCTTGCCCGGCGCGCTGGAGGTGACCTTTTATAGGGTTGCGCAGGAGGCCTTGGCAAATGCCGTGAAGCATTCCGGATGTAGCCGGATCGACCTGCGGCTTGCATTAGACGACGCGCAGTTTGTTACCCTCTCTGTTACGGACAACGGCCGGGGCATTGCTGACGCGCCTATCGTTCACAAAAGAGGACAGGGCGTCGGAATGTCGGCGATGCGCGAACGAATGGCCCTGATCGGCGGTTCGATATCGATTCGCTCCGCGGCCGGCGAAGGAACCGTCGTCACCGCTCGAGCGCCGATTTCCATATTATGAGGGAACCCTATTGAAACACTGCCGAATATTGATTGCAGACGATCATGAGCTTGCTCGATCGGGTCTTATCGCCGTGCTTGCGAGCGCAAGCGATCTGGAGATCGTGGCGGAGGCGGCCGATGGCGGGTCCGCAGTGATCCTCAGCGAGCGCCTGCGACCGGACGTTGCCCTTCTCGATATACGAATGGGTGACATGGACGGCCTGGAGGCCGCGGCGCAGATCAGGATCCGATCACCCGAAACCCGAATCATCATGCTGACGATGCACGATAGCGTCGACTATCTCGAAGCCGCTATCAAGGCAGGCGCCAGCGGCTATGCCTTAAAAGACATCCGGCGCGACGAACTCCTGCAGATGATCGCCAACGTCGCCGCAGGGCAATCCTTCTTCAACCTTGACCTGATGCGTCGCCTGCTTCGTCGGGTCTCTCCGGAAGCATCCGGAGATTTGGTCATCGAGCGGCTGACCGCGCGCGAGCGGGAAATCCTCGCGCGATTGACCACCGGCGAGACGAACAAGGAGATAGCCAAGACGCTTGCGATTTCACCCGGTACCGTAAAGGTGCACGTCGAACGCATTCTTTACAAATTGGGTGTGGCCGATCGAACGCAAGCGGCCGTCATGGCTGTCAGGGCCGGGCTTGTGGATCGGGAACGCCTATGATCGTCTCGCGCCTTTTCGCCCCCTTGTCAAAGCGGTTTCTGGACCAGCCGCTTGCCCGTAAGGGCTTGATCGTGATCGCCGTGCCGCTGATCTGCTTCCTGATCGCGTTGGCTTCGGTTTTTCTCGCCGACCGCGAGAGCCGTCGGGCGGAAAATTACGTACGCGTGACCTTGGCTATCCAATCCGATATTCTCGAGTTGCACGCACTGCTCGCCGAAGCGGCCTCCGGCGTGCGGGGATTTCTGTTGACGGGTAACGAGGCCTTCCTTGCGCCCTTCAACAAGGCGAGCGCGGAGCTTCCCAGTGTGTTTTCCAGCATGCGCCCGCTGATCAGAGATAACGCCCAGCGTGTGCGACTTGACGAGATGGAGCCGCTGGTAAACCAAAAGCTGCGCGGCCTTAGCGCCTTGCGTGACGCCAGTGGCCGGTCTGGACAACCAGACCCGGGCGGCATTCGGAAGACTATGGTGGACAACAAAGCGCTGCTGGACACGCTTCGAACGAAGATCGACGAGATGCGCGCACGGGAAGATTTTCTTCTGGCCGTGCGCACCGACGAGGCAGACGTCATCCGCGACCGTTCCCAATGGATCACGTTGTTCGGCGCCGTATTCGGCCTGCTCGGAGGCATCAGCGCCAGCGTGCTGATGTCGAATGGCATTGTTCGGCGCGTCGGTACGCTACAGAAAGCGGCGCAGAACTTGGCCGCGGGCCAGGAGCTTAGGTCGTTTCCTGCCGCACGCGATGAACTCGGCGAGCTTGCAGCAGCTCTGCAGGAGGCAAGCCGTCTGCTGAAGGCGCGTGAGGACGCCCTGCGCGAAAGTGAGGAACGCTTCCGCCTGCTCGTCGACGGTGTACATGACTACGGCATTTTCGGTTTGGACGAAACCGGGCTCGTTGTTAGCTGGAATGTTGGCGCTGAACGGATCACCGGCTATACGGCAGACGAGGTCGTAGGCGCACATTTTTCCAGATTCTATCCCGAGGATACGCGGCAAACGCATCCCGCGCGGGAACTGGCCCAGGCGGTTTCCTTCGGCCCGGTCGAAGATGAGGGATGGCGTATTCGCAAGGACGGCGGCCGCTTCTGGGCCAATGTCATCGTCACGGCGTTGAAGGATGAACACGGCAATTCACGCGGCTTCTCCAAAATCACCCGGGACATGACCGACCGGAAGAAAGCTGAGGAAACCCTGCTGGCGGCGCGGCGGGAGGCCGAACGGGCAAGTCACGCCAAAAGCGAGTTCCTATCGCGCATGAGCCACGAGTTGCGTACGCCGCTCAATTCGATCCTCGGCTTCGGCCAGATCCTCGAAATGGACATGGACGATCCGGATGCACAGTTCTCTGTCAGGCAGATTCTGACAGCCGGCCGCCACCTGCTGAGCCTGATCGACGAAATCCTCGATATTGCGAGGATCGAAGCTGGACGGATGGAGCTTACGCGCGAATCGATCGATATCGGCGGCGTGTTGCAGGAGGCTCTGGCGCTCGCCCGCCCTTTGGCGGAGGAGCGGGACATCGACCTGAAATTCGACGACAAGCAAATTGGAAAGATATTCACCGATGCCGATCGCCGGCGGCTGCTGCAAGTTTTTTTGAATCTTCTATCGAACGCAATCAAGTTCAACCACGCCGGCGGTGAGGTCAGGATCACTGGAGGCACGGACGGGCCTGATATGTTGAGGATCGATATCTGCGATACCGGATCAGGTATTTCGCCTGATGGCATCGAGCGCCTGTTTCGGCCATTCGAGCGATTTGGAAAAGACCGCAACGCAATAGAAGGCACTGGGCTGGGACTTGCCTTGTCCAAACACCTGACAGAAGCGATGGGCGGAGGGTTGGAACTTGTGGAAACATCGCCTGAAGGCACCAAGTTTTCGGTGCTCCTGCCCATCGGTGTTCACAAAGAAGCTTTAGACGAAATAGCGCCGATGCAGGCGATAAAATCGGGTCCAAGCGACAGCAAGCTCACCAAAGTGCTGTGCATCGAAGACAATTCGCAAAGTCTCAGTCTGATCGAGAATGTAATGACGCGCCATTTTGGCTGCGACGTGATATCGGCGATGCTTGGCGAATTGGGCTTGGCCTTGGCGGTGCAGCACAAGCCTGACCTCATCCTTCTTGACCTCGATCTGCCCGACATGAGCGGTCTTGACGTCCTTCAGATGCTACGAAGTGATCCCAAGACCCGGGCGATTTCTGTCGTCGTCCTCAGTGCTGACGCCACGGAGGCGACCCGCCAGAAGGCCATGGCGACCGAGGCGACAACCTATCTCACCAAGCCGCTTGACCTGCGCCTCTTCGTAAAGACCGTGGAAGACATAGCATGCTGAACACGACCATCGACATTCCTCCCGACGCGAGATTTCTGATCATCGATGACGAGCCTGCCAACATTGCGCTTTTGACGCGGCTTCTGCAACGAGAGGGCTTTGAGCGGATCTGTTCGACGACTGATCCTCGTAACGCGCTCGAAATATTTCGCGATTTGAAGCCCGATATCGTACTGCTAGACCTTATGATGCCGCACATCGATGGCTTTCAACTACTGGAGGCGTTTTCCCGTCTTATCGGTCCGCGCGGCTTCGTTCCTATCGTGGTGTTGACGGCGGACATTTCCATTACAACGCGCCGCCGAGCATTGTCGTTGGGGGCCAAGGATTTTCTCGTCAAGCCGTTGGATGCCGTTGAAACCGTGCTTCGCATCGTCAACCTGCTTGAGACGCGTTTTCTCTTCCTCGAGTTGCAGCGATTGACAGGAAATGCCGCTAGTACCTCTGCGAAGAGGATTGACGGGTTCGATGGGTTTTAGCTGGCTGCCGGGATCGACAAGCAGTTCGATGTTCTGCGCGAGGCCTGGCTGCCTGCCGGCGAACCAGCCTAACACCGCTTTCGAAACGCATCGCCAAGGTCAGCCATGGGCGGCCGATCGGCTGCCGGGTTTCCTCGCCAACAACGAAGACATCGGCCTTGGTATGATCGATCTGCACGACTTCCAAGGAACGGGACGCGCCGAACGCTCCGGGAACTGCCGGTGTCGTCTTCACGACCTTCTGTTCACTGCGGCGCCTGGCGCGCTTTTGGAGGTCGATGTCCTCGAGGCGAGCGACGATCATTCTGCGATGCGGCCGCCAACTGTGCAACTTCTGCGGCCGTCGCACCGTTAGAGTTGCGCTCCAGAAAACCACGGATCGCATCTGCACGACGGCACGCTTCATCAGTCTAAGATTCGATTCGGTTCAAGAGCAGCAAAGGGAACGATGATGCCTTGGCTGCTTCAGATAAAACTTCTGGCGAGAACGGCAGTCTCGGTATACTTCCTGGATTATCTGTCGCGTGGAAAATGCCAGGATCATGGAGATCTACCAGCTCAGGACGTTCCTTGCCGTCGCACGGTGTCAGCATCTGACGCGTGCATCGGAACAGCTTCACCTCAGCCAACCTGCCGTCTCAAAGCACATAAAGGCGCTGGAGGAGGAATTAGGGCTTTCCCTCTTCGAACGAACCCCGACCGGTGTATTGCTGACCAAGAGTGGCAGGGACATCTTGTCGCTAGCCGAAGTAACCCTGAGTTCGGCTGTTGCGTTAACCAACAAAGCGGCGCAACTTCGGGGCGAAGTGGCCGGTATCGTGCGGTTGGGGACGATCATAGACCCGGATTCTTTGCGCCTGGGTGATTTTCTGGCTCGCATGCTTCGATGGCATCCGATGATCGACATCAGGCTTCAGCATGGAATTTCCGGGGACATCCTGCACCAGGTACGATCGGGAGAGCTGGAGGCCGGATACTATCTTGGAAAAGTGGAAGATCCCTCAATCGCGGCCGTCGAGCTTCGGCAGGTTGTCTATGTCGTCATAGCGCCGCCGACTTGGGCATCGAAGCTGGTCGGTGCAACGGTCCACGACCTGGCGAGCCTGCCCTGGATCGGACCGCATGTTCATAGTTCCCAACACCGTATCTTTCACAAGATCTTCGGCGATGCCGGTATCGCGCCGCCCGCAGTGGCCATCGAGGTCGATCAGGAAGCTTCTATGGTTAGCCTCGTCAAGAGCGGCGTGGGGCTTTGCCTGATGCGTGAGGAAGTAATCCGGGCTGCAGCAAGGGACGGTGAACTGATTTTTTGGGACGGTGCTGTTCCGCTCTGTCCGCTGTCTTTCATCTACCCTGAAAACCGCCGGGAGGACGGAGCTACTGCCGCCATGCTGCATGTTCTGGCGAGTATGGTGGGGGATCCTCCTATCCTCGGCGCTGAAACAGGCGCAAAATAAACCCCCTTTTAAATCAGCAATATATCAAATAAAGCAACGTCATTCCCTTTGCGAATTGCCTCAATTCCGAAAAACGATTGGCGCGCAGTTCACTCCGTTGTTACGCACCAGATATCGACGGGCTGCCTTAGCCCCGATGCATATCTGGGAGGATATCATGCAAAGAGAAACCGCTTTTGCGGCGGAAAGTTCGCTGCCGTTTGATCGTGCGGTCAAAGCCAGTGCTGTTTACAACAAGGTGTTTTGGCGCCTCGTTCCCTTGCTCTTCATTTGTTACGTCGCCTCATACCTCGATCGCGTCAATGTAGGCTTTGCCAAGCTGCAGATGATGTCCGATCTTTCGCTGAGTGATACGGTGTACGGTATCGGCGCGGGCATTTTCTTCATCGGCTATTTCATATTCGAAGTTCCCAGCAATATCATCCTGTCGCGGGTCGGCGCCAAAGTCTGGATCGCCCGTATCATGGTGACATGGGGTGTGATCTCCGCAGCCATGATGTTCGTCACATCGGCAGAGATGTTCTATGTCCTGCGCTTCCTGCTGGGGGTCGCAGAAGCTGGGTTCTTTCCCGGCGTCATTCTCTATCTCACCTACTGGTTTCCAGCGGATCGCCGGGCGCGTATCGTCGCCACGTTTATGACCGGCATCGCTTTTGCCGGTGTCATCGGCGGACCGCTGTCGGGCTGGATCATGCAGGATTTTGCCGGCCTGAACGGCTGGTCCGGTTGGCAATGGATGTTCCTGCTGGAAGGCATTCCCAGCGTTCTGCTCGGCATCTTTGTGTTATTCTATCTCGACGACAGCGTTCGTGGTGCAAAATGGCTCTCTGACGACGAGAAGTCCCTGATCGAGGCCGACCTCGCCAATGACGACAGCAAGAAGCGGACCATGACAATCGGTTCCGTCTTTACCAACGGCAAGGTCTGGCTGCTTTCGGCAATCTATTTCTGCTGCATCATGGGCCTCTACGGTATCAGCTTCTGGCTGCCGCAACTCATCAAGAATGCCGGTGCGAAAGACGTCATGGAGGTAGGTCTGCTAACGGCAATTCCGTACGCGACCGCTGCTGTAGGTATGATCCTAATCAGCCGCAACTCCGATCTCAGTGGCGAACGCCGCTGGCACATCGCAATCTGCGCCGTGATCGGAGCTTTTGGTCTCCTGCTTTCCACGCTGGTGTTGACGAGTATTCCCCTGTCGCTTGTGGCGCTTTCCCTGGCAACACTCGGCATTCTGACGACGCTGCCCCTGTTCTGGACTTTACCGACCGGATATCTAGGCGGTGTGGCAGCGGCGGCGGGCATCGCCATCATCAACTCCATCGGCAATCTCGCCGGTTTCGCCAGCCCCTATCTCATTGGTGCAATCCGCGATGCGACCGGCAGCACCAACGCAGGGATGTACGCGCTTGCCATGAGCCTGTGCATCGGCGCGGTTTGCGTCACCGCATTCATCCCGAAAACCATGCAGCGTTGACTATGCTTCTGCCCGCGCCCGCAGAATTTTGTGGCACGGGCAGATCACATGGCTATCCGTCGATGTCGGCAAATTCCCGGAGAACGAGATGAATAGCACAGTGTCGAATGCTCAGTTCGCAAAGAGCCAGATCCTCATGTCAGCCCCCATTTCACCCGAAGAATGTCTGACGGCAGTGTTTGCTGCCGCTCTGAAAGCCGTTGACCCTCTGGTCGTCGTGCCGCCGTTTCTACCGACCCCGCCGCAGAACGGGCGCACGGTGGTGGTGGGCGCGGGCAAGGCCGCGGCCCGCATGGCCCAGGCCGTGGAGGAAAACTGGCGCGGCGCGCTGCAGGGTCTGGTCGTGACGCGGTACGGCCACGGCGCCGATTGCCACCAGATCGAGGTCGTTGAGGCTGGGCACCCGGTCCCCGACGAAGCTGGCGCGGATGCGGCACGCCGGATTCTCGACCTCGTTTCCGGGCTTGGACCAAACGATATGGTCCTTTGCCTCATCTCCGGAGGCGGTTCTTCGCTTCTGACCATGCCGGCGCCCTGCGTCACCCTGGAGGAAAAGCGTGCGATAAACAGGGCGCTTCTTTTAAGCGGGGCGCCGATTTCCGAAATGAACTGCGTTCGTAGGCATCTCTCGGCCATCAAAGGCGGCAGGCTGGCCGACGCTTGTGGTGGAGCCCGCATCGTCACCCTGGTGATTTCCGATGTTCCCGGCGACGATCCTGCGGTAGTCGCCTCCGGCCCGACCATACCCGACGCCAGCACTTCCGCCGAAGCGATCGCCATTCTTGATCGTTACGGCATCCCCGTTCCTGAGCATGTGCGCACTTTGCTATGCGACCCTTACCAACGCGATGTGACCATATCCAACCCCGCCAACCGCGTGGCGATAGTTGCTTCGGCCCAGCATGCGCTGGAAGCAGCAGCAAACAAGGCCATCGATCTCGGCCTCACGCCTCTGATCCTCAGCAATCGCATCGAAGGGGAAGCACGGGACGTGGCTACGTTCCACGCCGCAATCACGCGGCAGATCCGTGACTTCGGCCAGCCGGTTGCTGGGCCTGCCCTGCTACTATCCGGCGGAGAAACCACGGTCAGGGTGCGTGGCAACGGCCGTGGTGGGCGCAATGTCGAGTTTCTGCTATCACTGGCGGTCTCTCTTGAAGGCACTTCCAGCACTTATGCTCTCGCCTGCGACACCGACGGCATCGACGGATCGGAAGACAATGCCGGTGCGATCCTACGGCCAGACACACTGGCGCGCGCGCAGGCAATGGGTTTGAACGCGGCTGAGTATCTCGCCAACAACGATGCATACAGTTTTTTCGAGCGCTTGGACGATCTCATAGTCACCGGGCCGACCCGAACAAACGTCAATGATTTCCGGGCCGTGCTCATAGCCACTGGCGATTGAGCGGTAGGTCTTTCAATGAAACAGGAAATGAAACTAATGCACAATTTTCGCCGTGCAAAAATCGTGGCAACCGTGGGCCCGGCAAGTGCGTCGCCAAAGATGCTGGCAGCGCTGCATCAGGCGGGCGTCGATACTTTCCGGCTGAATTTCAGCCATGGGACGCAAGAGGATCACGCCAGCGTTCATGCCGCCATCCGAGCACTGGAAATGCAGATCGGTCATCCCATTGGCATTCTGCAGGATCTGCAGGGACCGAAAATTCGCGTCGGAACCGTCGCCAATGGCCGCATTGAGGTCAGCAACGGCGATCGGATCGGCTTCGTGCTCGAAGGCAAGGATGGCGACGCCTTAACGATACCGCTGCCGCACAGAGAAATCTTCGATGCGGTGGCACACGGCCAACACCTGTTGATTGACGACGGCCGTGTTCGCGTGCAGGTGACCGGCGTCGACACGCAAAGGATAGAAGCTGAGGTCGTGACAGGTGGCGTGATTTCCAATCGCAAGGGTGTAAACCTGCCGGGCACGGCTCTCGAAATGTCGCCGCTCACCCCCAAGGACCTCGCCGATCTGGAGTTCGGGTTGTCGCTCGGCATGGATTGGGTGGCTCTCTCTTTTGTCCAGAAGGCATCGGATCTTATCGAGGCGCATGCGCTCATACAAGGTCGAGCAGGACTGGTCGCCAAGATTGAAAAGCCGCAAGCGCTGGATCAGATCGATGACATCATCCAGCTCGCCGATGCGGTCATGGTCGCCCGTGGCGATCTGGGTGTCGAAATCCCGCACGAGGATGTGCCGGGATGGCAAAAGGAGCTTGTGCGCGCCTGCCGTCTGGCAGCGAAGCCGGTGATCGTCGCGACCCAGATGCTGGATTCGATGGTCGCTTCGCCAACGCCTACGCGCGCCGAAGCTTCGGACGTAGCGACCGCCATTTATGACGGCGCGGATGCAGTGATGCTTTCGGCAGAATCCGCCAGCGGCAAATATCCGCAGGAAGCCGTGGCGATGATGGATAGGATCATTCGCAGTACGGAGCAGCATCGGCTCTATCGGCCGCTCATCGACGCCGTACCGATGCGCGCGGAACCGTCGCCGCGGCACGCGGTTGCCGCCGCTTCCGCAAATCTGGCGCATTCAATCAACGCAGCCGCCATCGTCGGCTTCACCACCAGCGGCGCAACAGTGACGCGGATTTCCCGCGAGCGGCCGAAAACGCCGATCCTTGCCGTCACGCCGAACGAGAACATCGCCCGCAGACTATGTCTGATGTGGGGCGCAAGAAGTATGCTTTCGGAAGACGTCGGCTTCTACGAGGAGATGGTTGAAACGGCCACTCGGCTCGCCCACGATTCCGGTCTGGTCGAGCCTTGCGACACCATCGTCGTCGTCGCAGGCATTCCCTTCGGGCAAAGCGGTGCGACGAACAATTTGCGTGTCGTACGGCTGGGTTAAAGGTTTGCACAGGACAGGTTTCCACAGGAAGTAAGGCGCGCAACTGTTCAAGAGGTCCTCGGACTGTTGATTTGCGCTGAGAGCTGACCCGGCATTGGAGTGAGCCCCTCGGGCTGGACCATGGGGTACGAAAAAACTGATACGCTCTGTGGGCCTCAATCGGAGAAGGCTCATGAAGTCCCGAGGACCTTATCGACGGCATTCGACGCCGTTCAAGCTGCAGCTTTGCCAGGATATTCGAAACGGTGTCATTGGACGGCGCGTGTTGTCGCATCATAATGGAGACTGTCGATACAGATGGAAAAACTGACAAACGCAACAACCACGACCAGTGATGCGGCGACTAGTACGCGCGTCATGAGATTTGATTTTCGAAACATGTCAATCCCTTCAAACCAATGGGACCGGATCAAACCGCACCGTTGTTGACTACCATTGTGAAACAAGACATGGCCTCCGGGCGGTATAATCAACGCGCATCATGCGGTGTCGAGTTTTGTTTCAGAAGAAGTACAACCTCCTTGGCAACGGCTTGCGGTGCGCTTTTATTGAAAGCGTGCTGGTGAAAATCTCGAAGAGAGAGCGCTCAAAGGCTTGCCGGATACCTCGCCAATCAAAAGCTGTGCCGTGGACGGTCCTAACGTGAAGCCGTGATGGCCATGACCAAAGTTACACCAGATGCCGTCTACCCCAGGCAATTTGCCGATGACCGGCAACATGTCCGGCATGCAGGGTCGCCAGCCAGCCCAGGATTCACGGTCGATCGGGTTACCCACATCCAGCACTTCACGCGCTGCCTTCTCACCCCGTTCAAGTTGTTTTGATGTCTTGGGTGCATTCGGAAAACGGGCGATTTCAGCACCAGTTGTCAGCCGCAAGCCCTGTCTCATGGGGCAATAAAGAACCGCCGCCTGCACATCGAAAAGCGGTCGGGTGGGAAGAGAAGGTGCATCATAGTGGCGGTGGTAGCCACGCTTGTATATCATAGGGAAGACATGCCCGAAGCGGCGCAAAAATTGTGGCGACCAGCTCCCTAAAGCGACCACAACCTGTTCACCCTTAGCCACGCCTCCATCGCTCAACGTCACCTGCCAGCCTGCCCCCGACGAGGCGAGCGTTGCGGCATCTCCTTGTACGAGGCTGCCGCCCCGGCTCTGAAAGAGGTCCGCATAGGCCTGGATCAGAGCGGCAGGGTCGATGCAACTCCGGCTGGCACGCCAGTGGATAGCCCCGACGAAATCGCGTTGCAGCACCGGCTCCATTTTCTGTAAATTTGCGTTGTCGAGGATCATGGTCTGTGTACCATATTCGCGCGTTAAACGTTCAGCGTTTTGCACGTCTTTCTCGAAAGCCGCCTTGCCGCGATACATCTGGATGTATCCGTTGCGTCTGATCAGCCGCTCGGCTCCGGAGGCATGGATGAGTTGATCGTGTGTTGTTCCAGAGGGCTCGATGATGGTGCGGTAGACAGATGAAATCTCCCGATGCCGACGAGGTGCCGAGTTCAGAAAATACCCTGCCAGCGAACCGGCAGCAGCGGGAAGAGCAGCCAACTGGTAGTTTACGGAGTTATCCAGCCCGAAGGCCAGACGGATCAGGCTCAAGGGATCGCGTGGAAAGCCGTAGGGTTCTGTGGCTTCAACCTGGATAATTCCTGCGTTCCCGTAGCTGGCCTCACAGGCTGAGGGATTACGGTCCACTACAGTGACGTGATGCCCGCATTCCTGCAAAGCCAACGCGGTCGTCACGCCAACCATGCCCGCGCCGAGAACGATAAAGTCAGTCATGTGCGATCACAATTCCTGCGCCTGGGCGATAACCGTAATTTCGATCAGTGCATCAAGCACCAGATCAGTGACGATCGTGGTTCTTGTCGGTAGTTCACCTTCTGCGAAAAATGTCCGGTATGCCTGGTTGAAGCCTGCAAAATCATGTTTGTGAACCAGATAGCAGGCGCAAGAAACGATATCCCGGCGCGAAAGGCCAATGTTGGCAAGCGTGGTTTCTATCCGGTTCAGGGTGGTTTCTGTTTGCTGGACAATATCGCCGCCGATCTGGCCTGACGCGTCAAAGCCAAGCTCTCCCGACAGATAGACCGTATTGCCGACACGGCGGAGCGGCGAAAATGGCAGTGTTGATCTTGTCATTCTGATTTGTCTTTCTTGTCTATGTCTTCACGAAATCTGCCGTTGCGGTGACTTCGAACCGCGTTCAGATGTCATTACGTTCATGATAGCTGTGAAGGAACGCTTCCAGACGAGGGTCCGAAGGGTTTCTGAAAATCTCGGACGGACTTCCGGTGGCAACCATTTTTCCTGAGACCATGAAGGCCACCTGATCGGCGACATGCGAGGCGAAACCCATTTCATGGGTGACGACAACCATGGTCATACCTTCCGCTGCAAGTGTCTTCATCACCTGCAGAACTTCACCGATGAGTTCAGGGTCAAGCGCGGATGTAGGCTCATCAAACAGCATCAGCCGAGGCTGGATTGCAATGGCGCGTGCAATTGCCACCCGCTGCTGCTGTCCGCCCGACAGGCGGCTCGGATAGTTCTCACCTTTGTCTGAAAGGCCGACCTTGGTCAGGGCTTCCATGGCCTTATCCTTCGCATCGCGAAGCGACAGGCCGCGCACCTGAACAAGCGGTTCCGCAACATTCTGCAGCGCCGTCATATGCGGCCACAAATTGAATTGCTGGAAGACCATTCCGATCTTGCGGCGCATTTCGCGCAGCTTGGCAGCGGACATTTTCGGGCCGCCGGGGCTGTCATAGCCTATCAGTTCGCCATCGATACGCACTTCACCGGAGTCATATTGCTCCAGAAAATTGATACAGCGAAGCAACGTGGATTTGCCTGAGCCGGAGGGGCCGATGAGGCAGGTCACCTTGCCTGGCGGAACATGAAGCGAGACTTCATGCAGCGCCCTGAAGGTGCCGAAGCTTTTGGAAACCTTCAAAAGGTCAGCCGAAGACATGGACATAACGGTTCTCACTTGATCAGATAATGGGTGACACGGGTTTCGAGCATCCGCCCGAAACGCGATATGGCTTCAACGAAAATCCAGAAAAAGAGCGCCAGTGCGATGTTCGCTTCAACGAAGGCAAAGGTCTCTGCCGACATCGTCTGCACCTGGTACAGAAGTTCCGGCACGGTAACGACCGACAGGATGACGGTTTCCTTTGTGAGGATAATCGCAAAATTGGTCAAAGCCGGCAGTGTCGAAACCAGCAGGATAGGGATCATGATGCGGCGAACGATGCTGGCTTCCGAAAAGCTCATTGCCCTCGCTGCCTCGATCTGTCCGTGAGGGACCGACTGAAAACCGGCGCGGAATATTTCTGCGAAATATGGGCTTCCATAGATGATCAGGCCAACGAGACCGGATTCAAGGCTTCCAAGTCGCAGGCCCAGATGCGGGCCACCATAATATAGCAGAAAGAGCTGTACGAGAAATGGCGTGCCTCGAATAACCTCGATATAGGTCTGCAAGATTGCCCGAACAAAGCCGTTCGAGTAGCGTTGTATAATAGCGATCGTGAAGCCGACAATTGCGCCGCCAATGGTGCCGATTGCCCAACACAGGATCGTCATTCCGAAACCGGACAAGAGCGCCGGGCCGTATTCAATGAAGAGGTTGATATCCATCAGATCGCGCTCCTTTTTTCAAGAAAACGCCCAAGCAGCGCGAGGGAAAGATTGATAACGAGATAGACCGCGGCAGCCGAACTGAAGATTTCAAGAGGGCGATAGGTTGCCGAAGACAGGGCCTGGCTTGTTCGGGTCAACTCTGTGATGCCGACAAGCGAGACCAAGGACGATGCTTTCACCAGCAAGATTAGTTCATTGACGAGCGCCGGCAGCGAAATCCGAAAAGCCTGCGGTAGAATAATCCGTGTCCAGATCCGGGCTGGAGCAAACCCGAGCGTAACCGCCGCTTCGCGCTGTCCCGGCGGGATCGCGTTGATCGCGCCACGCAGATACTCTGCGACATAGGCTGATGAACACAAGCCGACCGTGCCGACGGCAGCCACCATTGCTGGAACGTTTAAACCGATGACCGGAAGCATATAGTAGAACAGAAGAAGCTGAACGAGCAGCGGTACGCCGCGGAAAAAGCTCGTGTAGATAGCGCTGGCCGTACGGATACTACTGATCGGCGATATTCTGGCCGCACAGAGAACAGCGCCAAGAACAAGCCCGATGGCCACTCCAAGGACTGAAACCAGAAGTGTCAGCCGCGCAGCCCAGAGCAACTGGGGTAGATTGTCAATGATGACCTGAAATGAGAACATTGTCGCCTCCCGACTGACGGGCAGCTATAAAGCTGCCCGTGACGAAGTCTCTATTACTTGACGTCCGGAAAAGTCTTCGGCAGCTCGATGACCTGTCCGAACCACTTCTTTTGAATCTCGCCAAGTCGTCCGTCGTCCTGCAGCTTGATCAGAATGGCGTTGATTTCCGTGACCAGAGTGGCGCTCTTTTCTCCCTTGCGTGCTGCCCAGGCGTAGTAGGATTTTTCACCGAACGGTGGGCTGACGGTTGAGAAAAGTTCAGGACGCTTGGAGGCGGCGTAAGCACCAAGCGGCGCGCCGTTGGCAACAGCATCAATCCGCCCTGCGGCTAGATCGGCATAGGCATCTTCGGTAGAGGCATATTCCTTGACCGTCACATCTTTGAGCTTGGCTGCAAACGCCTTCAACTCGCCAAGTTCTGCCGAGCCCTTCTGCGCAGCAATCGTCTTGCCTGTGATGTCTTCAGGCTTTTTGATCGTATCATCGCCAGTGCGCTTGACCAGCCCAACGGTCGCGTCGGAAATCGGAAGAGTAAAGGTATAGCGCTCCATACGCTCATGCGTGATCGTGACCGGAGCATTCGTCATGTCGAATTTGCCAGCTTCCAGGCCTGGAAGCACAGCCGTCCATGGAAGGTCCTGGTATTCAGGCTTAACACCCAGTTCTGAAGTTACGAGATCCGCCAGATCGCGGCAGAAGCCTTCGTACTTGCCATTCACAAGCATATCGAAAGGTGGGTAAAGCATTTCGGTTGCGAAATGGATTTTACCGCTCGCCTTGATGTCGGCGAGTTGGTCGGCATGCGCGGATGAAAAACCGATGGCGACCCCGGCAAGGCAGATTGCCGCAGTTTTCACGAATGTTGAAATGCCCATTATGGCGCTCCCTATTGTTGTGAGGGCACTGATGCATCACTTCGCGCGCCCTTATTCGCGAAATGGTCTTTCTCAAAAAAATCACTTTCCTTTTCCCAGAATGATTTTTTTGTTCACTGGCCAATTGATATTATGTATATACCTATTATTCTGTCAATGATGTATTTCTGACTTCGCAATTTTCCTCGGTACCCGGCAGGGGCGACCGCTTGAATGGCGAAACCAGATGTTGTGGCAGGCAAAACTCCTGCTTGGCATGGGAGTGCATCGGAATGAACAACCGGAACGTCATCTTGTGGAAGGTCCAGACATGTCACTAATCGAGGAAAATGCCCTCAAGTCCCGCCCGGAAGTCGCGGCACTTCCTGCATACAATGCCGGAATAACGGCATCTGTCGCCAGGCGGGTCAGCGGGCGGCAGGATGTTGCAGCACTTGCAAGCAATGAGAATCCATACGGTGTTTCACCTGCCGTCACGGCAGCGCTTAGTGGCATAGACCCTTCCCGCTACAGTGATTCAGCCGCATCGACATTGCGCCATGCCCTGTCAGATAAGCTGGGCGTCGGTATTGAGCGGATCACCTGCGGCAACGGGTCCGAGGAACTGATCGCAGCCCTCTGCCGCGCCTATCTGCAAAAGGGTGATGTCGTCCTGACCGTATCCCCCAGCTTCGGGCTTCATGAGATAGAGCCGATGGCAGCGGGTGCACGGGTCGTAAAAGTGCCTATGACGGATAAGCTTGAATTCAATATCGACGCTCTGGAAGAGCAGCTTGCCCGGCGACCGAAGATCGTCTTTATCTCTTCTCCCTCCAATCCTGTCGGTGTAGCCCTTGCACTGCCAGAACTTGAACGACTTCTAGACGCAACGTTGCCCGGAACCCTTTTCGTTCTGGACGAGGCTTACTTCGAACTCATCGATTCCGACTATCCCGATGGTCTGAAGGTGCTGCAAAACCGCACGGGCCTTTCCTGGGTCGTGCTGCGCACCTTCTCCAAGGCCTATGGTCTGGCCGGTCTGCGTGTGGGGTATGGTGTTGCCTCGGATGCCGGCATTGCCCGCGCCATGCGCTCGACACTCACGCCATTTAACGTCAACTCCGTTGCACAGGCGGCGGCGACTGCTGCCTTGCAGGATGAAGAGTGGATGCAAAATGTCACAGCAAGAATCAAGGCCGATAGGGTCATTCTCACAGAACGCTTGCGTAAAATGGGCGTTCGCGTCGTTCCATCCCAGACCAATTTCCTGTTTCTCGATCTAGAAAAAGACGCCGCAACCGTGGCGAAAGCCTTGCTTCAGAAGGGAATCATCGTCAAACCCTGGATGGAGGCGAATTACACCAACTTCCTGAGAGTCAGTATTGGGACGGCAAAAGACAATGACAGATTTGCTCAGGAACTCGAACTGCTCCTCACACTTACATAGTTACAACGGATGACAGTGTCGAAGAAGGATCCTATCTTGAAAAAACGTCCCCTTGGTCGCGCTGCGGCCATCGGGCTCACCCGGGAGCGGATAGTGGAGGAGGCCATCGCCCTCATCGATGATGAGGGCCTAACGGGCTTCTCCGTCCGTGCGCTGGCGCGCCGCCTGCAAGTTTATCCAACCGCTCTATATTGGCATGTCGGTGGCGCGAAGGCGGATCTTTTCGCTGAAATTTCCGGCTCACTTATCGCAACTCTGGTCATGCCGGACGAAATTTCGGACGACTGGCGTGAAACGATCAGGATACTGTTCAGGCGCTTTCGCGCGCGCATTCATGAGCACCCACGGGCAGCACCTCTATTGGGACCGCATATCCGCTCCAATGGAGCACCAAACGCTCCGTGGGTTGAGGTCATCCTGCACGCACTGACCAAAGCAGGTTTTGACGGACAGGGTCTGATCAACGCGTTCAACGCTATAGTCGGCGCGCTTGAAGGTTACGTCACCATCGAGCTCGCCGCAGACAGCGCAGTTCCGGGCTCGGAGTGGGTTACAGCCTTTGACAAGGGGCTGGAAGACCTCGACCGGAAGGAATTTCCGCTTGTTACGCAGCACCTGCCGCAGATGTACAACCGGGCATTCGTCATGCGCTGGCAAAATGGCGAAGCCGCCCCTCTCGATGATGGATATGACTTTTTGCTCGAAACCCTCATTCTGGGGCTTGAGGCACAAGTCATGAATAACCGGGAATAGCGGCCACGCATCCGGAGTCTGTGAGGTTCATAAAGAACCAGGCAGGCTCTGGCTTCTCGCGCTCAGACCGGGGTGATGCGGATCAGGAAGGAATCCACCGGCATATCGGAGGTGATCGTCATGGTGCCATCCAGTATGGCACAATCGAGCGCGCCAAGTTCCTCTGCATGACCTCCATGGTCGATCCGCAGATGGCCGAGAACGAGAAGCAGCGTGACACCACCATCGGCATAAAGATCATGCTGGCCCTCGAATGTCCGCCGCTCCACCTTATGCGTCCATTGTCCGCGCCGGGTCATGATGTTGAGATCGGTGATGGTGCCCGCTACAAGGCGAGCGGATGTTGCAGCATCGGCGGGAAAGGCCAGTGGCTCCGATGCCCGGGTTAACACGACAGGCTGGCGCCCGGCAATATCGAGCTCCATCCCCTCGCCTTCAAGGATCGACAGGGTGCGATCTATCCCGGAAAATACAGAGAAAGGCCCGTCGCTTGCGACCGTTGCCATGCTGACGCGCCAGCCAAATTCAGACAGATCGGCATCCGGTGGAAAAACTGCGATCTCTGTTGTCTCACCGCCACCATTCTTCCATGGCATGCGTCGATGGTCATTGTTGCGCAGTATCTTCATGGTAGCGGCCCAAATGTTTTGACACGGTCGGCCGGGCTTCAAACCATAGCTCGAAGCCCGGGTTTTTGTTTACTTACCGAGAATGCCCGGCAGACGCAGGCCCTTTTCCTTCGCGCAATCGAGCGCGATATCATAGCCCGCATCGGCATGGCGCATGACGCCGGTTGCTGGGTCGTTCCAGAGAACGCGGTCGAGACGGCGCGCTGCATCATCCGTGCCATCGGCGCAGATGACAACACCGGAATGCTGACTGAAGCCCATGCCGACACCGCCGCCGTGATGCAACGAAACCCATGTTGCGCCGGATGCTGTGTTGAGTAGCGCATTTAGCAATGGCCAGTCGGACACGGCATCAGAGCCGTCCTTCATCGCCTCGGTTTCGCGGTTCGGCGAGGCGACAGACCCGCTATCGAGATGGTCACGACCGATGACGACCGGAGCAGAGAGCTCACCACTCCTGACCATTTCGTTGAAGGCCAGGCCGAGGCGGTGACGATCGCCGAGACCGACCCAGCAAATGCGTGCCGGAAGACCCTGAAACGCAATGCGTTCCGCAGCCATGTCAAGCCAGTTGTGAAGATGCTTGTTGCCCGGTGTCAGTTCCTTCACCTTGGCATCTGTCTTGCGGATATCTTCCGGATCGCCAGACAGCGCCGCCCAGCGGAATGGACCGATGCCACGGCAAAACAGCGGACGGATATAGGCTGGCACGAAGCCAGGGAATGCAAAGGCGTTTTCGAGACCTTCTTCCTTGGCGACTTGGCGGATGTTGTTGCCATAATCGAAGGTGGGGATGCCCATGTCCTGGAAGGCGATCATCGCCTCGACATGTTCGCGCATCGAGGCGCGGGCAGCCTTTTCGACAGCTTTCGGATCGCTTACGCGCTTTTCTTTCCACTCGGCCATTGTCCAGCCCTTTGGCAGGTAGCCGTTGATCGGGTCGTGCGCCGAGGTCTGGTCGGTGACCATATCGGGGCGAATACCACGGCGAACCATTTCGGGAAGGATTTCTGCAGCATTGCCCAGCAGACCAACGGATTTGGCTTCACCAGCCTTAGTCCAGCGGTCGATCATCGCCAGCGCTTCATCGAGCGTTTCGGCCTTTTCGTCGATGTAGCGGGTGCGCAGACGGAAATCGATCGAATCCGGGTTGCACTCGATGGCAAGGCATGAAGCCCCAGCCATGACGGCTGCGAGTGGCTGTGCGCCTCCCATTCCGCCGAGGCCACCGGTCACCACCCATTTGCCCTTGAGGTCGCCGTTATAATGCTGGCGGCCGGCCTCGACGAAGGTTTCGTAGGTGCCCTGCACGATGCCCTGGCTGCCGATATAGATCCACGAGCCGGCGGTCATCTGGCCATACATTGCCAGACCCTTCTTATCCAGTTCGTTGAAATGGTCCCAGGTTGCCCAGTGTGGCACGAGGTTGGAATTGGCGATCAGCACGCGTGGTGCATCCTTGTGGGTGCGGAACACGCCGACAGGCTTGCCGGACTGCACCATCAAGGTTTCGTCTTCGTTGAGGTCGCGCAGCGTTTCGACGATCTTGTCGAAATCCGCCCATGTGCGGGCAGCGCGGCCAATGCCGCCGTAGACCACCAGCTCATGCGGGTTTTCTGCGACCTCCGGATCGAGATTGTTCATCAGCATCCGAAGCGGTGCTTCGGTCATCCAGGATTTTGCGGTCAGTTCTGTCCCGCGAGCGGCGCGGACGTCGCGGATATTGTGACGAGGATTGGTCATTTTGTTCCCTTTTTCGTATTTGCCAATGTCAGCGCTGCTGTTTCGATGCGCGTGAGAATGTCTTTGAGGTGAATGCGAAGCTGTTCCGCCTTGCTTTCGTCGTACGCGAAGGGCGGTGTCTCAGTGATCAGATGGGTGGCTTGCGCCAGTTCCATCTGGATTGCATGAACTCTGGTTTCGGGCTGACCATAATGCCGCGTCGTCCAGCCGCCCTTGAAGCGGCCGTTCAGAATGCTGGTATATCCCTGTGCATTCGAAACGACATCGATAGTTGCATCCTGAATTGTGAGGTCGCAGGTTTTGCCCGAATCTGTGCCAATGTTGAAATCGGGCAATGTGCCTTCGAACAGGAACGGGATGCCCGACCGGATCGAATGGCAATCATAGAGCACCGCAACGCAGTGGATTGCCTTCACCCGCTCGATCTCGGCAGCAAGTGCTGCGTGATAAGGCGCATGGAACCCGGCCAGGCGGGATGCGATGTCCGTTTCGGTCGGCTCCTCGCCATCCTTCCAGATTGCCAGGCCATCGAAATCCGTATCAGGAACAAGCCCGGTGGTATTCTGACCGGGATAAAGACTGTTCCCTGCCGGGTCACGATTGGCATCGATGACATAGCGATGGAAGGTGGCGCGCACCGTCGTCACATCCGGCGACAGGCCGTCGTAGAGATGATGGATATGCCAGTCGGTGTCGGCGAGAACCCGTCCGTTGTCGTTCAGCCGCTCCCATATCGCGGGCGGAACATCCGTGCCGGTGTGGGGAAAGCCAAGAATAACGGGGGAGCTACCCTGTCTGACTTCAAAGACGCTCACCTCACGCCTCCAGAACCGGAAGAATACCGCCGGAAACCGCAGCGTTCAGAGCACCGGTCGCAACAAGCTCGCTCGCCGCCTTGAGGTCGGTTGCCATGTAGCGGTCGACGTCCAGTGTCGGAACGACCTTGCGGATCGCTGCGATGGCATTGGACAGTTCCGGGCTTGTGGTGAGGGGGCTGCGGAAATCTATGCCCTGGGCGGCGGTCAGCGCCTCGATGCCGATAATCGCAAACAGGTTGTCGGTCATCTGCAAGAGGCGACGTGCACCGTGGCAGGCCATGGAGACGTGGTCTTCCTGGTTGGCCGAAGTCGGGGTCGAGTCAACCGAGGCAGGATGCGACATCTGCTTGTTTTCCGACATCAGCGCCGCAGATGTCACTTCTGCGATCATCAGGCCAGAGTTGAGACCTGGTGTTTTGGCAAGGAATGCCGGCAGGCCGTAAGAAAGAGCCGGATCGACCAGCAACGCGATGCGCCGCTGCGCGATGGCACCGATTTCGCAGATGGCGAGCGCGATCTGGTCGGCCGCAAAAGCCACAGGCTCGGCGTGGAAGTTGCCGCCCGAGACCACCGAGTTATCGGACAGAACCAGCGGATTGTCTGTCACCGCATTGGCTTCGATTTCGAGTGTACGGGCCACAGAGCGCAGGAGATCGAGGCATGCGCCGTCAACCTGCGGCTGGCAGCGGATGCAATAAGGGTCCTGAACCCGCTCGTCGCCTTCGATATGGCTATCGCGGATTACCGATCCCTTGAGCAGGCCGCGGAGCGCCGATGCCGCATCGATCTGACCCTTATGGCCGCGCAGAGTGTGAATATCAGGATGGAACGGCGCCGAAGAACCCATGGCGGCATCCGTTGAAAGCGCACCGGTAACAAGCGCCGATTGTGCAGCACGATGAGCGCGGAACAGGCCAGCCAATGCGAGAGCTGTGGAGACCTGCGTACCGTTGATCAGTGCGAGTCCTTCCTTGGCTGCCAGCACGACCGGCTTCAGGCCAGCGCGTTCAAGGGCTGTACGTCCGTCAAGCTGTTCGCCGTTGAAGAAGGCTTCACCTTCGCCCATCATCACCGCTGCCATATGGGCCAGTGGCGCGAGGTCTCCCGAAGCACCAACGGAACCTTTTTCAGGGATAACCGGTATGACACCCTTTTCGAGCATGCTTTCAATCAGCCGGATGAGTTCGAGCCGCGTGCCCGATGCGCCACGACCGAGCGAAACAAGCTTCAGCGCCATGATCAGGCGAACGATGTTCTCGGCAAGCGGCTGGCCCACGCCACAGCAGTGCGAGAGGATAAGGTTACGCTGAAGGATGGCCACATCGGCGGCGTCAATCTTGATGCTCGCCAGTTTACCGAAGCCGGTATTGATGCCATAGACGGGCGCGTTTCCGGCGGCGATCTCGGCGATACGGGCCGCGGCCTTTTCGATGCCCTTGTCGAACGAGGGATCAAGCCGGGCCGGATCTCCGGTCCAGTAAATTGTTTCAAGGGTCGAAAGCGGGACAGAGCCCGGCTGAAGAATTAGCGTCATTTTGAAGTCCTCACCAATACACGGGATCTAGACCGTGTGCCTCAAATTCAGTGTCCGTTGCGTATGCGCGCATGCAGCGGGTTAAAGCCCATGCGGTAGACGAGTTCTGCCGGTCGCCCGATATTCCAGATGGCGAAGTCGGCCCGTTTTCCGGCCTCCAGCGTCCCCACTTCATCGACCAGACCCAATGCACGCGCCGCTTCCCGTGTCACGCCGGCAATACATTCGTTCACCGTCATGCCGAACAGGGTCGCCGCCATGTTCATGGTCAGCAGCAGCGAGGTCAGCGGTGAGGTGCCAGGATTGCTGTCTGTGGCAATTGCCATGGCAACGCCCGCCTTGCGGAACAGATCGACCGGCGGCTTCTTCGTTTCGCGAATGAAATAGAAAGCACCAGGCAGAATGACGGCAACTGTACCGCTCCTTGCCATCGCCTCTGCGCCTGCTTCATCGGTATATTCCAGATGATCCGCCGACAGTGCGCCATATTCTGCCGCAAGCGCTGCGCCATGCAGATTGGAAAGCTGGTCGGCATGCAGCTTGACCGGCAGACCGTGGGCTTTTGCAGCCTCAAACACCAGCCGCATCTCATCAGTCGAAAAAGCAATACCTTCACAGAAACCGTCAACCGCATCGGCCAGGCCTTCCGCCGCTATGGCGGGCATCATCTCGTTGATGACTTTGTCGATGTAACCTGCCTTGTCGCTCTTGAATTCAGGCGGCAAAGCGTGAGCGCCTAGGAAGGACGTGCGAACGGTAACGTCGCGCTCTTCACTCAATCGTCGCGCGGCGCGCAAGGCCTTGGCTTCGTTTTCAAGGTCAAGCCCATAGCCGGATTTGACTTCTACAGTGGTCACACCCTCAGCGATCAGTGCATCCAGCCGTGGCAGCGTCTGCGCTACCAGTTCGTCTTCGCTGGCTTCGCGAAGTGAGCGGACGGAAGAGACGATACCGCCTCCCGCGCGGGCAACCTCTTCATAGGTGGCACCGGCAAGGCGCATTTCAAACTCGTTGGCACGATTCCCGGCATGGACCAGATGCGTGTGGCAATCGATCAGACCAGGTGTGATCCAGCGTCCGCCGCAATCGATAATTTCCGCAGCGTTATCAATCGGGAAAGGCAGATATTCTTCAGCGCCGACATAGAGAATGCAACCGTCCCGAACGGCAATGACACCGTTTTCGATGAGGCCAAGCCCCGGCAAAGAAGGGTTTAGCGTTGCAAGCCGGGCGTTTCGCCACAGGCAATCACAGTCGCTTGATGGCTGGCTGTTCGGTGCCGAATTTATGGAAGACATCGTTTTCTGGCCTTTCCTTTTCGTGCAGTTATGTATAGACATAAAGAAAATGAGCGCAAGTGTTTTTTTAAGAGAAGCAGTCAGGAAGGGATGGGTCATGACCAGCATTCATGTGAAATCGGCTCTCACGCCAGCGGGATGGCAGAAGAATGTGCGGCTGAAGATTGAGGATGGCCGCATCGTTTCCGTCGAGGCGAGCACTGCGGCGCAGCCGGGTGACGAGCGCCATGATATCCTCGTGCCGGGCATGCCAAACCTGCATAGCCACGCATTTCAGCGCGGCATGGCAGGCCTTGCCGAAACCCGGGGTCCCGGTGCTGACAGCTTCTGGAGCTGGCGCAATGTGATGTACCGTTTTGCGCTATCGATGACGCCGGATCATGCCGAAGCCGTTGCCAGCCAGCTCTATATGGAAATGCTGGAAGCAGGTTTTTCGCGTGTTGGCGAATTCCATTATCTGCACCACGATATTGATGGCCGCCCTTACGCCGACATTTCTGAAATGGCTCAGCGGATTGCGGCAGCAGCGTCCCATACGGGGATCGGTCTCACACTGCTTCCGGTGTTCTATGCCCACTCGGCATTCGGCGGTGCGGCGCCCAACGATGGCCAGCGCCGGTTTATCAGTACCATCGACAGCTTTGCGCGCCTTCTGGATGATTGCCGTTCCGCGGTGAGGGATTTGCCTGATGGTCGTGTAGGCGTTGCGCCGCATAGTCTGCGAGCGGTCACGCCGCACGAGCTTGCTGCGGTGGTCGCCATGACGAAAGACGGACCAATCCACATCCACGTGGCCGAACAGGTCAAGGAAGTTGAGGATTGTATTGCCTGGTCGGGTGCGCGACCGGTCGAGTGGCTGCTCGACCATGCCGATCTGGACAGTCGGTGGTGCCTGGTTCATGCAACCCACATGACTGATGCCGAAACGCGGCGCATGGCTGAAAGCAAGGCAATTGCCGGCCTCTGCCCGATCACAGAAGCCAACCTCGGTGATGGCACATTCGAAGCGGTGAGGTTCAGCAGAGGTGGTGGCAAGTTTGGTGTAGGCTCAGATTCTAACGTACTGATCGGGCTGCCAGACGAGTTGCGTCAGCTCGAATATTCTCAACGCCTAGCGCATCGCTCGCGTAACGTGCTGGCTGCGGCTGGCCAGTCGACAGCTCGCGCTCTTTTTGACGGCGCGCTTGAAGGTGGGTCTATCGCATTGGCGATCGGCGCCGGCATCGCCGCTGGTCAGCCTGCTAATTTCCTCAGCCTGCGCGTACCGGATGGAGATCTCACCGACGACGCGGTTCTGGATTCCTGGCTATTTGCCAATGGTACGAAGCCAGACAGCGTGTGGGTAGCGGGTCGCAAATTGGTGGAAGGCGGTAGGCACCACAGGCGGGACGAAATATCCGCCCGGTTCCGCAGCGTTATGCATCAGCTTCTCTTATAACTTTCATTTTTTCCCGACGGAAGCTGCTGAATAGTGTCTATAGACAGAAGCGATTCGTAGGGGTGCTCATGTGGTGAAGTTTCAGAACGCTGATCAGGCTGTTGATATGCCACCCGCTGAAGGTACCAGCGGCCTGTCGCTGCACCAGCGTATTCTCGAAGATATAGAGCAACGCATCTTATCCGGCGAATGGCCACCTGGTTTTCGCATTCCCTTCGAAGTCGATTTAGCTGAGCAATATAAATGCTCACGAATGACAGTGAACAAGGCGTTGACACAGTTGGCGCAAACCGGGCTGATTGAGAGGCGGCGCAAGTCGGGCAGCTATGTGACACACCCACGGGCGCAATTGGCAGCGCTGGAAATTCGCGACATCAAACTTGAAGTTGAATCCCTGGGGCTACCCTATCACTATAAGCTCGCTGCTCGAGCAAGGCGCCGTAGCTCGTCCGAAGACCGACAGCGGCTTGGTCTTGAGGTGACGACGCCTGTTCTAGATGTTCGTTGCACGCATTTTGCCGGCAATAGGCCATTTTGCCTCGAGACGCGTCTGATAAACCTCGCGGCCGTGCCTGACGCCGCAGTGGAGACATTTGAAAAAGAAGCGCCTGGCCAATGGCTGCTGAATAGGATTCCCTGGAGTGCGGCGGAGCACAAAATCCGGGCCATTTCTGCTGACGATACAATTGCCGGTTTTTTGAGGATTGGCATCGGAACAGCGTGTCTTACAATCGAGAGGCGCACGTCGAGCAATGGTGACTATATCACCCATGTGCGGTTCATCTACCCCGGTGAACGGCATGCGCTCATAGCCAACTTTACCCCGTCTCAGTTAAAGTGAGAACCTCCAAGCATAGGAGTTAGTGGCAAACTGCGACGCGTATTCTCCTGGCCTGGCCGGCACTTCCCACAGTGAAAGTTGAGCAAATGGTGTACGACGATGGTCAAATGGAGCCCAGCAGAAGAGGCGCAACCTTTATCAACAGAGTATTTCCAAGCCCACGTAAGTCATTGAACAGCGCCCAGTATGTCGGATTTATATTGTAAATCTGACCTAACTTGGCTAGACGACTATAGGTGTCGAGCAGAATCAACGCTCAAAGCGAACTAGATTTGCAGTAGGAACGGAGTGTTCCCGCTAAAGCCCGCGAGTCGTCCTTGAAAGCGCTTCGTTCACTTCAAAAGAGCGAGTTCCGATTTTGTCGATGCCATAATCCTTCAAGCGGGCAGCGTGTTTTTCCGAGTACGCTTTAGCGTAATTTGCGTCCTCAAATAGATATACGCCGCCCGCGACGCCTCGGTCCGGAGCTTCGGTCCAGACCTTCCATTTTAGTCCAGGCTCGTTAGCGATTTCGAAAGCCAACTCCTTAAACGAATTCGCCATCTCCTGCCCCCAGGGCCCGCTGGATTCGAATTCAAATATAAGAAGCGTTGCCATTTGCGTCCTTTCCAGTTCGACAGTTATTTCGGTGTGACGTCTTACAAATCTGGTATCTGCATAGAGTTCTCGATGCCGCTTGCAACTACGAAAATCGCCACTGTGACGACATCGATACTGCCGTCGCGTTTCAGCGGGATTGACGTGCGCGAAAGCGACGGCTAGCGCACCTCACCAGCTTGGAGACTGCGATAAGACGCGGCAGCACCGTCAGCACACGCGGTAAAGACGTCTTTACCGAAAGCCTTCACTTCTTCCGCTAATTCAGGTCCCGCAAGTTCTGGAGTCCCCACCCCAAACACTGGTGTAGGATGATATTCGACATTTAGTTCTTGAAGCTTGGCCGCGTGCTCTCCCTTCAGGCGTGACAGGGCAACGATAGCAGCTTCGAATCCTCCCGTGGCGGGCCCAGCGGTGATAAGCTTGCCGTCCTCTACGACAGATCCACCTTCGACAACATCGCAATCGAATTCATTAAGCCGGTCGATACATTGGAAGTTCGTTGTCGCCCGCCTGCCTTTTAGTAACCCGGCGGCTCCGAGCATCAGTGCTCCTGCGCAAATGCCTATAAGGTAAGGATCATACTCAGCTTGCTCACGGAGGAATGCGTTGGTTTCGGGGTCAGAAAATACCTGCGGTGCCATGGCGCCCATGATAATTACATCTAAGGGAGGGCATTGCTGATACGTCGTTGTTGCCACAACCGTCAAACCTCCCCAAGCGTGGATCGGCTCCTCAGTCTTTCCGACGTGGTAGAGTTCGACCCCAGGTGACATACCGAACACAGCCTGCGCGCCTACAACGTCCATCATCAACACGCCCGGCTCGATGAGGATTCCCACCTTTAGTTTGCCACTGCCTAACACCGCTTCCATATTCGCTTCTCCATGAGCTATTGGTATTTCAACCTTAGATCCCATTCATGGTGGCGGGAATGACAATTACTTGACGATTAGCGCCAACCGCTATACCCCCTTGGTAATTTGGATAGGAGGAAAGGAAGCTGTGGCTGCCAAAAGACACATCCAGCTTATGGCATTCTCGCAAATGAGCTTTCTCGACCTTGCGGGGCCGTTCGATGTTTTCCGCACAGCCAACGAATTCTCAGAGGGAAACGCATATGAGGTTTCTGTCGTATCGCTTGATGGCCCAGTAGATATGGCTGGTGGCGTCTCCATGCAGGTTGCCGAAATCGATGGCCGAACGCCAATACCCCACACCTTGTTTGTTCCCGGCGGCCCCGGCATCATGTCGTTCTGCGATAGTATTAGTTTTCGACATACATTTGTTCCGTTCGCAGGCCAGGCAGAAAGGGTCGCCTCAGTTTGCACTGGTGCTTACGCCTTGGCGACCGCAAACATGTTGGACCGAAAACATGCGACAACCCACTGGTCGGCCTATGATGACTTTGAAAAACGGTTTCCAACGGTGTTGCTCGAGCGCGGCCCGATATTTGTAAATGACGGACGGATTTGGACATCCGCCGGAGTCACCGCTGGAATAGATTTGGCGCTCGCGCTGATTGAACAGGACTTTGGACAGGCTCTGGCACTGAAAATTGCACGCCATCTCGTCATGTTTCTTAAAAGACCTGGTGATCAATCGCAGTTTAGCACTCCTCTTAATTTGCAGTCTGAAAGCGGTCATTTTGCTGATCTACACGCTTGGATAACGGCGAACCTCGATGCAGATTTATCAGTGGCGGCGTTGGCAGCGAGGATGAAAATGAGCGAGAGAAGTTTTCTTCGCCACTACCGCAAGCATACTGAGAAAACCCCCAGCAAGGTTGTGGAAGCGTTACGTCTAGAAGCGGCACGTGAGCTTTTGTGCAATACGGATCAACCTCTAAAAGAGATTGCCGTGCGCTGCGGCTTTCATAGCGAAGCCACCTTGCTTAGGCGATTTTCTACCAGGTTTGGAAGCACCCCAGGCCAGTACCGCGCTCGATTCCGGCTTAGTAAACCAGCTGTCGCGAACGGCTGGCTTGCCAGTGAAAGCATACCAGAGCGCGATTGAAGCCGTACGTTTGGTGCGGCTAAGTCCGACCTTGCGGCCCAATTTCTACGGCAGCGATTGAGTGCCATCCTCGAGAGTACCTGCCCGGGCCTGAAATCGCTCGCGATATTCCCCGGGCGTTAAGCCAATAATCCTAAAGAAGATCTTGCGAAACGCGCCCGGATCGGCATAGCCGACTTCCCAGGCGATGCGTTCGACGGGACAACCGCGAAACTGCAATAATTCCTGGGCTTTGGCGACCCGCAGGCGTTGAGCGTAGTCGGTCGCTGTCATACCTGTGGCTTTCTGGAAGCGACGCAGGAAGGTGCGTTGTTCCAGCCCTGCTTGTTCGGCCAGGATAGCAAGCCGAGCCTCCTTGCCCTCCTTTGCCTGGAGAAAATGCTGCGCCTTGACGATGGCAGCGTCCCCATGGTTCAGCCGTGGTGCGAACCGGCTGTAAAAGCGTTGCTCGCGGCCCGGCGGATCAATCAGCAACATGCGCGCGGTCCGCACCATCGTCACAGGACTGAGAAAGCGCTCTACCAGCTTTAAGCCGAGATCGGTCCACGCCATCAGTCCGCCTACCGAGATGATATCACCACTATCAATAATCAGCCGATCTGTATCGAGTTCCACCCCGGGGAATCGGTTGCGGAAGGCATCGGCAGATGCCCAGTGGGTCGTAATCGTTCGCCCAGCGAGAAGCCCGGTTTCTGCCAGAAGGAACGCGCCGGCACAGACGGAAGCCAGTGCCGAGCCCTCACCATGACGTGTCCGCAGCCAGCGTGCAAGCGGTGCGGCGGCCTCAGCCGATATTGGTGGCTCCAGCGAAGGGGGCAGAATCAGCACGTCGGAAGGGCCTGTGTCCTCCCCGGTTGCATCGGTATCGCTGTCGAATACAACGACGGGCTCTTCATCGTCCTCGATCCGTAAATGCCGTACCCGCAGACGCAGCGTAGCGGAATCGGCATTATCAGCAACCCGGCAGGCGACCTTGAACATGTCGGTCAGCCCCAACACCGCCGATACCTGCGCGCCTGGGTAAAGCAGGATCCCTATCTGCACCGGTGCCATTGTCGATATTGCCCTTGTTTGTGTCGTTTTCGCCAATTGCGGCAACACTCAACGGAAACGATATTCAACGCAAGCAATAAATAACTCTGAAAGGATCTTTTGGCATGTCAAAGCGCGCTATTCTCGTTGTCGACCTTCAAAATGAATACTGGCCATCGGGCAACCTCCCGCTCCATGGCATCGACGCAGCCGCCACTAATGCCGCCCGCGCTTTGGCGCATGCCCGCGCGAAAGGTGATCTGGTCGTTAACATTCGCCACGAAATGTCCGACGCGCCGTACTTCGTACCCGGCAGCGCAGGGGCCGAGATCAACGACGCCCTACGGCCTGCGACTGATGAACCCATCATCACCAAGCACTTCCCCAACTCTTTCCGCGAAACCGTGTTGAACGATCTGCTTCAAGAACACGGGGTTGAGGACGTCGTGGTCGTCGGCGCGATGAGCCATATGTGTGTTGATGCGACGGTGCGTGCGGCCAACGATCTAGGGTACAAAACAACGACGATTCACGACGCCTGCGCCACGCTTGATCTGACCTTCGACGGTATCACGACTCCAGCAGTTCAGGTGCATGCAGCAATGATGGCAGCGCTTTCCATTGGTTATGGCGACGTGATCTCCACCGAGTCCTTCCTCGCTCACTAACAACCTCTTCCGGAGAAGACTATCCATGACTACACGCAGAGAGCTTTTTGTCCTATCGGGCGCTGCGCTTGTCGCCAGCGCCTTGCCGGCGGGCGCAGAGGTTGCCGCGCCGCAGGACAGTGTGAAAATAACGCAGATACGCAACGCAACACTCCATATCGTCTATGGCGGCGTTCGTTTCCTTGTCGATCCGATGCTTTCGGATCGTCACTCCTGGCCAGGTTTTGAAGGCTCGGTGAACAGCGAGGAGCGCAATCCTCTCGTGCATCTTCCTATGACGAAGGAAGAAATTATCGACGTGGATGCGGTGATCGTCACCCATCTGCACGAAGACCATTGGGATGAGGAAGCGCGCAAAGTTCTTCCGAAAACACTGCCGATTTTCGCGCAGAACG
The DNA here is from genome assembly GCF_027871605.1 of Agrobacterium sp. CFBP 3001. Taxonomy (NCBI): domain Bacteria; kingdom Pseudomonadati; phylum Pseudomonadota; class Alphaproteobacteria; order Hyphomicrobiales; family Rhizobiaceae; genus Agrobacterium; species Agrobacterium sp. CFBP 3001. The sequence continues at coordinate 34,259 of NZ_JAQAHD010000019.1, forward strand.
ACGCGGATGCTTCAATCATCCGGGGACAGGGGTTCTCCGATGTGCGCGTGCTATCGGGTACATCCGACTTCAATGGAGTGCAGCTAGTCAAGACGGGCGGACGTCACGGGACCGAGGCCCACTACGCCAGGATTGGCAATCTTCTCGGTGAGGCGTGCGGTGTCGTGTTCAAGAAAGCCGAACTGAAGACCGTCTATCTGGCTGGCGACACGATCTGGCACGAACGGGTAGCGGCAGCTCTGAAAACGCATCGTCCAGATGTGGCGATCCTGAACACAGGCTATGCGATGGTCCTAGGAATCGATGGCGGCATCATCATGGGAACGCAGGATGTGCTTTCGGTCCACAAGGCGGCCCCTGAAACCCGCCTGATCGCCAGCCACATGGAAGCGGTGAACCACTGCACTGTGAGCCGGGCGGACCTTCGGGCTTTCGCCCGCGCCAACGGTTTCGCCGATAAGCTTCGCACTCCTGGGGATGGGGAAACCATTATCGTTTGAAGTGTCATACCGTGGGCCACCTGAGTATGGCCGTTGCCCAACGCTGAGCCTCCCCCGACTGCCGCTCAACATTTGCAGTTATTTCTCCGATTAACACAAGAAACAGGAGCATAATTGAGATGCATACTCACGATGAGAATCTGAAGTATATGCCCGATCTACAGGATGCCGCGCCCGAGATGGTGGCCGCCTTTTTCAATTTCGATAAAGTGGTGTTCAACAAGAATGTTGGTAGCCTAAGCCTTGCCACTCGTGAGTTGATCGCTGTGAGCGTAGCCGTCACAACGCAGTGTTCGTACTGCATTGCCGATCACGCGAAGCGAGCTGTCCAGGCTGGTGCGTCGAAAGAGGAGGTCGCGGAAGCCATCATGGTGGCTACAGCGCTTCGCGCCGGAGGAGGTATCACCCATGGCTGGCAGGCGATGAAGAGTATTTCTGAAGGGAAATGACACGTCATAACCCGCGACGGGCCAGGCATCCAGGAGCTTCGCCACAGGCGATATCATGTGAGCCTTTGCCGGCCATCCCCGCCCAACCAACGCGATTGGGGAAATCGGTCTACCGTGCGGTTGAGGCCGCCGGCCTATGTGAATCCCTACGTCACGCGCTACAAGACGGACGCCGCTGATGCGGAGGCAATCTGCGAGACGGTCACGCGCCCCACGATGCGTTTGGGCCATCAGCTTCTATTGACGGCACTCGAGACCGCTCAAGCTATAGCTTTGCCAAGATATCCGAAATGGTGTTATCGGACGCCGTGGTGCACAGCGCACTTACGGTGTCTCGGCCAACCTTATCCAGTAATGGCCGACGCAGTTTCATCACGACGAACTCAATGATAAAGAAGGCGAAATCATTGTCATCGTCGACCGTCTGGCATCTGGCTGAGGACGGAAGCCATGAAGCCTCGCAAACAGAAGCACACCATGAAGCGGCTGCATGCCGACCTGATGAGTCGTGGCTATGACGGTTTCTTTGATCGTGCCGCTGAGCCTTGAGCGTGGCAAGGTCTTCAGTCTGACTGGTCCGAAGACCGTTTGATAATCGGCAATGAACGCACCGAATCGCAGATGACAATATCGCAGTCTGGAAGAAGCTTCGGTAGGAGATGAAATATCGTTTGGAAAAACGGAGAGTGGCCAGTCCAGCCACGCGTCATATGCATATACGAACGTGACCTTCAGCTATCCTGGAAACGGGTTTCCAAAGCTTGAGAGCGTTGGCGGGGCGCTCCGCGGCAACAGACATTAGTCCCAGCCGATGTCAGCCATATCCTAAGCTCTTGAACAAGCGAACATAAAACCTGAAGAAGAAACGAGCCGTCCACCGTACATTTTGAGCCTGGGGCCGCCGCTACTCACTGGCCCACCGAAGCCTAGTTTCGGTATGTCCCCGGAAATATGACGTCCTGATCAACCAGCACGTTGAACTTGTAACCCGGTCGAATTTCGAGCGTCGGCTGGATGTTGAGGTTTCTGCTGATAGTTTGTTCTGCCACGCTGCCGAAGCTCTCCGCGAAATTCCGCCTTGCGGCATCGGAGGCCGTATCCTGCGTAGCAAGCGTCGAACTCTCCGGCAAGGACGCGTCGATCCCTGTTCCAACGAGTGCGATCAGCGCCGCCGACGCGAATGTCCTCCAATAGTGATTGTTCACCTTGTCATGGAAGCCGCCAAAGCCTTGCGCGTCCGTTCCCGCCATGCCGCCGATCTGCAGCGTGGCGCCGTTTGGGAAGATGATATCCGTCCACACCACAAGCACGCGGCTCTGACCGAACGACACCTTGCTATCGTAGCGTCCGAACAGTTTCGTTCCCTGCGGAATGAGGAGGCGATGCCCTGTGGCGCTGTCGTAGACGTTCTGGCTAACCTGGGCGCTGATCCGGCCTGGTAGGTCCGAATTGATGCCGGTAATCAGAGTCGCCGGAATGACCGAACCGCGTTTCAGTTCAAAGGGTGATTGCTGCGGCACCACGCGGTTGGGGAGATATCCGAGGTCCTTGAGATCAACATTGAAGAAATCCTCCTTGGAGGACTGTCCGTTCGGGTCGATATTTTGCCCGCCGAGACCGGCCCGCAACGCGGCGGCATAAAGATCAAACGTGGCGCCGGCGGTTGTCGATGATGGAGTGCTGGTCGTCGTTCTGGTGTCGTCAGCCCTCGCCTCCAGCTTGCTGCGGTCGATGGCGAGTGGTGCGTCATAGGCCGCGTCATTCGCCTGCAGCCTGGCCATGCGCTGGCGATGCCGCTCACGCAGATATTGCTCCCGCTGCTCGCGCTCGAGACGGGCACGCCAGACCGCTTCGGGTTCCAGCTCCTGCCCGCGCTGCTGTTCCTGGTTTTGTCCCGGCTGCGGCGTGAAGGGATCGTTCGCCTTCTCGTCCTGTTTGGTCTCGACGGGTGTCGGCTGGAATGTGGTCTGTTGCTGCGGCTCGCCGATGATGCCGTCCGTCACGCCGCGCTTGATCTGGTCGGCGAAGGTCGAGGCCGGATTGCCGGAGCTCGTTTCCGGACCGCGGTCCTTTCCGAAGTAGAGTCCGCGGGAGGCAAGCCCATAGAAAATGACGCCAAGAAAGGCGACGATCAGCACGATCACCACGATGATCGGCAGGCGGTTGATCCGCTTGATGCCGGCTTCCGCTTCGTCATTCGCAGCGCCGCCGAGTTTGAGGGATTGTACCATGGTGCTCTCCCTCAGCCGCGCCGCATCAGCGACAGCGCGCTCGCCGGCGTCGCGCCGCTTGAGGTGACGGCGTAAGCCCGGCCCAATTCGATGCTATTGGTCGAAAGACGCGCCAGCACTTGCCCGTCGAATGGCACGATCACATAGGCGAGCGGGATGATCTTCGTGCCGATGTCCGTCTTCTGGTCGGTGACTACGGCATAACCCCATCCCTTGAGTGCTGCTTCGAGCGCCTGACCGAACGGCGAGGCGTCCGGCTTGAGCGCAACGGTCGCCTTGCCGGGTCCGATCTGCTCGGCAAGCCGGCTGACCATATCGCCGGCAATGGCGCTCGCAGCCGGGCCGGAGATCTCCGGCGGCGCGTTGCTGGTGACGAGACCGTCAGTCGCCATCGACTGGCATCCGGAGAGGAGGATGGCGAAGCTGCCGGCTGCGGTAAGGGCACGGATGGGACGGAGGTGGAAGACGCGCATCACCGCCCTCCCCTTCTGATCGTCACCTTTTCCTGCCGCCAGCCGACGCCCGAGACGAGGACCGCGCGATCGATATGATAGTCGACCACCATCATGTCGCCCTTCATGCGGTAGTTGACGATCCGGTTCTGGCCTCCTGAGGTGACGAAGATCACGGGCGCATCCTGGCCGGAGATCGAGCGCGGGAACTGGATGTAGGTTTTCAGGCCATCGGAATAGACACGTGTCGGTCGCCAGCCGGCTCTGCCCGATACGGAATACGAGAAGTTCAACTGCTCGGCCGAAACGCCGGCGCCGGGGATGGTACTCGCCTCGAGACGCGCATTCATGTCAGCGAGCTTCGCCGACACATCTTCCGGATATTCGAATCCGACGCGGGCCATATATTGCGTCGAATGCGACTTGAGCTGGATGTGATAGGTGCGCCGCGACGTCGTCACTACCATTGAGGTGACGAGACCCGGCTCCGACGGTTTGACGATCAGATGGATCGCCTGGCCACCCGCCGCCCCCGAAGTCGCTGGCTCGACCTTCCACCGCACCGTGTCGCCGACGAGCACATCACGAACCACCTCGCCGCCCTGTAGCTCGATGTCGCAGACCTGAAGCGGCGAGCAGACGACCGAGGGCTGAACCTCGCCATAGAGAAAGATCACCTTGCCGTCGGCCCCTTTCGTCACGAGGCCGCGCGATCCGCGCCACTGGGTGGAAATCCCCATGCCCTTCGCCTCATTGGCGGTGACGCCGTCGGCCGCAATGGCATTGAGAGGCGCAAGGGCGGAGAACGCCAGCGCCGCTGATATGATGGCGCTGGCAGTCAGCATGGCCGAATAGTTCTCAAGTCGGATGTTCATGTTCGGGGCCATGCCTTTCAAAGCTGCGCTGTCCAGTCGAAATCGCGGAGATAGAGACCGATCGGGTTGAGACGGATGACGCCTTCGTCCTGCGGCGGAGTGAGGGTTACGGTGGCGATGCCGCGAAAACGGCGCACGGCCGTCTCCTTGCCGCGGCGGTCGCGCTCGAACTCGGTCCAGTCGACCTGGTAGGACTGGTTCGATAGTGCAACGATGTTGTTGACCTCGACCGCCACCGTCGCGGTCTTCGCCTTTTCGAAGGGAGAATTGGAACGGAACCAGGCATTGACCTTCTCGGTCGCTGCGTCCGAGGTCCGAAGCAGCGCATAGGTCCGGTCGATATATTGCTTCTGAACGACCGCATCCGGCGTCACGCTCCGGAAATTCGAGACGAAGCTGCCGAGCGTCGCGCGCACCACACGCGGGTCGGCATATTCGATCTGCTGCGGGAAGCCGGCATTGGAGGAGGTCCCGAGCTTGTCGACTTCGACGATATAGGGAACGAGCTTCACCTGCGTGCTTTGATAAAGCGCGTAGCCGAAGCCGATCACCGCCATGACCATGCCGGTGACGCCGACGATGCGCCAGGCCGCGGCTGCTCTCACATAGGAGCCATAACGCTCGTTCCACTCGTTGCGTGCCGCAAGGTAAGGGTTGGAAACATGGGAAGTATTTGGCGGATTGCGTCCGGCCATGGGTGATCAACCTCCAGCTATTTGTTCTCGTTGATGGGCGGGGGTGGAGGTGGCGGCGTGGACCGGTCCGACTGACGCGTCTGGTCGAGCTTGGCGTTGGCGAGGCCGAGCAGCGATCCGGCATAGGCGCCGGGAGAGGCGATCGCCTTCTCCTTTGCCGCTGATCCGGTAGCGTGAGCGGCATTACCGATTGCTGACGCCATGCCGCGGAGGGCGGCTCCAGCCATCGAGGAGCCCCCTGCCCTCGCCGAGCTGGCCGTCTGCGCTCCTTTCGATGCGGCACTCGCACCAAGGAAAGCGCCGCCAGCCGCGAATGTCGCGGCCTGGCCGCCATGACGGATCGCTTCCATTCCGCCGGCGATCGAGGCGCCCTGGACCACCCCCTGCAGGATCGGCGGCACATACATGGCGATCACGAAGACCACGACCGAGATGCCGGCGATGGCAAGCGTGGTGATGAACTGCTCGGAGGTCGCCGTCGGCGCCTCGGCGAGCCCCAGCAGGATGTCCGAGCCGATCTTGGCGATCATCACCAGAGCCATCAGCTTCATGCCGACGGAGAAAGCATAGACCAGATATTTGACCGCGAAATCCTTGGTGAAGGACGAGCCGCCAAGCCCAAGCATGATCATGCCGGCGAGCAGGCCGACATACATCTCGACCATGACGGCGACGAAAATTGCGGCAACCAGCGAGAAGGAGACGACGACCACGACCATGGCGAAGACCGCGGCGATCGCCAGTGCATTGTCTTCCCAAAGTCCGAACTTCGCCTGTTCCGACATCTTGGTCGCGACCCGGATGCCGGCGTCGAAGATGTTTGCCGGTGAGGCCGAGCCGCCGCCGGCGCCGATCTGGTAGAGGCTGTCGACAACGGCCTTGGCGAAGGACGGGCCCTGGTCGAGGATGAAGGCGAAGAGACCGATGAACATGATCCGCCGGACGAGTTCGGCGAACCAGCTGTCGAGCGAGGCAGCGTTGATCGCCAGCCACACCGCGGCGATCCCGACCTCGATGCCGGCCAGGATCCAGAACAGCGAGCGCGCCGCGTTCATCACCGTCGTCTCCCAGCCTTTCGCGGCCGTGACGACGGAGTTTTCCAGTGTCGTCAGGACCGACCCCTGTTGGGCAAGTGCCGGTGTCGTCACCAACAGGATGAGGCCGATCGAAATGAACACGAGCTCCAGCTTCCGGGAGGGGCGGACAATCACCATCGCGGCTTCATCTCCTGCCCGCCACGGATGTCGCGATCCGGATCGCCGCTGAAGAACTTTTCCCGGTGCTCCCTGCGTTCGGTTTCGGAGACAGGATGTGTAGCGGCCGCGCCGGAACCGGACACAGGCGCCGGACGCGGCTGGATCACGATCCAGGTGCCGACGCCGGCACCCACTGCGGCGAGCCCCACCAACACGAGGATGACGATCAGACGCGGGCTCACCAGCGGGGCTCCATCGTCTGACCGCCGCGGATGTCATGCTCGGTTCCGCTGAAAAACTGTTCGCGGCGTGCCTGAGCGAGATCCTTTTGCGCCTGCTCGGACTGGAACCACGTACCCATCATGGTCATTTGCTGCGAAACCAGGCCGCGCAGCTTCTGCATCTGCGCCACCTGCTGGGCGGCAATTTGATGCCCGACCTGCAGCGCCTTCATCTGGCCGTCCGCCGATTCCGACATCGCGCGCAGCGACGCCATCGTGCTCTCCTCGGTTGAGAACTGGTCGGCCGTCAGGTTTGCTGCCTTCAGCGTTCCGGCGATCGTGTCGCGATTCGTGTCGGACCAATTCTGGTAGGTCGTCGAGAAGCTCGCTCCATCAGGCAGATTGCTCTTCATCTCGGCAAAGCTCTGGAAACGCTGCTTCAGCACATCGTCGATATTACCCATCGAAAAGGCGACGCCTTCCCCCTGGGCGACGACGTTTTGCAGGCTCTTCAGGTCGCTTTCGACCTGACCCCAAATGTGGTTCGGCAGTTGTGCCGTGTTCTGCAGGAGGTTGTTGTAGATGTTGAGCTGGTTCTGGATCTGCTCGGCAAGCTGGGAGATCTGGGTGATCTGGTTGTTCACCTGCTCCGCCGACTTGCCGACCAGCGAGACGAGCTCGGCATTGTTGGCGAGCTGGGTCCATTCGGTCGCCTGCCCGGTGACGCCTCCGGCATAGGCGGGAACCGGTAGGGTGGCGAAAAGCATGGCGGCCCCGGCAAAAGTGGCGCGCGCCACCTTAATTGGCCGGGAAGAGTGTTTCGGCATGGGCGATCCCCCTTTGCTGGAGCCAGTGGAGGGGCCATGCGGCCCCGTGTTCGGAATGCAGGGCGCGAATGCGCTTCAGATCTTCCTTGCCGGACGCCCCGACGAAGGAGAGCGCGACGGGACCGAGCGCCATGTCGAAGAGCCGGCGGCCTTCGGGCGAGACGACGTAGTATTCGCGCTTCGGGAGCGCCGTCGCGACGATCTCGATCTGCCGCTCGTTGAAGCCGAGGCGTTCATAGAACTCACGTGTGCCGGGGTCCCGCGCAGCACCATTCGGCAGGCAGATTTTTGTCGGGCAGGATTCTTTCAACACGTCGATGATGCCGGAGCGTTCCGCATCCGAGATCGACTGGGTTGCAAGCACGACGGCGCAATTGGCCTTGCGCAAGACCTTCAGCCACTCGCGGATCTTGTCGCGGAACACCGGATGGCCGAGCATCAGCCAGGCCTCGTCGAGGATGATCAGGCTGGGGGCGCCGGTCAGCCGTTTCTCGATCCGGCGGAACAGGTAGGTGAGGACGGGCACGAGATTGCGCTCGCCCATGTTCATCAGTTCCTCGATTTCGAAGCATTGGAAGGCGCCGAGCGCCAGACCGTCTTCCTCGGCGTCGAGCAGCTGCCCCATGGGGCCGTCGACGGTATAGTGATGCAGCGCGTCCTTGATCTCGCGCATCTGAACACCGGACACAAAGTCAGAGAGCGATCGGCCACGCGACTCCGCCATCAGCCCGATCTGCCGGGAGATGGCGTTGCGGTAGTCGGGCGTGATCGTCACGCCCTGCAGCGCCACCAGTGTCTCGATCCATTCGGTTGCCCAGCCGCGATCACCATCGGTCGAGAGTTCGGCGAGCGGGCAAAAGGAAAGCGCCCTCACCTCGCCTTCTGACGAAGGACCGATGTCCCCGCCGATCTGGTAGTGATCGCCGGCAAGGCCAAGCGTCAGCGGCAGCATCGAGCCGCCCTTGTCGAAGGCGAACACCTGGGCTTGGCTGTAGCGCCGGAATTGCGCGGCAATCAGCGCAAGCAGGGTCGATTTGCCCGAGCCGGTCGGTCCGAAGATCAGCGTATGGCCGACATCGTCGACATGCAGGTTCAGCCGGAACGGTGTCGAACCGGAGGCCACCTGCATCAATGGTGGCGAACCGGGTGGATAGAATGGGCAAGGCGCCATCGGGCTGCCCGACCAGACCGAGTTAAGCGGAATGAGATCGGCGAGATTGCGTGTATTGATCAACGGTTCGCGAATATTGGCGTAGGAGACGCCCGGCAGGCTGCCGAGAAAGGCGTCCGTCGCATTCAGCGTCTCGATCCTTGCGCCAAAGCCTTCCGCCTGGATCAGGCGGCGGATCGCCTCGCACTTTTCCTGAAGCGCGATTTGGTCCTCATCGAACAGGATGATGACGGGCGTGTAGTAGCCATAGGCGACGAGTTGCGAAGACGCCTCGGCGATCGCGTCTTCGGTTTCGGCCACCATCGTCATGGCGTCCTGATCGAGCGAGCGCGACTGCGTCTGAAACAGCTGATCGAAGAAGGGCCTGACCTTCTGCTGCCATTTCTTGCGGGTGCGTTCCAGCTTTGCCCTCGCTTCCTCCGCATCGAGGAAGACGAAACGCGACGACCACCGATAGGTGAGCGGCATGAGGTCGAGGCTGTTGAGGATCCCGGGCCAGCTTTCCGCCGGCAGGCCGTCGATCGCCACGACGCCGAGCAAGCGGTTCTCGACCAGCGGCGTCAACCCGTGCTGCAACTCGGCCGTCACCAGCCAGTCGAGATACATCGGGATCTCGGGCAGGCGAACCGGATGGTTCTCGCCGGTGATGCAGAAGCGGATGAACTGGAACAGTTCGTCATAGCGGGCGACCCGGAAACCGCCGCGCTCTTGCGTCTCCCTTGTCATCATCCGGCGGATCGAGACGACGTTGGCGAGATATTGCTCGACCTCCCGGATCGAGGTCAGGAAGCTTTCGAGCGCCTTGTCGGCGTGAGTTGCGGAACGACTTGCCGCATCCGAATAGACATAGCGGGTCAGCCCCGAGCGCCGCGGCTCCGGCGGCCGCCACGTCAGGATCAGTGCGTGCCGGCTCTCGAAATGTCCCCTCTCCTTCTGAAAATGCGCCCGCCGTTCGTCGTCGATCGCCCGCGTAATCGGATCGGGGAAGTGGGATTCGGCTTCTGTCGGATATTCCCTGGTCGGCACCCTGATGGCCTCCACCTGGATCATCCAACCGGATCCGAGCCGCGACAGGATTGCGTTGATCTGCCGCGATACCTCGTTGCGCTCGGCGTCGGTTGAGCTCTCACTGTCCGGCCCGGCGAAATACCAGCCGGCCATCAGAGAGCCGTCCTTGAGCAGGATGACACCGTTGTCGACCAGGCCGGCATAGGGCACCAGATCGGCAAACGACGGTCCCGAATGGCGGAAAGATTTGAGGGCCACCATCTCGATCCCTCAGAACCTGCGCCAGGGCGACGACGTCGCGCGATAGAACGTCTTGTAAGAGATGTGCCGGATATAGACCCTCCGCATGAGAGGATCGGCTTTCGCCATCATGCGGAGTGCGGCCACCGCCACCAGCCAAATCGCGATACCGAACAGCGCCGCGTACCAGGTCAGCACGACGAAGATCAGGATGACGGCGGCAAGGGCCGTGAGCAGCACGAGTTCGCGGTCGGCGCCCATCAGCAGGTTCGGACGCGACAGCGCCCTGTGCACGCGCGAACGGGACAGCCTGGAGCCGGCCTCAGCCATGAGCCCCCTCCCCTTCCGTGTGAAGCATTGCCGTCGGCTCGGTGATGTGAGGCGCCGATTGCGCTTCGGCCTCGCCGATGCTGGCGCCGGTCGCGCCGAAGAGGGCGACGATCTGCGTGGCACCCAGCAGAACCCCGCCGACGAGGGCGACGTAGCAAAGCCTTCTCGCGAAATCATTGAGCTCACCGCCGAAGATGAGCATGGCGCCGGCGATTGCCACAGCTGCCAGAGCGATGAAGCCGGCAACAGGCCCGGTGATGGACTGCTGGATCTGCTGTAACGGCGACTCCCATGGGAGGCCGCCGCCACCCGAGGAAGCCAATGCCGGCTCTGCCAGGGCGAGAGAAATAGCGGCGAGTGTCGCGCAGGCGAGCGTGATCTTTGTCTTATGCGACATGGCTGTCCTCATCGATCTGGGCGTAATGTTCGGTTCGGTAGCGGGCGTTATTGAACCCCTCGACATGGATCACCTCGCGGACCCGCCTGCCCTTGCTCGTGCGTTCGATGGAAACGACGAGATCTACCGCCTCGCCGATAACTTCCTGCATGGGCTGCTGGCTCGCTTCGGCGGTCAGTTGCTCCAGCCGGCGCAAGGCCGACATCGCCGTATTGGAGTGGATGGTCGTGACGCCGCCCGGATGCCCGGTGTTCCATGCCTTGAGCAGAGTGAGTGCGGCGCCGTCCCGGACCTCGCCGACGATGATGCGGTCAGGTCTGAGGCGCATCGTGCTCTTCAGGAGCCGGGCCATATCGACCGTGTCGGTCGTGTGCAAGCACACAGCGTTTTCCGCCGCGCACTGGATCTCGGCGGTGTCTTCCAGAATGACGATGCGATCCTCCGGCGCCGTCGCGACGATCTCGGCGATGACGGCATTTGCAAGCGTCGTCTTGCCGGATCCGGTTCCGCCGGAAATGACGATGTTCATGCGGGAGGCGATCGCGCTGCGCAGAGCCGAGACCTGCGCTTCGGTCATCACCTTCGACTTCACATACTCGTCGAGCGGGATGAGCCGCGACGCCCGTCTCCGGATCGTGAACGCAGGCGCCGATACCACCGGCGGCAGCAAGCCCTCGAACCGATGCCCGCCGATCGGCAATTCGCCGGAAATGATCGGTTGCTCGTCGTCGGCTTCCGATTGCAGCGCATGGGCGACGCTGCCGATGACGACTTCGGCGGTGGCGGCGCTCATCGCGCCGGCCGGGGCAACGCCATGCCCCAGCCGTTCAATGAACAGCCTTCCGTCGGGATTGAGCATGATCTCGACGACCGTTGCGTCGTCGAGTGCGACGCAGAGCTGGTCGCCGAGGGCGTCCTGGAGTTTGCGCACAAGACGGGGGTGAGAACGGAGCTGGGTCACGCCGCGCTCCTGAATGGACCAGCGCCATCGCGCTCGATGATCGAGCGGTAACCTGGCGGACACACCTGTTCGAAGCTGGCGCGATCGGCCTGCAGGCTGCCCGCGACGGCGACGGTGTTGCCGATCGCGAGCGGGTCGCCGAGCCGATTCATCGGCCATCCTGCACGCTTCAAGATGCGTTCGAAGCGGAGATCGGTCGCTGTGACGATCTCCTTGTATCCGTTGGCCATCGACCATTCGATGATGCCGGCGAACATGGTGAGCGTGACCTGATGGAGGGTCCTTCTCCTCCCCGCTGCCAGGGATGTGTCGACGCAAAAGCGTGAACTCTCGACCATCGCCGGATGGGCATCGAGCAATGCCCGCTCCAGCAATTGCGGAAAGGTTTGTTCGAGCATCGTCGGGCCAGAGGCGGGCAGCAGCCGCGCGCAGCCGACGACCTTGTGTCCAGCCGAGATCGCAAGGATGTAGGTCGGCAGGAGATCATCATACTGATCCCACTCTCCCTCTTCGGTGATGCTGACATCCCATTCCAGGCGGGTGCCAAACACCGCGGCGCGAAGGCGGTGCATCTGGTTCAGGTAGTTGCGGTTACTTGCGTAATCGTCGGCCGAGACGCTCAGAATCTGCATTTGTGATCTCCGCATGAACTGGTCAGGCGAAGGGAAATCATCTCGTGTTGCGTGTGGCTATATGCAGATTTGCATCCGGTGATTCTACCGATTCGGCTGTATAGCTCTCGAAAATCGGACGGAAGGCGGAGTCTAAAATGTTGATAAGAGGTGCAGATCTGCATTTCGCTGTCAGTGGTGCTGGCGGACAAAGCCGGGCTAACATGCGGAAGTCTTTGGATGAATCGATATTTTGTCAGCCTCTCCGGCAGTTCCGTTAACTGCTTGTTAACTTTAAATCTCTTGCGACGATGCCGGAATCGCAGGATAGTTTCGAAAATGATGGCGTTCGAGCCATTTTTTCGAAATTGAAGGCCTCCGGGGAAATAGTTCGCAAAATGAACAATACGCTGCCCAACAGATTTGATATTGAGATTGCCGAGCAAGGGGCGAAGATCTCGAGCGCGTTGCATATGTTGCGCAGCCAGCAGTACCCGCCTGATGCTCGCAAGGGATTGCGCAAGTTTCAGCTTGCTGAAGTTGCGCACTTCATGGGTGTCACCCAGACGCACCTGAGACAACTCCATTCTGACGGGAAAGGACCGGAAATTGAGTCCATCGGTGGGCGCCGATACTATACGGCTGACCAGATGCTCGAGCTTCGGGATTATCTCGAGGCCAACAAGAAGTCCGACAAGAGATATTACGTGCCTAGGCGGAAGGAAGGAGAGCCGATGCAGGTCGTATCGGTCGTCAACTTCAAGGGCGGAAGCGGCAAGACCACCACTGCCGCGCATTTGGCGCAATATCTCGCCCTCACCGGCCATCGTGTGTTGGCGATCGACCTTGACCCGCAGGCTTCACTGACTTCACTTTTCGGGATCCAACCGGAGCTTGATGATACTGCCTCTCTTTATGAGGCCCTTCGATTTGACGACGAGCGGAAGTCAATCACTGACGTCATCCAGCCGACCAACATTCCTGGACTGGATGTCGTGCCTGCCAACTTGGTTCTGCAGGAATACGAATATGACGTGCCACTGGCGATCTCCTCCAAGAAGGGGGACGACGGTCGACTCTTCTATATGCGGATCGCCAGCGCTCTGAAGCAGGTGGATGACAAGTACGATGTGGTCGTCATCGATTGCCCTCCTCAACTGGGCTATTTGACGATTACCGCGCTCATGGCTTCGACCGGGATTCTTATCACCATCCACCCTCAGATGCTGGACATCATGTCGATGAGCCAGTTTCTCATGATGCTCGGGGGAATCATGGGTCCGGTCGCGGAGGCCGGGGCCGAAATGCGTGTTCAGTGGTTCCGGTATCTCATCACCCGCTTTGAGCCCACGGATATCCCCCAGGCCCAGATGGTCGGGTTCATGCAATCGATGTTCGCACAACAAATGCTGAGAAACCACGTTCTGAAGTCCACTGCGATTTCCGATGCTTCGATAAAGAAGCAGACATTGTATGAGGTTGAGCGGGGCGAGTTCGTCCGGGCAACCTACGACAGGGCAATGGAGAGCTTGAACGCCGCCAACGCGGAAATCGTTGAGCTCATCCACGGTGTCTGGGGGAGAAAATGAGGTACTTGTCAGCCGTTTTATTCAGCGTTTTACAAAGTGATGTCAATGACATACCGGCGTTGATAGCAAGTTGGGAGGGCACTTATGTCCCGTGAAAATCCTTTCGCCAAACTGGATATAGCGTCGATCTCGGCAAACCAGATGCCGACAAAACCCGGTTACGGCATGACAGGAGCCGCCAAGACGGTTGTTCGCTCCATTGAAGATATGGCCGAGAACACCAAGAAGCTCATGGAAGGTGAAGTTATCGTGGATCTTGATCCGCGATTGATTGACGTGTCTTTCGTTGCGGACCGCCTTTCAGACGATGGAGAAGAGTTTCAGGAACTGCTTCAGGCGATCAAGGGATCAGGACAGACGACGCCTATCCTTGTTCGCCCCAGCTCCACGGATGCCAAGCGATACATGGTCGTGTTCGGTCACCGTCGTCTGAGGGTGGCTCGCGAACTCGGAGTTCCGGTCAAGGCAATCGTCAAGAAGCTCGACGATATCACCTCGGCGATTGTGCAAGGACAGGAAAACGCAGCCCGTTCAAACCTGTCTTTCATTGAACGCGCCTACTTCGCTCAGAACCTGATCGTCTCTGGAATGACCAAGGAAACGGTTCGTTCGTCGCTTGCCATCGATGAGGCGATGCTGTCGAAGATGCTTGCTGTGGTCGAGGCGGTGCCAGAGCCAGTCATTCAGGCCTTGGGTGCATCGAAGAAAATTGGGCGTGACCGGTGGCTCAGCCTCCGGCAGTTGATACTTGCCCCTGCCCTCTCCAAGGTTGCTGTTGAGCATGTAGCGTCGGCCGACTTTCAAAAGCTTCCTGAAGCCGAGCGGTTTGATAACCTTCATGACTACGTGAAGCGATACAAGGCCAAATCGGCTGCGAAAAAGCCCAAAGTCGATACCGCATCCAAAGACTGGATCTCGTCTGATCGCTCGCTGAATTTCGCGATGACCGCCAAAGCGAAGAAGGTTGCCATCGAGCTCACGAATGTCGAAGCCAAGCCCTTCAGCGAATGGCTGTCTTCTCGCATGGATCGCTTGTACGAGGAGTACAAGGGGTCGCAAAACGAAACCAACGGAGACTAAACAGCAAAAGAAAAAGGCCCCCAAACGGCGAACCGTGGAAGCCTCTCTCGTCATCTCTAGCAGGATCGAGAATCGCATTTCCCGGAATCACAGTCAAGAGTCTTGGCGCCATTTTGGTGAGCGGATTTCTTTTGCCTGAAGAAAGGTGAGAGAAAAATGCAAACGGGAGATGTGACGACGCCCTTTGGGCGGCGGTCGATGTCGCTTGCCCTGGTCAAAAGACAGATGGCGATCAAAGATCCGGATCAAAACACGCGGATTGAAAAGTGGAAGGTGTTTCGCGACGTCTGCGAGGCGCGAGAACGCTTAGGACTTCAGGATCGGGCTTTGGCTGTCCTCGATGCGCTCCTGACGTTTTACCCGCACGGGGAGCTCGATACGAGCCGCGGGCTTGTCGTTTTCCCATCCAATGCGCAGCTATCGGTTCGCGCTCACGGGATCACGGAAAGCACACTCAGACGGCAACTCGCGGCACTCGTTGAGGCCGGGCTCATCTTGCGCCGGGATAGCCCTAACGGGAAGCGATACGCGCATCGTAATCGTGACGGTGAGGTAGAGCAGGCTTACGGTTTCGATCTCGCACCTCTTCTGGCTCGCGCTGGCGAGCTTGCCCAGATTGCGCAGGACGTCGCTGCGGAGCGAACACGGTTCCGCCGGGCAAAGGAAGCTCTCACGATCTGCCGGCGCGACGTGCGCAAGCTCATTACGGCTGCAGTGGAGGAGGGTGCTTCCGGTAACTGGGGGCACGTGGAGGGGCTGTATATCGACATCCTTGCCCGGCTTCCGCGCTACCCGGAGCGTGTCCAGGTGGAACGGGCACTCGATGACATGCAACTGCTTCGAAGAGAGATCCTCAACATCCTGGAAATGCAGTTAAAACCTGAGAATATGAATGGCAATGCCATCCAAGATGACCGGCATACACAGAATTCAAATACCGAATCCATCCATGAATTTGAACCTAGCTCTGAAAAAGAGCAGGGCGGAAGCCTGGAGGGTGAACCTCAAGCCAAGAGCGTGGCGAACGGACGAGAGAAGGCCAAGCCTGAGCCAATAAAAGCCTTCCCACTCGGAATAGTACTTCGGGCCTGCCCGCAGATTGCCGACTATGGTTCCGGCGGACAGATAGAAAACTGGCGCGAGCTCATGAAGGCTGCCGTCGTGGTGCGCTCCATGCTGGGCGTCAGCCCCTCAGCTTACGAGGAGGCGTGCAACGCGATGGGGCCGGAAAACGCCGCTGTGGCTATGGCCTGCATTCTCGAACGATCGAACTTTATAACATCTGCCGGCGGCTATCTTCGGGATCTCACGAGGCGCTCCGAGCGTGGGGAGTTTTCGCTCGGGCCGATGCTGATGGCTCTTTTGAAGCTCAATGACGGCGGAGATCGAAGAACCGCTTGATGCCGGCACTCTGCGGTCAACGGCATTGAACCTCGTACGGCTCGATTCCGTTCGCATCGCTGGATTGAGCACGTCTTGTCAGCCGTTTTTTTCCTTGATTTTCTTTTTTAAGACAGTGGGTTATCGGTGTTGAAGGGCGAATATCCCCATGGGGAAGAGTGCAGCACGATGTGTACTAAAAAGCGACTACAGTTGAATCGTGCAGCCGCTAAGGGCCATTTCGCTAGGAGCCAGCGTCGGTTCAGCATCATAGAAGTGAATTTTCTGTCCAATCTGGTCGCACATTCTGGAGTATTGGCGCAGCGCTCCGGCAGAACCGATGGATCGAAATGCCGCGAGGGCACCAGTCCAGCTGTGCCGCCCCTTGGGGTACTTCGATAACAAAAGTGGTCGCCTCGCATCTTTAGCTACGGCCCGTATCGGGGGATACTATGTCGTCGGCAGCACAAGTAGCTTGTTTATTGAACTTGCAGGGTCCCATGACAACGAAGTGATTTTCCAAGGCTGCGTTTACAACAACCGTCAGCGACGTTCACTAAGAACGAGTTGGTCAGTATCTCAATCGAAAAGTCGGCAATGAATTGCATCGCACGGCTATTCCGTGCGCTAGCTTTGAAGTCCCGATTTGAATCGATGCGTGCGAGGACAACCGCTCGTTTGAAAGCGTCTCTAATGGAGTTTGTCCAATATGAACATCTCCTTAAGGCCGGATATTTCAGCGCCAACAGCTACCGCTGGCAGACGTGATGGACGACATCGCGTCATCCTGCTGATTGGCGGATTTCGGCGTAAATTGTCTCGACCCGAGCGACCTCTGCGTCGCTGAGCGCCGAAAACTCCTTGTCGCGAGCCCGCTTTGACAGTCGCCCTTCGTTCTGGCGTAGGAACCGGAACAAGAGGTCCAGCAAGCGATCGGGCATATCGATCATCTGCTTCATTTCGATCTTGAACGCATCATAGATGCGTAGGAATGCCGTCTCGGCCGGCAGATCCACATCGATCGTTCGGGCTACGCACTCGAACAGAAATTCGGCGTGCGGCGTTGCGTCGAAGTAGCGGTAGAAGTCGGCGGTGTCATTCAGCACCTCGACATTGCCACGATCCGTTGGTTGCCAATGAACAAGCGGCAAAAGGCGGCGTGAGTAGCTTTCCAAGACGGTTCGATAAGCATCAATACGGTCCAGGATGACGGACGAGACCGGAAAGACGAGCCCCGGAGGGTTGAATCCGTGCTCGGCGAGAACATGATGGATCAGATAGCGGTGCAGTCGGCCGTTTCCGTCCTCGAAAGGATGGATGTAGACGAAGCCGAAGGCGAGGGCTGCTGCGGCGAGAACAGGATCGAGGTGCTGTGCCGCGCTGCGGTCGAAAGAGGTCAGGCCGTCGATCAGCGAGGTCAGGTCTTCATGTCGGGCGCTGATATGATCGGGGATCGGTGCGCCTGACAGGCGATCATGCTCACCGATGAAGCCACCCTCGACGCGCAGGCCGAGATGAACGAAGCGCGCATCGCCGATGACAATCCGCTGCAGCCGCTCCAGTTCAGCGCGGTCTATTGGCCGGCGACCGGCTTCACCGATCACCTGGCCCCAGCGTTGGATACGATCTTGCGATGGATCTTCTCCCTCGATCTGGAAGCTCGAGCGCGAATCCTTGAGCAGCAGGAATGCGGCGGTGCGTGCAAGCAGGTCCGCAGGGACTTCGGCGATCAACTGCCGCGCTTCGTCGCCAAGCCCCCGCGCAACGAACGCGTCGAGCGCAAGCGTGCGGAAGATCATCGGGCAGAAAGCCGGTGTGCCGGGCAAATTGTTCTTCACCCGATGTCTTGTCGAACTCGCTCCACCCACCGCGAATTGCCGGTCGGGATCGACGACAAGGGCATAGGTGCCCTGTGCCGCGTCGGGCAGATCGAGCCGTATATCGAGCAGCCATTCGTAGAGAAACCACAGCCGTCGCGCATAGGCGCCAGTAGGCGACGCACGCACTATATTGGCGATCGGCTCAGGACCTGTTGCCCGGAACAGAGCTTTCAATACGGCAAGGTCCAGCCCTTCATAGCGCAGGGCGAAGGTCAGATGTCCAGCAAGGTCATTGTCCGGTTGGTGGCGCGGGGTGTAAATGTTCCAGCCCCCGGCCTGATAGACTTTGTGGCGTGGACCGATCGCGGACAGGGTGATTGGCACAGGCACGGGTAATTCAAAGGCATCGATCAGCGCCGCATAGCCGACAGGGATGGCGGCTTCCGGCATCCAGCGGCCGTGAAAAATGCCGACCGCGCCTGAAAACGGCTTTCCTCGTCCCTGCTCCATGAATCCTGATATCCGGCTCTGAAAATTAGTTTCGGTACGAAGCTCTCATGAAATTTGATTATCGGCAATGAATTTCGATGACAAGAAGGTAGTTTTATGAAAAATGATTTTGGCAGCGCGTTGAGCACAGCCATTTCCAAATTGCAGAGAATGCGGAAAACCGAACAGTTGCAAGCGCGTTTCATGGTCCAAATGCAGCCTCACCAGACTTGAAAAGCGACGTCGACAGGGCATCGGACCGGCGCGGATGTCGACCGTCCTTATCGATCTGATTCACTGCCGCTGCTTCCAGAGAACAAGCCGGTCTCATCCTTGTAGGCGGGCTCAAGAGCAGCATGATTCCGTTCGCTGTACTGGACCACAGCACGCCAAGGCCTTCTGGTTTTCTTCCGTAAGCCAACGATCGCGCGGCTTGCAGCTTGCTGGCCGCGGTACCAGGTCGACATGCACGGCGCTCTTGTGCAGGGCAGGGGCCGCCGCACAATAAAGCTGCACCGGTCGGATGCCGTCACTAACTTCGAAGGTCAGCTTTGCTGATCCGTCCAGCCGCAAATGCTCCGACACCTTGCGGATGATTGCGGCGAACTTTCCCGCCGGCATATGCGGGCGGTCGTCCTCGTCGATGTCCCACAGCTGTACGAAGATTTCGGACCATTCCTCGTGCTCGGCGCCACAGTCGAGTGCTGCGAACTGCCCGGCTTTCACCTCGGTCACGTGATAGCCGCCTTTCACCGGCTGTCCGTCATAGGAGAAGATTAGCGGCAGGTCCCGGACACCGTCGATCGTGTCGAGCAGGCGTCCAAGGCTGATGTCGGTTTCGAGAAGGGGCTTGTCGAGCGCGTTCATTTCGGCTACTCCTGTTTCAATAATTCAAGGATTGTAGAAATATGGAAGAACGTCAAGCCCTGATGTCATTCGCGGCGCTGTCGCAGGAAACCAGGCTGCACATCGTCCGCATGCTGGTTGTGGCCGGTCCGGACGGGATGGCCGCCGGCGCGATCGCCGAGAAGGCCGAGGTTTCCCCCTCCAATGTGTCCTTCCACCTGAAGGAACTGGAGCGGGCCGGGCTTATCAACCAGCAGCGCGAATCCCGCTCGATTATCTACACCGCAAATTACGAAGGCCTGGGCGCACTGGTCCGCTTTCTGATGGAAGACTGCTGCGCCGGCCATCCCGAGATCTGCGCGCCGGCCGCCGATGTGGCCGCCTGCTGCGCTCCAGCCCCGAAGGAGAAGCTGCAATGACCGACGACCGCGTCTACAACGTCCTGTTCCTGTGCACCGGCAATTCTGCCCGCTCGATCCTTGCGGAATCCATCCTCAACGGCGAGGGCAAAGGCCGGTTCAAGGCTTATTCGGCCGGCAGTCAGCCGAAGGGCCAGGTGCATCCAATGGCTCTGGATACGCTACGTGGCCTCGGTTACGCGACCGAGGGGTTCAGCTCCAAGAGCTGGGACGTTTTTGCCGAGCCCGGCGCACCGCAGATGGATTTCATTTTCACCGTCTGCGACAGCGCCGCGGGTGAAGCCTGCCCGGTCTGGATCGGCCACCCGATGACCGCGCATTGGGGTGTTGAGGATCCGGCCGCCGTCCAGGGCAGCCTTATTGAGCAGGGTCAGGCCTTCTCGCAGGCTGCCCGTTTCCTCAAGAATCGTATCACCGCGTTTGTGAGCCTTCCGCTCGCGTCGATCGACAAGCTCGCGCTGGAAACCCAGCTGCGCGCCATCGGCGCGATGGAAGGCATCACCAACCGCAGGGGCGACGTCGCTTGAGCCTCGATCTGTACCAGGAGCCTGTCGGGGGGCATGATACCGACCTCCGCTCTGCGCTGGCTGCCGCTAAACTGCCGGTGGATGACCTCACGGAAGATGGGCGGTCGTTCTATCGGTTCTCCCGGGATGGGGAGACGGTCGGTTTCGGCGGGCGGGAATCCTATGGCGAGTGTGCATTGCTGCGCTCCGTCGTCGTGATGGCGGAGCGCCGGGGTCAGGGTTTCGGTGAGGCAATCACCGGGAAGCTTCTGGCGCAGGCTCACGACGACGGCGCGAAAGCTGTCTATCTCCTGACCGACACGGTCGCACCGTTCTTTGAATCGCTGGGGTTCCGAAACATCGCCCGAGATGCGGCCCCGGCCGCGATCCTGGCCACGCGCCAGGCGGCGAACCTCTGCCCGGCTTCGGCCGCCTTGATGGCAAAGGATCTGTAGCTATGACCACGCACGCATTCCCACGTTCGCGGCGCTTCGCAGCTGAGGCGCTGGGCACTGCGCTGCTTGTCGCCACGGTGGTCGGCTCGGGCATCATGGCGGACAAGCTCACCGCCGATACGGCGCTCGCGTTGCTTGGCAATACGCTGGCAACCGGCGCTATCCTGGTGGTGCTGATCAGTCTGCTCGGCCCGATTTCCGGCGCGCATTTCAATCCCGTGGTGACGCTGGTCTTCACTCTACGCCGGGCGCTGAGCGTGAACGACGCCGTCGCCTATGGCATGGCCCAAATAGCCGGCGGTATCGCCGGAACACTGCTGGCCCACGCCATGTTCGAACTGCCATTGCTGCAGCTGTCGAGCACGGTTCGCACGGGTCCGGCGCAATGGCTCGCAGAAGTGACCGCGACCTTTGGCCTGTTGTTCACCATCCTTGCCGGAATTCGGTTCCGTCAGAACGACGTGCCGTGGCTGGTGGCGCTCTACATCACTGCTGCCTACTGGTTTACGGCGTCAACATCCTTCGCGAACCCGGCCGTCGCGCGGTCGCTCACCGATACCTTCGCCGGAATCCGGCCTCTCGATCTGCCGGGGTTCATCATCGCCGAAACTCTCGGTGCGCTGCTGGCGCTTACCCTGGTCGGCTGGCTGCTGATGGAATCCCGCCCCTCCGACAAACCTCTCCCGAAACCGGAAGTCCTGCTATGACCATGAACGCCACCATCTACCACAACTCCGCTTGCGGCACCTCGCGCAACACCCTGGCGATGATCCGCAATGCCGGCATCGAGCCCACGGTCATCGAGTACCTGCAGAACCCGCCCAGCCGCAAGGAGCTGGTGAAGATGATTGCCGACGCCGGCCTCACCGTGCGGGAAGCGATAAGCGAAAAGGGCACACCTTACGCCGACCTCGGCCTCGACAACCCGGGCCTCACCGACGACCAGCTGCTTGATGCCATGCTCAAGAATCCGATCCTGATCAACCGGCCGTTCGTGATTACGCCCATGGGCACGCGCCTGTCGCGGCCCTCGGAACTCGTGCTCGACATCCTGCCCGACACTCATCAGGGCGCGTTCGCCAAGGAAGACGGTGAACAGGTCCTCGATGCGGAGGGCAAGCGCATTGGCTGATTTCCCTGCCGCCGATCTGGCGCATCTGCGCCAGCCGGATATTGAGGCCCTGCGTCCACCGTTCTCCACCCATAAACCGCGTATCCTGATCCTGTATGGCTCGTTGCGAGAGGTCTCCTATAGCCGGTTGCTCGCCCGCGAAGCGGCGCGCCTGCTGGAGCATTTCGGGTGCGATGTGCGCATCTTTGACCCGGCCGGCCTGCCGCTGCCCGATGCGGAGCCGGTGACGCACCCCAAGGTGCAGGAGCTGCGTGAGCTGTCGCAATGGTCCGAAGGCCAGGTGTGGGTTAGTCCGGAGCGCCACGGTGCCATGACCGGCATCATGAAAGCGCAGATCGACTGGATCCCGCTTTCGGTCGGCTCCGTGCGGCCGACGCAGGGCAAGACCCTGGCCGTTATGCAGGTCTCCGGCGGCTCGCAGTCGTTCAACGCCGTCAGCCAGCTCCGCGTTCTCGGCCGCTGGATGCGGATGATCACCATCCCCAACCAGTCGTCGGTGGCCAAGGCGTTTCAGGAGTTCGACGGGGAGGGGCGAATGAAACCCTCGTCCTATTACGATCGCGTGGTTGATGTCTGCGAGGAGCTGGTAAAGTTCACCTGGCTCACCCGCGACGCCTCGGCCTATCTCACCGATCGCTACAGCGAACGGAAGGAAGAGGCGGAAAAGCTGGAGCAACGCGTGAGCCTGAAATCCATATGACCACCCGCACGCCGATCGCCGCAGTGCTGATCCTTGGTCTGACCCAGATCATCGGCTACGGCACCCTCTATTACAGCTTTAGCATCCTCGCGCCTGACATGGCCAAGGACCTGGCCTGGTCCACCGAATGGGTCTTCGGCGCGCTGTCAGCGGCCCTGCTCATCGGCGGCTTGACGGCGCCGTGGCTGGGCAGCCTGATTGACCGGATTGGAGCGGGAAGAGTGATGACCATCGGCTCCGCCGTGGCCGCTCTGGCGCTGATCGCCTGCGCCTATGCGCCCGGCAAAGCGACCTATGTCCTGGCCCTCATTGCTATCGAAACTGCTGCCAATCTGGTGCAATACGGCGCTGCCTTTGCGCTGCTGGTACAACTGCAACCGGCGGCGGCGTCGCGCAGCATCACCTACCTGACCCTGATTGCCGGCTTTGCTTCGACGATCTTCTGGCCGATCACCACAGCGCTTCATGCGCAGTTCAGCTGGCAGACGGTGTACCTGATTTTCGCGGGCCTGAATCTGGCCATCTGCTTGCCGCTGCACGCCTGGCTGTCGTTCGGACTCGCCAAAAGCCGCCGCGCAGAGGCCACCACCGCCGCGCCCTCGGTCGTCGGGATCCTGCGAGCTGATCAGCGGTCGCGCGGATTTCTCCTGATGGCCACGGCGTTCTCCCTGCAATACCTCGCCAGCTCGGCCGTGCTGGTCCACATGGTGCCGTTGCTAGGCGGCCTTGGCCTTGGCGCCGCCGCCGCCCTGGTCGGCGCGCTGTTCGGCCCGTCTCAGGTGGCCAGCCGCCTGATCAACATGCTCTTCGGCAAGAACCTGTCGGCCCTGCACCTGGCGTTGGTCTCCGCTGCGCTGATTCCAATCGGCACGGTGGTGCTGCTCCTCACCGCGCCGTCCGTTCTGGGTGCGATGGTCTTCGCCGTTATCTTCGGCATGGGCAACGGTCTGTTGAGTATCGTCAGCGGTACCCTGCCGCTGGCCTTGTTTGGTAGTGACGGATACGGCAGACTGCAGGGCAAGATGATGGCGGCGCGGCTGATCGTGTCGGCTACCGCGCCGTTTGTCTTGGCGCTGGGGATGGAGCGGCTTGGCATAAGCCTCTCACTGGCACTAACGGCGACGCTGGGGGCAGGGGCCATCGCGCTTTTTGGTGCTGTGGCTTATGTGGGGCGGCGGGCGCAGTTGGACACTGAAGAATCTGGGCGAGCTGTTGCAGGCTGACAGCCGTTATCGTGGTCACGTCACTTGCAGGTCCCAGGATTGACCAGCATAAACGAAAGGCCACAAGCGCGGCGAGGAACGGAGGAATGTCGAGGCGTCTTGCATCAAGCGCTATCGATGAACGTTGAGCTGCCGCTCATATCATCCGACCGTTTCCGCCGTCAGCGTGATGTCGCCAAAGCGTCGATCGACTCTTGCTAGAGAAGCCGTGCCGCCCGTCCGCTGCGCCGTGTCGCGTTGTTGTAATAACTGGACGCCTGCTGAACTGATCGGTGCCTCGATTGCTCCATCGCTTCGGGCAGTGGAACGCCGCGATTGGCTGCCTCAGTCAGATAGCCTGACCGCAATCCATGCGCCGAAAAGTCGCGGCTGTCCAAGCCCGCTATCTCCGCGCGCTGCTTGAGAATGGCATTAATAGATTGGGGATCGAGCGCCCGGCGCGAGACGGTGCCCCATCTTCCGATCCCCCGGAACACACTGCCCTTGTCGATCCTGGCGGCCGCCAGCCAGGCATTCAGCGCCTCGACCGGCCGGCCGGTGAGATAGACGATGTCGTCCTCTTCGCCGGAGGTCGTCTTGGTCCGACCGAGGTGAATGGCAAGGGAGGGGAGGGGAGGGCCATCTTCGACTTCGATCGGTGCCTCGATGCTCAGTTGCTCCTTCCGCAATCCGGCGATCTCGCTACGGCGGCGGCCGCCGGAGGCGAAGGCGACCATCAGGATCGCCCGGTCGCGCAGATCACGAAGGTTTTCGCTTTCGCAGGTCGCCAGCAGCTTGGCCAAAATATCGCCGGTGACCGCCTTGGCACTTTTGCGACGACGCGGCCTAGGGACGGCACGCACTGCCAGCCGGATCGCCTGCTTGAGGGCAGGGGAGGCGAATGCGCCGTCGAGGCCGCGCCATTTGGTCAAGGTTGACCAGCTGGCCAGCCTGCGACGAACCGTGTCGGGCGCGTGCGGGCCAGTGGATTTCAAAAATCTCTGATCTCGCAACAGTTGATCGACGTCGGCCGGCATGCCGTGATCAGGATCGTTCTGGCGTTTTTTGGGATCCCACAGATGATGAGCGACGAATTTCAGCAGCAGCGCCTCGGGCGCCGGCCAGGGCAGGGATTTTTTCGTCGCCGCCAATCCCCAGGCTTCGAGGTAGGCGAGATCGGAGGTCAGCGCCCGCAGCGTGTTGTCGCCCATGCCCTGGTTGACCAGATGTTTTAGCGTTTCGACGTCCTGGTCGGTCAGCAGTTCGGCCAATTCGTCCCGGCGCTCGATGGGCAGCACAGAAGCGATGGTATCGAGCTCGACTGCACGGCGCTCGACGCTGGACAGGGTGTCGGATTTCTTTGGGGTCGCCATCAGTCGATCTCGACGTGCGGCCGCCAGCGGCGGATGATCTGGATGATCTCCGGCTTGTAGGCGTCCGGATAGGAGAGTGTTTCTTCGCGCGCCATCCAGGTAAAGACGGTGACCATGTCGCCGCAGATTTCAGGATCGAGATCGGCGAGGTCAGTCAGATCGAAGCCGCCATGCACGCTGGCATTCCACCAGGCGAGCAAAAAATTGGCGACGCGGCGCCCTTGGCCGGTATCCTGGTGAGCGACATTGAGCAGCTTTTCGAGGGCGAAGCGGACGCGATCTTCCATGGTTGGTAGCCTTTGCTGAGCGTGATTTGGCCCAGGTTAAGTGAATTTACGGGCTTTGTCGATCTACCATCGATAAGGGTTACTTATCGATGGTTAGAACCCCAACCCGCAACCATACCATGTGAGGAACCCTAATATTTAGATAGAGTTCCTTTAGCAAATCATTTACCATGATTTCAATGGCTTACGATCTCGCGAAAATCAGCATTTCAAACTTGGTGGGGTCTTCATTTGACGCCGCTGTCGCCCTCACGCGTCTCGACGAGCGCATCGCCCGTTCACCGGTCGGCGAAGGCTGGATCGAGCGCCAGAATTTCGCCGATGCCTGCGCCTCGCTTTGGATCGATGGCGAACTCGTCCATCTCGAAGACCTCGTCCTCCATGACGCGACCCGCGATATCCGCACACCCACCCACGAGCTGACAATCGCCCGCGACGTGTTGCGCACCCGTAGGCGCATCGCGGCTCAGTCGCCAAACTGGGCGCTCTCGCCGGAAGGCATTCGCACACTGCGGCAGACCTCGGAGATCACAGCCGCTGACACTGGCGCGGCGGAGGCGGCCAGCACCATCCGGCGCTCCGTCCCGGTGGACGAGGCAGGGGAGGGGGATGAGGACGCCGACCTAGGCGAAAATCTGCCCGGCGTAGACTATGCCGCCATCGATGCTGTGCTGGCCCGATCGGAGGCGGTAATCGAAAGTGTGACCCGTCCCAGCCGCAACGGCAGCAGCCGTGCCGAAAAAGATCCAATGATCTACGATCTCGACTGGGACGAGGATACCCGGCTCGACGAATGGCGCGGTGTTCTGCGCCAGGCAGAAAATCTGCCGGCGGTGCTGCAGGCCATCGTCGCCCTCGATGCCTGGAACGAGCTTGCCGTCCTGCAGCATGCACGCTGGCTCGGCCGGCTATTTGCGGCCTCCATCCTGCGTCAGGCCGGCGTCACCACCGGCGCGCACCTGGCCGCCATCAATCTTGGCCTCAAAACCATTCCCGTCGATCGGCGCCGGCATCGTGATCGGGAGACCCGGTTGCTCGCCATCGCCCACGGATTTTTGGCGGCCGCCGAGATCGGCATGAAAGAGCATGACCGGCTGACGCTGGCGAAGACGATGATGGACCGAAAACTTGAAGGACGGCGGACCTCCTCTAAATTGCCGGAGCTGGTCGAGCTGGTGATGGCAAAGCCGCTGGTGTCGGCCGGGATGGTGGCGAAAACGCTCGAGGTCACGCCGCAGGCGGCACGGCGGATCGTGTTGGAACTCGGTCTCAGAGAGATGACGGGGAGGGGGAGGTTTCGGGCGTGGGGAGTTGTGTAGCCTGATCACTCTTTAAAGACGGCATAGCTCGTCCCGCGCGACCGGCGGAAAGGAGCCGATGGCGTTCAACTTGAGCGTAGCAGCCGGGATCGTGGATTTGCGCGCTTTAAGACCTAACCACCCTGGTTCTTGTATGAAGCCATGGCCCTGGGATCGAGACCAGTAGAGTCCTTCATTAAGTTGATGAACTCCAGAGCAGTCTCATGAAACATTTTGGCGTGCTGTAGGTCGACTAAGCTGAGGTAGTCTTTATGACGCCACTTTTTATGCAGTTTTCGGGTAGCCTCTGTCGTATCCGTTATAATCGTCGGCTCGATTTCATAAGGCGAAGCATGTGTGACCAGATTGCGCCAATGCTGCATTTTCTCGATCCGCTGAAATAGGGCCTTCGATTTATCGACTTCGATTCCTGCGGCACGGCAGAGCAGGTCCATTTTATCCCAGAACCGTTTCGTGTGCCGGTATTTGTCAAAGTCGAACGCTTCGAACCTCGCATCACCCTTCATAGTGAAGGCAATGGAGGCTGAGAAGCTTTCGATTGCTGCAAAGGCCAGGACCATTCCGCCGGTAAAGTAGGCAAAGCCCATGGACATGTTGCCGGTTCGCTCTTGCTGATCTGCGGCTATGCCCGCTTTGATAAGCTGGGTAGCTGCCAGCATAGTCATGTCCCAGTCGTGACTTTGCGCCGAGTACTCGTAAGCCATCAACGTTCCATATCCTTTATGTCAACATGAGCGCGGGGCAAACTTGTCGTTCCGTCCTGTTCGCCGCCCATTAAGGCTGTTTACTCAATCCTTTTTGGGTTCGCCACGTTTGAAATCCGGGCGACGATATCCTGCGCAACCTCCATGACTTCCTTCGCCTTTACCGGGGCGTCTCCCTCAGACATCTGAAGTGCGACACTCAGCGGCTCCAGAAATTCTTTGGCTGGTGATGCCTCAATTAAGGCGAGGGCTTCTTTCGCGTTCCCCCGGCGCGCCAAAGCGATAGTCGTGTCTACGACGCCCGGGAGGAGTTCCCGACGATTTGAAAGCGCTGCCATCGCCTCGTTAAGGAAGGGCATTGCTTCGACCGGGTCGCCGTGCTCCGCCAATATCAGCGAAAGAACCAATTGTGCTTCTGGGAAATCCGCGGTGATGTTCAGGCTTTGACGCAGGTCTTCTATGCTATCGACGATCGCGCCTCGGGCACGCTTCACCAGTGCTCGGGCGAGAAAGACCCTAGCATCGGCAGGATTGGTCTCTACCGCCTTCTCGACCCAATGCTCGGCGGCAATTGGATCGTTCTCCAATTCGATCGCGATCTGCGCGAGACTGGTCATCGCGGTGATGCCCTTTGGGTTCACATCGAGTGCTCGGGAAAAGAATGCCTTGGCTTCCTCTGCGTTGCAGGCTCGAGTGGCGATCCCTCCATGCAGCGTCAGGCTACAATAGCAACGGGCATTTGCATTTACGGCGCCGTTGAGGAACGGTCTTGCCTCTTCATCCTGTCCACGGTGGATGAGAAGCGCTGCAAGTTCCTTATGGAGCATGCAGGGTGCATCGTTGGTTGAGGCCAGCGATTTTCGCAAAACTGCTTCTGCATCGTCCAGCCTGCCAGGTCGCTGCTGCAAAAAGCGAGCATATTCATAAGACGGATACGAGCCAGCATTCGGAAGAGATATCGCCTTCTTGTATGCATCTTCCGCTTCAAGCCAGTCTTCGTTCTTCGCCAGGATCTCAGCCCGCGTAATCCAACCTCCGACTGAATCTGGGTCGAGCTCGATGGACTTGCCGCTCGCTTCCAGCGCAAGACGAAAATCGGAGTCCACGGCCGACAATGTCTCTGCATAGGCCTGCCAATAAAAGCTCTCGTTCGGTTCGAGGCCTAATAGCTTCTCGAACGCCTCTGCTGCTTCCCGATGCTTTCGCAGGGTGCGATGGAGCATAGCCGCGAGGTTGAACCAAGCGTCGACCGACGCTGGGTCATACTCCACCGCCGACCTAAGAGTTTGTTCGGCTTCTTCGGCTCTCCCAAGGACCAGCAGACATTGGGCCAGAAATTGCCTAGCATCGTCCCAGTCGGGATGTTCTGCAACCGCCTGCTGAAGCAGCTTCTCTGCTTCTTCAGCACGCCCAAGGCCTGGACCCAGCACCGACGTCAGCTTCACAAGCGACTCTTCGATGTCAGGCGCAACTTCCCATGCTCTACGATAGAGCATCAGCGCCTCGTCCAGATCGTCGTTGTGGTATCGGATGTCACCCAGCGTAGCTAACGCAATTACGTTGTCAGCATCGAGATCTAGCGCCTGCTTAAGGTGGCGTTCGGCCTTCTCTGCGTCCCTTATCTCGCTATACAAGAGTAGCCCGTACATCGAATGAGCAGTGCTGGAGGCCGGCAAGCAGTCAACGGCGTTGGAGGCGGCTGTAACAGCGTCTGTCCGTCGATCGGACTCCTTGCTCAGCAGGAAAGCCAGTTCCAGCCACAATGTGCCGTTGGTGGCATCGTTTGCCAGAGCGTCACGAAGAAGAGATTCGGCAATGTCTGGCTTGTCATCATTGATCGCCGATTTAACCTGCGACAGCAGGGCCTCATAATGCCTTTTTTTTCTCGGCGCCTTCTTCGCAACAGTTCTCTTTTGGAAATCCATTTGCCTCTCAGTTGCTGCGAGGGCGGACCTGAACTCGGCATCATCCTGAAGTGGAGATAGGAAGTCCGCTGGCGTCTGAGAAAGTATTTTTTGGCGGGTTTCGCCACTCGACTGAGCAATGATGGCATTGAACGCTGAATGATATTCCTGTCGCCGATGCGGATGGAGTAGGCACGCTTCAGCAACGAGCTTTGCTGTAGTGTCAACAAGCTCGTCATTCTTGTAGTATTGCGTCATGAAGGCGACAAGAGCGCGGACGCGGCTAGAGGGGTGGCTCCGTCGCCGCATAAGATAGTAAATGTTGAAGAGTCTTTCAGTTGCATGATAGCTGACCGCCCGCCCTTTTCCCGGAAGTTTGATGACTGATCCTCGGTCAGCGAGGCGTCCGAGCATTGCGGATGCAATATTGACATTCACGCGGGCATTTTGAGCGACTTCTTTCGCCGTGCTGGGATCCCAGATGTCAAGGAGCGCAGCGAATACCTTCCGCTCTGTTGGCGGTAGATTATCGAGCTGGCTCTTAAAATACTCGGTGTTTTGGTCGATTAGCTGATTCAGATTTTCCATCAGGTTTTGGAGTGAAGGCGATACTGTGAACTCCGCCATAATCCTCATCAGACGTGGGCTCCCTCCCGTCAGGATTTGGATTGGCCTAATGCGTTCCGAGCGTACTTCCTGGTTTGTGAGGGCGGCCCATAACTCCGTGCACTCGGCGAGATCAAGCGGTTGCAGCGAAACGATTTCGAAACGCTGATAAAGCCACTTCGTGTCGTCGGGATCCTGACTATCGTCAGCACAATCCTTGACGGAAGTCCCCAGCAGCATCAGCGACGGCTCGGCATTGAAGATTGCTTCCAGGGTTGCTGCATCTGGCCCAATTTGCTCCCCGAGGATCATGTGTAGATTTTCAACGATCAGAAGCAGCTTCTTGCCCGTGTGCTCAGAAAATCTCCGCAGCTCTCCCACTGATACCTTGAGGAGATCCGCTTCACTCTGTTGCTTCTCGGCAAGTTCGAATGCGCGAACCCATTGTTCATCTTGAAGCTGATCCTGAAGATGGAAGAGGCATTCGAGAAAGAATTCGCCCGGGGTGGTAATGTTGTAGCTTTCCTCGCCGAGGATAAGTGGAAACCAATCAGCTGAAAACTCGTGGTTCAAGCGCAACTCGGCTAACACGCGCCTTACTATGGTTGTCTTGCCGGCGCCCCGTGGTGCGGAGACTAAGACATTTTTGTTTGTCGGGGCGTTCGTGTTCGCCGAAATCTGACCCAGAATCCGCGCGAGCTCTTTTTTGCGAACTACAAAAGACTCGATGACCTCTCCATCGGTCAAAAAGCTCGGGTTGAATTTGTACGGCAGAGAGGATGGTTTGGCGGCTTCTTTTTCAATCATTGAATCTTTCCAACAAAATTGTTGGTACCCCTTGAACGACTCGCTTGTTGCCATCATATTTGTTGGCAACAATTCTGCTGGCAAAATGACATGGGCTTGATCTAGCGTCAACGAACGTCAGCGTGCGTTTTCTTGAAGTTCAACTCAGGGGGTAAATGCGTGAACGGGATTGATGTCTTTTTGAAACGCTTTGCGCGGAACCCGGAGATCCTACGGGAGCCGATGAGCAATGTCTGTCGTCGCCTGAAGCGTTTGCGAGATGATGAGTATCTCTGCCGCGAAGGCGAGCCCGCAGAGTGCTTTTGGATCGTGGACGACGGGGCTATAGTTATTGGCACAGAGGGTAAAATCGTCCGGCGCACCAAGGGGGATCTTGTTGGGGAGATCGCCTTTCACCGCCGAGACGAGGCCAGGCGGACTACCTCGATGCGTGCGGACGGAGTTGCCAGGGTCTGGCAAATCGATCGAGTATTCCTAGATGAACTCACTCCTGAACAGAGCGCGGCCTGGTTTGAAACCGTTGCGGCCGTTCTGGCAGAAAAAGTCATTGAAGCAACAGAGCAGCGCACGAGGCTTCTGTCCGACAACGTTTCGCTGGACCACGTCCTGCGTCGCTTCGTCTGTGATGACGGCTTGATGGCCGTCAACGCTACGTTTGGTGATTCCGAGTTGGCGAACATCGTGCCGGATCAAACCACTGCGATGCTGTGGTTCAGTGACGTTGCAGGGTTTTCTTCCTTCGCGAAGGAGATGGCGCCGAAAGATGCTGCACGCCAAATGCGTCGATTCATGGATATCCAAGTCGAGGAAATCACTCGCGCTGGGGGTGAGATCGACAAGTTCATGGGCGACGGGTTGATGGCTTTTTGGCGTGTTCCAGACGACGCTCGCATACGCGATCGGGTCCCCAAAGCGGTTCTGGCGGCGTTCAACTCAATCGACCGCATCCGGGCGATCATCAACGAGGAAGGCCTTTCCCTGGACATTAGGATAGGTCTCCACCTTGGTCCGGTAGTCATTGGCGATTTCGGCGGTAGTGGCCGGATCGCGTACACATTGATGGGCGAAACTGTCAACTCGGCATCTAGATACGAGCAGGCGCGTCTAGATTCTGAAAACAATCAACTTGGGGCCCTTCGCCTCAGCGAGATGGTGTTCGCCCATGTTCAGAACACGCACCTTTTAGCGCGGCTGAATTCTGAACCACGTCGCTTTCTTGCGAAGGCTGGTCGCGAGTTCACCACTTACACATCGATCGACTGAGGAGATTTGAATGAGCTGGAGCCAACCCCGGGCCGAGCAGAGGATTCGTCAGTCGCTGCAGACTGTGCCGAGCAAGCTCGTTAATGTTCAAACGTATGAAGAGCGTGTTGTGGATGTCGCGACCGTTGCTTCTTTTAGCCTCGGTGGACGAACTAATCCACCGCCCCTCCTCCATATCCCTCCGAGCACGGCGGTGGTCGTGGACGGGGTCCATGTTTATCTGCAGCTGATCGACTATCACGCCGTGTTGCAGGACACTCGACGGGAATCTGAAGCACGCCATCGCCGTGCGCTTCAGTTCCTGCATATCCACTACAGCGCGTGCGATCAGATCGTCCGCGAATTCGGCGCGCAACGCGTGGATTTCCACGGACCGCGCCTTCACGCGGTCATAGCCACGCCGCCCGGCAAGGCGAATGAACGGTTGCGTCTTGAGCGCGCGTTGGAATTCGCCAATGCCCTCGCCAGAATGGTCGAGGAGACGGGTCGTTCTGTGTCAAACGGAGAGTTTCAGACACGCACCAGGATCGGGATAGACACCGGGAAAGCCATCGCCGTCAATTCTGGCAGAGGCGATGAGCCTGAGCCGCTGTTTTTGGGTCGTCCAGCGAACTATGCGGCTAAGCTCGCCGATGGAGATGAGAAGGGCATCTATCTGAGTGACCAGGCTCGTTCAACCCTCGGCTACATACCGGCGGGTTCATTGGTGTTGGAGAAGAGTAGCTCCTTTAATTTACGTAGCAGAGCAGCGCTACCAAGCGCCATAACTGGAGTGACAGATGCTCGCATCCGCACCTTGTCAGCAGATGTGCGTCTGCGCGTCGAACCTGCAATTCGCGACGTGAATTTTAGGTTTCACCACCATACCCCTCCGCTGCGAACGATCGACTATTCTCTCTTGTCGCCCAGCAACAGCATTCACATGCCGCTTGTTTCGATTTTCGCCGATATAGACGGCTTTACGAAGTATGTTGACGACTGCACGATCGGCGGAAAGATCGCTGAGATGGTCTCGAATCTCCATGCCATCCGACACGAGCTCGCAGCTGTGTTGAAGAAGGATTTCGACGGAAAGAAGGTCCGTTTCATTGGCGATTGCCTGCATGGCGTCATGGCTACCGGGACAGCCTTCGACATAGATGAGCGGGAGACGGTTCGTAACGCCGTCATGTGTGCCGCTGCCATGCGATCGAGCTTCGATCTTTGCAAGACATTGCTACCCAGCATCCAGCAGCTTGGATTGGCGATCGGGGTCGAGTTGGGGCCAACGCCGATAACTCGTCTGGGCATTCGAGGTGATTTCTCGGTTCGATGCGCGACCAGTAAGGCAGTCTCCAACTCCGAGGACCTACAGTCTATCTGCGGCGGTAGAGAGAGCGCGCTCGGCGACCGAGCCCTTGCAGTTGCGCCTCGTGACATCCGAGATCTCTTCGGGCACAGCGGCCGCGTGCAAGATCTTACATATTCACGGGCGCTCGCCCTCGATTCAGGGAACGCCAGCAAGGCGTCGCCTCTCGCCGCCCCGGCGCTCGCCACGTCGGGCGGCTGGATCAGCCGTGCTGCCGCGAGTGAAAATGCCGTGCACAGCAGCGGTGGCACTCGCCATGCTTGAGCTGAATGATGATGTGTTTGACCACATAGATGAGGCAGTTGCGGCTGCAGTGGAACAACGTTTCTCCGCCGTTGAAGGGACAGAATGGCGGCGCCTCGAAAGGCGCGATCTCCTGCGTTATGTGGGGCGAAACTTTGAAGGCGGCTGGCGATTGTCCCTCAAGTTCTCCGACGGGATCAAACACCTTGATGTTCTCATCACACGCTGGTTCCCGAGCATATCAGCACGCATAGCACTGGTAGAACATCCTCCTCGGCTGACGTGGCCGCATGTTGAGGATGATGGCGTGCTTTGTCTGCTTGGAAACGGCTTTGAGTTGGACCAGGATGATCCCCCTGCTGTCGTAGAGAACCTGCTTTCCCGCTCCTGTCGTCTCATTGAAGAGCTCCTTTGCGGTGAAATCATTGAACGCGATTTTCAGGAAGAGTTCCTGACGTACTGGGCATACGATCTTTGCAGACCACGTCGACATTACAGCCTTCTGCGCGCCGCGGGCCCCTCGCGGGAGATATGGTCCTGGAATGGACCGGCTTTCACCCTACTCGCTGAAACCGAGGAGGATGTTCGCGATTGGCTTCGGAAGTATACCGGGTTGACCAAGGTCTACGCCATACTGCCAGCAGCATTGCTGTGGTTCGAGGCGGCGCCTCTCCCAGCCGACTATCCGCAGCGTGCGCGCCATATCGTTAATCTTGCGCGCCGTGCCCAGGGCGACGGCCTCGGAGCTGTACGCTCGACCTTGTCAGACTTAAACCGAGCAAAGACAATTGTAATTGGTGCGCCAGGTCGAGGCGGGCCGGGACTTGTCGCGGCGACCGTTGACATGCCTGTCGCTGAGGCCTCCCGCGGCAGAGGTCGGCTTCCTTCCGACGGCTTCAGGAGCGGCGCAGTGCCCACAGACATTCTGATGGATCGCGTTTTTGGCTCGCAGACCATATCCCGAAGCCGCGTCATCAGAGCTGAGGCCGAATGGATTCACGGCCGCGGCCGAGATCCAAGGGCCAGTCGCTTGCTGAATTCGACCGTCGTCCTGTTTGGCTGCGGGTCGGTGGGGAGCTTTGTGGCGGCATCTCTTCTGCGTGCGGGGGTAGGCAAGTTGCATGTGGTAGATTGCGACACGCTGGAATGGTCTAATGTCGGCCGACATCATCTCGGTGGGCAGTCCGTTGGGCTCAATAAGGCCAGCGAATTCGCGGCTCGTTCAAGCGCCGAATACCCTCACCTTAACATCGTGGGTCATGAGTGGACTGCGGAGTCAGTCGTTGCGGAAGCTCCAGACTGGTTCAGCGGAGCAGATCTAATCATCTCAACGACGGGCAGCGGGCATGCCGATAAATTGCTGAATGCATGGCAGAACACGCACGGTCGCCGAATTCCAGTCGTCTATGGATGGACCGAGCCATTCGCGGGTGCAGGTCATGCGCTGGCGGTCCTTGAAAACGGACCATGTTTGTCATCGACTGTCGACAATCTTGGTCGCTCAAACTTCAACATGGTCACCTGGACGGAGGGCGGCCTGCTTGAAGAGCCAGCGTGTGGTGTGCATTTTGCTCCTTACGGACCGATCGAGCTCAATCACGTTACCAGTCTTGTGTGCGAACTTGCACTGGATTGCTTGCTTGGTCGTGAGAAGGAATCCTCTCATCGGATATGGGCGGCGCGAAAGCGTCATCTACAGGAATTTGGTGGAGTTTGGACGGAACAGGCTTTGGCCCTCATGAAGGGTGACCCTCGCGGGGAAACGGTTCTCGACCGGCAGCTCCCCTCGTGTTCATGCTGTTCAGGAGGAGGGCTTTAGGCTGAAAGAACAAGCGTGACGCCAATCTGCTTAACTGGGGGCTTTTTACAACCCCTTTCGCCGGTTTATGTCGTTGGTGTCGCGAGCTTCGGAACGGGGTGAATTAGAAGACCAAAAGCAAAATTTTCAGTGGCTTGATAAACCAACTAATGGGCCGGTCGTTCGAATCCGCTCAAGAGCGAAACGAAGAGGTCGGCTCGGACGGAGACTGTCATCACTATACGAGCCGAGTATCTCATTCGATCTTACGCAGCTTCCCAAACTTGGTTGAGGATTTTGGCAGCCAGGGCCGCCTTGTCTTGCGGCAAGAAGCGACCGTAGTGCTGCTGCACGACATCTGGCGTATCTTGAATGGCATAGCTTGCCTGCTCGTAGGATCCGGTCTGTTTCAGAATATGCGTCGCAAGAATGTCCCGCAGGTTATGCGGTCCATGCGGCAGGAGGCCCTTGATCGCACCCCGGCCGGTATAGGGATTATAGATGCCGTAACGTTGGATGACCGTCCGCCAAGCCTCGTAGAATGTGGTCGAATTGTAAGCAGCATCAATGCTGGTCGTTTTCACTGTCTTGACGAATAGCGTTTGGGGATCTTTCGCACCGCTGAGCAGAACTCCACGATGCCTGTCGATATACGCGTCGAGGTATTTGTAGAGATCGAGAAGGTCGGGCAAAATCAACCGGAATGGCTTCTGTCCGAAGAAGGAGGAGCCCGAGTTTTTGAACGCGACCGATGGGATAAGGACCTCCCACCCATGATCGCGGTCGCTCCAGCGCAACTCTCCGCACTTCATATCTTCAAGTCGGCGTTCTGAGGTCGGATAATGTCCGCGCGGGCAGACGCGTAACTGGCGAAGGTTCTTTTGCCGCAGCCCAAGGTGCAGGCCAAGCCGAAGCAGCAGGAATGATCTGACGGCTTCGGCCGCCGGCCGGGGATATCTGTTCTCATCCGGCATGCGTTCAAGAATCTCATCGGTGATCTTACGATATTCGGCCAACGGACTCTCTGCCTCAAGGACGCACATGATCGGCTCGAATGGATCGCGATGGACGCGCATGACACGCTGAATTTCCTTGGAACGATTGGCGGCATGTCGGTGAAAAGCGTCACAGGCGCCATGCCAGTCGCGAGCCGCAAAGTTGATTTCTTCGGCCTCAATCAAGCCCGCGATTGGCCTGACGTTCTGAAGTAGCTCCGGGTGCTGCCGTATCCAGCCGACGTCCGCGCGAGTAAGAGCCTGGGCGACCATCAGCATGTCTTCTTCCCATTTTGTATAGAAACCGCGCCGCTGTTCCCGCCACTGCAGATACCAGTCCCAAACACCGGGGAAGACGAGAAGGCCAAAGCTCAACTGGCTAAGCGGTACGCCGAAACCTCTTACTGCGCCATTCGGTGAGGAAGCTAGTGCGCCGAACATCAAGCCGAGATGTTCTATCTTCTGAGAGGCCGTTTCCTCCCCCCAGACTCCATTCCGTTGAAAGCCAATGGCAGTCAGGGTCGAGGTTTTGAAACGGATAAGGTCTGCCATTTCCATTGCAAGCCTTGGCGGCGCATCGATAACCCCGGACAGCAAATCCGGATCATCGTTTTCTGTCACTGCATTCTGATAGGTGCTGACTGCGGGTGCCAAGGACCGGGGTGATATGGAACTTCCGCCATAAGTGACACCAGGAAAGCGGATGGCATAACGTTGCTTGCTCGCCGCTGCCTGATATCGGCGATATTCTGTCGATCCGGAAATGATCACCCGGCGCACCCAATCGAGAATCTCCTCGCGCTTGGTAAAGGGCAGGCTACTGAAGTCATCTGGCAGATGCATTGAAATCCTGCGCCGCTCAGCCGGGCTGATATCGCCGAGATCATGACCATAAAGCGAGCGCGCCTGGTGCGGTAGCTTGTCCTTGAAATATCCTTCCTGCAACCGATAGCGCCGCTCGATGCGGCGCAGGATATTAAAGCTGGCAACGGAGCGGGGCACGCGCTCCCCCTGCATCCAGGATAGCAGCGTCTTGTTATCGAATGTCTCATCCAGATGAACAACGGCGCGGTGGAGCTGCCAATAAGTGTCGCCGAACCGACGCATATGATATATCAATGCTTCCTGAAAGCTCGCCGGATCTTCTGTCGCTTCAAAGAGTGCTTCTGGGAAAGGGCTTATCGGTTTTAGTGCAGGCCCGCGCTGTGACGACGCAGACCGGGTAAAGGCACCGTCGGTCGCCGCGCATTGCGGCTTTCTGGTCGAGGATGCGGGAGCTGCCTTCTTGGCGGGGGCCATTTTGCCCGAGGTAACTGTCGGCTTTGGCGGTCGTCGTTCCTCGGCCGCTGGTGGTGCGCCCAGCCAGCGGATGATTGCATCCAAGCCCGGCCGGAGCTGCTTTTTCAGTTCTGCCGTCAGCTCGGCTTCGATCCCACAGGCCTGACTGATCATCGTCCAGTCGATATGGCCATTCAGAAGCGGAGGGGATTTCCGGTAGATGATCAAACTGGCTAGATAAGGCCGTATATTCTCCAACACCCGCCTGGATGCGATCGGAGCGATACGAAGCTCGCAGAATTCTGAAATTTTTCGCTGAAAATGTCGTGATGAAAGGTCGTGTTTAGTCATGCTCATTCCGTTTCTTTCGGCACCAGTGCCGAGGGCGAGCGGGAATAGGGGGCGCCCGTTAACAAAATATGTTTAGGACAAGTGGTTAGCTGTCGATCGCTGCCTCTTGAACGGAGCGCTGCAGATTGTGGTGCCGAGCGATAGACGGGCTTGCAATAGCTCATTTCTGGCAATAATTATGAGTTATAGAGAGGGGTGCTATAACTCATGAAATGGAACTGGCAAAACACGGATTGGCCAAACTTCAGATACGACACCGCAAGCCTGGTAACGTTGGAGCAGAAATTCCTGCAGTCCGCCGGCGAGGTTATCGGTGCTGTTCGACATTTCAACGAGGACGACAGCAACCAACTTCGCATTGAATTGCTGAGCGACGAAGCGGTCAAGACCTCAGAGATTGAGGGGGAATTTCTGGACCGCGTGAGTGTCCAGTCGTCACTCCGTCGACAGTTCGGGCTAAACACTGATGACAGACAAATCCGCCCCCAAGAGCGGGGGATCGCCGAGATGATGGCGGATGTCTATCGAAGCTGGCATGGGCCGCTGCGTCATGAGGGACTGTTCCACTGGCATTCAATGCTGATGGCGGGAAACCTATATATTGAAACAGTTGGTGCTTACCGCAGGCATGAAGACGCCATGCAGATCGTGTCGGGTCGATTGGACAAGCCCACCATCCACTTCGAGGCTCCCCCGTCTCGCCGGGTTGCCGCTGAGATGGAGACCTTTATCGCATGGTTCAATCAATCCGGGCCAGATGGCCAAACGTCGCTTCAAGCGTTGACGCGCGCCGCAGTAGGCCATCTTTACTTTGAAAGCATACATCCCTTTGAGGATGGCAACGGCCGAATTGGGCGCGCGCTCGCTGAGAAATCCTTGGCGCAAAACATAGGGCAACCAAGTCTCATTTCACTCGCCTTCACAATCGAGAAGCGCCGGAAGGCCTACTACTCCGAGCTTGAGCGGCACCAGCGCACGCTTGATATCACCGACTGGATCATTTTCTTTTCGGAAACGATCCTGGATGCTCAGCGGGCGACGCTTGAGCGCATCGATTTCTTCATTCAAAAAGCAAAGTTCTATGATCGTTTTCGTGGCCAGTTGAACGAGCGGCAGGAAAAGGTAGTCGCGCGCATCTTCAAGGAAGGCACGGCAGGCTTCAAGGGAGGGCTCAGTGCCGAAAACTATATTTCGATCACAGACACATCCCGCGCTACAGCAACACGCGACCTTCAGCAGCTCGTGGAGATCGGTGCACTGACGCGCACGGGTGAACGTCGGCATACCCGGTACTCGCTGTCACTGCAGAAATAAACTGCTGCTAGGCAAATGCACTTGGTGAACGGCTGTTCGATTCCGCTCAAGGCGAAGACGCTCGCAAGGCATCTTGCTCGAGCTAACTGTGGTTCATTCGCAACGACGGCATTGCGCCTTCGAAGCAGTCGTTGTTCGTTATCCACGGATAAAGCTGCTTTGCCCCTTCATTCCGGACGTAAGCATAGCAATTACACGCTCCCTAAAGCAGTCTTTTCGCTTATCAGGCCTTCAACGATCGTTAAGGGATGGGAAATTGACTGGCAGGTTTCGGACGACGGCGGCGGGAAAGCTGCATCCCACCGAGCCAGCGAGCTTTGGGCGGCAGTGCACTTTACATCGCCACTCCTTCATTCCTGCCGCTCCTCAGGAGTGAGCATCGCGTGTATCGATGGAGGGTCAAATTAGCCCTCGTTCTTTGATATTAACGGTTTTACAGAACGGCAAATATCTGTGCGGGTTGGCTTCGAAGCTATCCCGCCCCCAAATGACCTTAATTGAAGGATTGCTAAACAGACGAGCGGGCCTCATCATCGTGACCTCGGCAGCAATTTCACCGGGCGCTGCCGCCGGGGGCTTTAATGCCGCGCCCGCAATCTGAAAGGAGGACACCATGTCTTCCAGCGTCCACGTCGTCGATTTCGATCCCGGCAGCAATCGAATTCTCAACCAGATGCTTCATAAGGCCGGATATGTAACGGCGAGGATGAAACCGCTGTCAGGAGCGCTTT
Organism: Agrobacterium sp. CFBP 3001; assembly: GCF_027871605.1. Lineage (NCBI taxonomy): Bacteria > Pseudomonadati > Pseudomonadota > Alphaproteobacteria > Hyphomicrobiales > Rhizobiaceae > Agrobacterium > Agrobacterium sp. CFBP 3001. Next base: position 74,362 of record NZ_JAQAHD010000019.1, read on the forward strand.
CAAGTCAATCGCGCATTGTGTTGCTCCGGTTCATGTCCGGAGTTATACGCCAGCGAGACGGTGGTTTTCCGTCGGGACCGGAGTCCATTTCTGCTTTCGGACGACCGTGATTCCATAGGTGAACCTCGTGTCTGGTTACGCTCCCAGCTCCGTTTCCGCAGTCGAGGCTGTGAAACGGCTTAGGAAAATACAACTAAATGCTGAGAATATTGGTGAGAAAAAACTAAAAGTTGACAATCGCATATGAGCGACCTATATGTTGATTGTCGATATTTGCTTGCTTAGCTTTGGTTATCGCGCGTCTGGCACCGTGCCCTGAACGAGCCTTTTCTCTCAAAAATCGCTATCGCATCTGCAGCGCCGCAGGCGTTGTGGTCCTCTTATTGCTATGAAAGGGTTCATCATGACCACTGGCACAGTTAAATGGTTCAATTCCACGAAGGGCTTTGGCTTCATCCAGCCTGACAATGGCGGCACCGACGCGTTCGTGCATATCTCGGCCGTCGAGCGCGCCGGAATGCGCGAACTCATTGAAGGCCAGAAGATCGGCTACGACCTTGAGCGCGATAACAAGTCGGGCAAGATGTCGGCTTGCAACCTCCAGGCCGCTTAATCATCCCGGTATCCGCTCTCCGTTGACCACGGATGTACTGGCACTGGCGAGAGCATGATACCAGCAAGGTCAGGCAGATTGCCTGACCTTTTTTTTGTTGCCACGGCGGCGTTCAATCTGGAAAAGCCATGTCACAGACACACAGCAAATCCCGGCAGAAGGCGGAGATTGCCTTCGCCAATACTCAATCGCAATTCTTCGCGCGTAACAGCGCCGTCGAGGAACTCGATTCCCTCGTTCTGGCCCGCGAGGAAAAGACGAGGCGGCTTCGTGAAGCGCGACTTGCGAAAGAATTGAAGGACCGTGAGGCGACGACAGCCTCTCTTCTCACGAAACGACGGGCCAAGACGGTCTGATCTGCCCAGGAAGAGTGGGGCGCGGACGGATAAAACACGACGAGGCCGCCCGCAATCGGCGGTACGCCAATCGCAAGGCAAGGCGGTTATAGCAAATGGCTTGGTCACGTGAGATCATCAATCAGGCTCTGTCCGCAGTTTCTTTCAAACCGTTGCACTCCGCAACCGAAAGGGATACCTATGGCAGACAGTATCGGCGAACTTCAGGCACTCAACACGGCATGGCAGATCGCAATCCAGGAAATCCTGCGGATGGTGATCCGAGACATGTATCATGCGGCCGGAGAGGAAGCCTTTCTGGCGAACATCAAGCGGATCGAAGAGGCCGCCGTCGACAGCATTTATGCAGACCTGCGGCTACGCGGGACGAATGAATGGACGGAAGCGCTTGTCAAGGATAATGCGAGTAACTTTGTAACCACGCTGCTGACATCGTTCACATATGATCGAATCTAGTGGAAGATCGGGCCGTGAGCCGCATCGCTGCTGTTTCGTATGAGCATGTTGATAAGTTCCGCTTTGCGCGCGGCAAGTCGCTGGCGAGCGTCTGCTTTCAGGAACTATATGGGAGGCTCACAGCCCTAATGTCCGGACGGACGCTATGGCGGCAAGATGGAAAACCGCGCGCGTCTGATACTCGAAGTCACGGCCACGTGGTGCAGGAAATCGGCGGCGAGCGCACGGGTGTGCCGGATTTCGCCAGTTTCGCCTACAAATAGTATTTCCTGTAGCGGTCCCAGACGCAATACGAGTATATCATCGATCGACTTGATGTTCTCGGCATCACCTGCATTCACGTCGTTGAAGGCGCGACGGGCCGCCCGCGCGAGGTCGCACCCTTCGAATACGGATCGCTCCGCCGCCGCTTCAGCAGGACATATATCGCCAATAATGGCTGTGACCTCGACCTTGCAACGCCGCATCTGGCCGATGGCAAGGCAGTTCTGATCGCCTTCGGACGCCCGTTCGTCGCCAATCCGAATCTCGTCGAACGACTGCAAAGCGACCCCGGCTGAGATCGGGTCACGCTGTATGGCGGCGGCGCTGCGGGTTATATCGATTATCCCGCTTCATCGGGACTTCCGGCCGTGAGCCATCAGGGGGCGTACTTCGGGGGGGCTCCTGCGATATCGATCTTCATCAATCTCCGATAATTCCCAAGGCTGCGTAGCCGGATGCCGCGTCATATCAAAAAAATCTCTGGCCACCGTCGCCTCAAAGGACACCTGTCCGCACCCATGATCCATAGCACAGAGTGAAAACAGAGAGCATCAAGTTTTGTGATGGGGTTGATGAAATCAAGGGCGGAGTCTGCAGGCTATTTTTCGTCGGGGAAAAATCTTATGAGCTGTGTCTTCGTAAGCGTATCTCGACTCGCTGTATCAGAGGAGATGCAATGTTCAATATTTGCGCGTAAATCTGCCGGCACTTCTGGTCCGCCGGCTTTCAAGAGCTTGTCGCTCATCGCGAGAAGAGTCGCCAGTTCCACACCGCATCGAGACGCAGACATAACTACTCCTCCGGCCGGACTGGATCGCATTTCTTCAAGGTCTTTGCTGCCGGTATAAAGCGTCAACAAATACCAGATCAGAAAGAAAGCGGACCAAAGCACCATACTTCCAAGAACATACGCGCGCACAGGTGTTTCCCCGCTATCTGCCGAACCCCGGAAGACCTTGGATTGCATATCTCGGGAGTGGTCTGCGAGATGGCACACGTTCCCGTTGCTGTACCCCGAACAGGAACAGCATTTCTCCTTTGAGTTTGGAAGGGTCGGTCATTCCACCCTGAAAAAGATCGATTATCTTGCGGGTGGCCTTGTTGAATGACCGGTCGTCAGCCGAGCGCGTGTCGATTTCAAAGCCGGCATCTGACAACAGGGACAGCAACATATTCAGATCGTGAGACGAAATCGGGCCGTATTCTTGTGTGGAAGACATCGTGTCCTCCTTTCGTTGGGGCCAAGGGATTTCACCTTGAAGCGGTAACGCCCTTTAAAAAAGCTACCGAAGGAACGAGCCTGCGCGTTTTGAGGTTCATTAGCAAGGGAATTCCAATGTGCTAGAACGCAGCCGCCGCTCAATAATGACCAGCGAATGGCTGGTGAACTTCGCTGGAGCTTTCCAAAACCGTATTCGCTTGCGTCTTAAGCTATTCAGGCGCACTGTAAGGCGTCGGTAGCGATGTCACGGGCACTACTGGTTGAGGGTCGGTTACCCTAGCCCCAACGAGAGGAGGACATTATGTCTTCCCACCCCAGTTTTGCAGCCATCTCCCCCAAAGAGATGGAGATGATCCAGTCAGTTTTGAAGAGTGCGGGCTATAACGCCACATTGCTGGGCAATGACCAGCGACAATTCAACACGGCCGCGTTTCTTGTAATGAGACTGTTTCTTGCGGGAGAAACATCTGCCGATGCTCTCGCAGCACAATTGAAACGCCGTCTTGGGAATGCGGACTCACTCAATCAATCCTACCAATCACGGCCTGTCCTTGAGACCATCAGAAGTGTCCCGCGCAACACGATATACGTCCTCAGCTTTTTCAGGAAGGCCAGTGGTCGATCAATTGGGGCTAATGAATAGCCCTGGAAGAGCGAAGCCGGCGCGCTATAGGCAATCTCTTTGTTAATCCTTCTCAGGGGGTCGAAATCCACTTAGTGGAGAGCGATGACGGTCAAGGATAAACGTTGCGGCGCGGTGTGAATGACGTGTCAGGAAAGAGTTTAAGGGTATGAAAGAAAGAACGACATACAAAGAAATCACCTTCGCGAATCCGTTCGTATTGGATGGATTAGTAGTACCTTTGGAAGCTGGAACATATCGTCTGGTCGTTGATGAACAGCTCATTGAAGGTCTCAGTTTTCCTTCGTATCAACCCGTCGCAACACACCTTGAGATACCTGCTATCTCCGCACAATTAGTGAAGCGCCAGTTTTTGCAGGTGTCCGCGGAGGAAATAGAAGTGGCGCTGCAAAAGGATACCGAATCGCAATGCGGTGAGTCAGACCAGTGATCAACGTTTCACAAGTTGGCCGGCGATTGCGCTGGTCAGTTATGGGCAAGCGGTAATACAACGCCACTTGCGCTGCTTAGTTTTCTCCAGCAGAAATCTATCTCTGGCGTAGCACGGGCGAGCGCAGAACGAGCAAGGATATTCCTGTGTTACGCGCCTTCAGAGGGAAGAAGCTGATAGTGGTAGAGCGGCGTCCGTCGTTGACGGCGGCGTGCCATGCGCAACTTACTGCCGCCGGAGCCACCGTTGCAGGCCCTGTTTTTTCTGTCGAGCAAGTCTTGAACCTGTTGGAAGCCGGCGATGTCGACGGGGCAATTATTGACGTCAAAGTTGACGTAGAAATGATGTTACGCTTAGCCATGCTACTGGAATCAATGGCGACGCCGTTCGTTTTCGCATCTTTCATCGATGTGAACTCGGAAGGCTACTCTTTTGGTGGTGATAGGAAGCATCTCCGCAAGATAGCCGACGTTCTTTTTGGCTCGCCTGGACCGGCGTCAACCCTCCATTAACGTGGTCCCGTTGCATAGATGGTGTGGTTGATGGTCCACCCACCCCGCGCGTTCTTGTCAGAGGATGGCCGGATTAAACACAACGGGTGAAAGGACGGCGGCATGACATCAAATACTATGAGGGGGATCGATTTCGCGAAGAACGTTTTCCAAGATTCATGGAGCTTCGCTTTCCGAAGAGGTCAAGTTTCGGCGGAAGCTATCCCGGCAGCATTTCCTAGTTTGTAGCCGGGCAGGGCGTTTCGATAGTCGTAATGGAGGCTTGCGGGATGGCTCATTACTGGTCACGCGAACTGACGAAACTCGGCCATGAAGTACGGCTGACAACACCACAGTATGTGTGTCCATTCGTAAAGCGCGAGAAGAACGATGCTGTGGATCGCACTATGACCTCTATGACAAACCGGAGCCGGTCGAAAGAGCGTTGGCGAAACTGATCCCTTCTACACGGAAAACCTCTGAGCATGGCTAAACGGCCGCCATGTTACAATGGCGGCCCCTCTGCATGCGCAAACGAGCGGCATCAGACGTCTGTTTGGAGGTCTGGTAACTGAACGACAGCTATCCGATAAATGCGTCCACCACCGGACAGTCCGCTCCCGGCCCCAGACCGGCCACTCCGGAAAGTAAGTGTTGCCCGGATCGGCAAGATGCCGCCAACAAAACCCAGGGGTCGGCGGTTCGACTCCCTTCAAGGCGTTCACAAAACCTTTGTATGTGGGAAAGCCCTACCCTATCTCAACAATTCCCTCAGTCGCGGAGTTGCGAAGTCGAGGAACGTTCTGAGTTTGAGCGGCATCAGGCCCTCCGATATGTGGAGGAGATGAACCGGCGACGCCTTCGGTTCAAAAGTCTCCAACAGCGGCACCAGCAAGCCGGCATCGACTGCTCGCTTCGCCTGATAAGCCATGACACGTGTTATCCCGAGACCGGCGGCTGCAGCATCGACCGCCGCTTCTGCCGTGTTGACGGAAAGGCGCGTCCGGATCGGCACTTCGACTTCCTTTGCCCCGTCGCGGAACGTCCATGACCGCGTTGACAGTACTCCGTTGAAGGCGATGCAATCATGGTCCTTGAGGTCGTGAGGATTTGAGGGAAGGGAGTGCCGCTTCAGATAGTCGGGATTGCCATAGGTCGTGGTGCGGATCGAACCCAGACGGATCGCGATCAGGCTGCTGTCTGAAAGCGCGCTGATGCGCAGAGCAACATCGATATGTTCGTCAGCGAGACTGACCGTCCGATCGCTCAGCGTCAGGTGAATGTTGATATCCGGATAGGCCTTCAGGAAGTCCGTGATCACCGGCAGCACATGCAAGCGGCCGAAGACAATCGGCGCCGTCATGGTCAGATCACCCTTCGGCGCCGCATATTCTCCTTTGGCACGGCGTTCGGCGTCTTCCACTCGCTCGAGAATCTCGCGTGCTGCCGCGACATAACTCTCCCCGGCCTCTGTAAGCAGAATCCGGCGGCTGGTGCGAGTGATCAGGCGCACGCCGAGATGAGCCTCCAATTCGGCGATCTTGCGGCTGACTGTCGGGAGCGGCGAGTGCATTGCGCGTGACGCGGCGGAAAGGCTGCCATGCTCCACGACAGAGAGCAGCACCGCCATGGAATCAAGCCGATCCATATATGCCTTCCATAAAACGAGAGGATGACTCCAGAAATGGAGCTCTACTACGAAAAGATGGATGCCGCTACCTTTCTGCCATCGCCGGATGATGGTGTCCGGATCTCAAGGGAGCCAGCGATGAAACTCTATCACTTTCCACTTTCGGGTCATGCGCACCGCGCCCGCCTCTTCCTTTCTCTGCTCAACGTGAAAGCTGAGATTGTCGACGTTGATCTGGCGCATGGCGAGCACAAGACGCCCGAGTTCCTGAAGCTCAACCCGTTCGGGCAGGTGCCGGTGCTCGAAGATGGCGATGTCGTCGTCAACGATTCCAATGCCATCCTGGTCTATGTCGCCACGAAGTTCGGACGCAAAGACTGGCTGCCGGATGATCTGGCTTCCACCGCGAAGATCCAGAAGTGGCTATCCGTCGCGGCCGGAGAGATTGCCTATGGCCCATGCGCGGCGCGATTGGTTACGGTCTTCGGGGCAGATTTCCGGGCCGAGGAGGTGATCGCACGCGCTCACCGGGTTCTTGCCCTCATCAATGCGGAGCTTGATGATCACCCCTTCATGACAGGCGAAACGCCGACGATCGCGGATGTCGCACTCTACAGCTACATCGCTGGCGCGCCGGAAGGCAATGTCGACCTGGCAGCGCATCCGCATGTTCTCCAGTGGCTGGCGCGGATCGAAGCTTTGCCCGGTTTCGTCCCTTTCCCCAAAACGCCGGTCGGCCTCGCAGCCTGAGACAATCTTGCGGCCGGGACCTTGGTTCCGGCTGCCTTCCCAAAGGAGAGGCCGATGCCTGCTGAAGAATCCTCACCATCGTCACCATGGCATGCGGGTGAACTGCAGTTGCAGCGGCACGCCGGCGTGGTCGAGCAGATGGACCCCATCGGCCGCAGGGTCCTGCGCACCTTTATGCTCGATCAGCACCGGGAGTTCTATTCGCTGCTGCCCTTCATCGTGATCGGATCTGTCGATCGTGATGGCATGCCATGGGCGACGATCCGCAGCGGACGGCCAGGCTTTCTGCATTCGCCCGATCCTCTGACGCTGGATATTAATGCCGCGAGCGATCCGGATGATCCGGCCGAAGCCGGCATCATCGATGGGGAACCGATCGGTCTGGTTGGCGTCGATCTAATAACGCGCCGACGCAATCGGCTAAATGGTACTGTCATCCGCAGCGGCAACGAACGCTTTTCCGTTTCAGTCGGGCAGAGCTTCGGCAACTGTCCGCGCTACATCCAAAATCGGCAGTTCAGCTTTGTGCGCGATCCGGCTTTGCCGAGGCGGTCCGAGGTGCTGGTTTCAAATGGACTGGACGCAGACGCACGGGGTCTCATCACAGCTGCCGACACCCTCTTCGTTGCCTCATATGTGGAGCGCGAGGGTGAGGGACGGCAGGTGGATGTCTCCCATCGGGGCGGCCGACGCGGTTTCGTCCGCGTGGATGCCGATGGTGGCCTGACCATACCGGATTTCAATGGAAATCAGTTTTTCAACACGCTTGGTAACTTCATCATCAATTCGCGCGCCGGACTTCTGTTCGTGGATCACGAGACGGGCGACATGCTGCAGATCACCGGCCGCGTCGACGTCATTTTGGATTCACCCGAAATTGCCGCCTTCGAGGGCGCCGAGCGTCTGTGGCATGTCATGCCAGAGAAGGTGGTGATGCGCAAAGACGCCTTGCCGCTGCGGTGGAGCTTGATCGAAGGCGGTATGTCACCGAACAGTTTGATGACAGGCGGATGGAGTGAGGCCGCTAGCCGCTTAAAGATAGCAGCCCAGCCAAAGACGTGGCGGCGCTTCCGCGTGCAGAAGGCCATTCGGGAGAGTTCCACCGTCCGTTCGCTTCACCTTGCACCAGTCGATGAAGAAGCTGTCATTCCCCACCTTGCGGGCCAGCATCTGCCGATCAGAATGAGGGACGGGGCGGACTCGCTTCGTCGGAGCTATACAATATCCAGTGCTCCATTGGATGGCTTCTACAGATTGAGCGTGAAGAGTCAGGGTAGGGCATCAACGCTCTTGCACGCACTGCGTGAAGGCGACGAGATCGAGGCACTGCCACCGGTCGGAGCGTTTACCATCGACGCGATGGAACGGAACCGGCCGGCCGTTCTCCTCGCTGCTGGCATCGGGATCACGCCGTTGCTGTCCATGCTGCGCCACGTTGTCCAAACTGGCGACAGGACGCGCTATCGGCGGGGAATCTGGTTGTTCCGGTCGTCGCATGTCTCTGCTGAAAGAGCGTTTGATCGCGAAATCGGCGAACTGGTTGAGCGCAGCGAAGGGACAATTCGAGATATCCGGGTGCTCGGAGCGCCCGATGTCGAGGACGAAGGTCTTTTTGATGCAGTCGGTCGCGTCGACATGACGCTGTTGAACGCACATCTGCCATTTAACGACTATGATTTCTATATCTGCGGACCATCTTCCTTCATGCAATCCATATATGACGGGCTGCGCGGACTAAATATCCCAGACGGTCGGATACATGCAGAGCAGTTTGGCCCTTCCGGCCTGAAGCGAGATCCAGGTGCTTACTCGTCCTCTCTGCCGCTCAAGCCTGCAGCCAAGGCACCGATCCGCGTCGTCTTCACTCGGTCGGGAAAAGAGACACTCTGGCAGCCAGGCGGGGGGGCGTTGCTGGAAGTCGCCGAGCAGCTCGGACTCAGTCCGGTCTTCGGCTGCCGAGCAGGCAATTGCGGCGATTGCCGAACGAAGATTGTCAAGGGTGCCGTCAGCTATCAATCAGAGCCTGGCTGTGCCGTAGCAGCTGGAGAGGCACTAATCTGCTGTTCGGTACCTGCACAAATGGATGAGGCTTTAAAGCTCGAACTGTAATGGCTGGCCGGATCGGTACGCGCGTTTTCCTATCCCCGCCGTGTAGGCGAGGTGAGTGAGAATATTCTCTGAGAAACACTGAATTGCTGCGTTACCGCTTCCGGATCCTGGCGCTGGGGGATGTGCTTATGCACTGAAGCACTTGCATCGATCTCACAAGTCCATGATTTGATCCTCTGAGACTTAGTCCGTCGCTACGGCGGGTCGTCGTTCCATGCTCTTCAAGGAGGCAAGATGGGCCGCTTTCCGCAGTGCCTTGGGTTCAATACTTGTCGGTGTTCACCGGAGCAAAAGTTGCATAATTTAACGCAACATTACAACCCACGCTCCGCTTGCATGCACCGTCTGTATTTTCAATAGCTTGGCGGACTAACTCTCGGGGCGAGGGTTCTGATCCCTTCAAGAGCTTAAAAGGCTGGCAGCCACGCGGCGCAAGAAAGGGATTGCGAGATTAAAATGAAAGCGTTATATGTAGATACGTTCCTACATGGAGGCGACTATGGCTACGACTAACTTGACCAGCCGCGAACTGAATCACGATGTTGGCAGAGCGAAAAAAGCTGCTGAGGCAGGGCCTGTCGTCATCACCGATCGAGGCAGACCTTCGCATGTGTTGATGACGTACCGTGAGTTTGAGCGTCTGACAGGTAAGCGTCACAATCTTGTCGATGCGCTTTCAATGCCAGGATTGTCGAATATCGATTTCGATCTGTCTCGGTCGGTCATTGCAACTCGCGAAGTTGATCTCTCTTGAAATACTTGCTCGACACAAACGTTGTCTCCGAGCTCCGTAAAGTGGGTGACGGTAAGGCTGATCTGAACGTGACGACTTGGTTAGGTGCCAAGGATTCTCGTGATCTGTATATTTCTGCCATAACAATTTTAGAGCTTGAGCGCGGGATACTCAGCATCCAGCGCCGTGACATCGAGCAGGGCTCTCGCTTACGAACCTGGATGGATAGCCGAGTTCGACCGGAGTTCGCTGAGCGCATGATCTCTATCGATGAAGCAATTGCGACGCGATGTGCTCACTTGCATATTCCGGATCGCCGCAATGAAGCAGATGCACTCATTGCTGCGACAGCGATCGTGCATGGACTAGTGGTTGTCACACGCAACATTCATGATTTCCAAGGTACAGGCGTTGTTCTCGTAGACCCATGGCGTGCCTAAAGACCGGCATGCGGGGCGCCTTGAAATTGTTTCTGCGAGCTCGGCAGGAACCTCATTGAGTTTTCGAAATGCAGAGGTCGGCCGTTCAGATTATATCAAGGCGAAATGGCTTCGAGAAACAAGCTCGATACCTCAAAAGATATGTATTTTAACCTGTTGCTGGAGATGAAGGTCATAACGTAATATGCCCAAGGGTAGCGATGTTGCGTACTTCCGGCAGCAAAGGATTGCGGTTGTGGGGACTCCAAATGGCGTGAAGCTCTGCAACACATTCTTCTCGCAAATCCAAGGATCGAAAGATCACATCATCGAAGCAGGCGTTTTGGGTGCCGGCCGGAACTAGCGCCAGGCCGATGCCGGCGCTGACCAGTGAGAGGATGGCCTGAGAATGGGTCATGCTTTGAACGACGCGGGGGGCAATACCGTTCTGCTCCATCAGTCTGGTCAGCTTGTCGTGCAGATAGCGTGCAGGCGGGGAAAACATGATGAAGGGCTCACCATTGAGCGCATCCAGCGCAGGTCGGCGTTTTGCGGCAAGCGGATGCGCGCGAGGGATGGCGAGCATCATGGGTTCGCGCGCAACGCACAGGCTTTCCAGATGATGATTGCCGGTAAGCGGGCGGGAAAGTCCGAGATCGATATCGCCGGCATTGATCGCTTGAAGCTGCTCGGCCGTTTCCATCTGCACCAGTTCGAGTTCGACCTGAGGTACGGCAGTACGCGCCCGACTGATGAACCTCGGCAGGAAACTATAGGTGCTGGCGCCGACAAAGGCGATTTTCACTGCCCCCGCACTCCCGCGTGCTGCCCTTCTTGTCGCGGTTACCGCTGCATCCCCCTGTTCAAGCAGTTTCCGGGCCTCCGCCAGAAACGCTACCCCTGCCGGCGTCAGGACGACGCTGCGGCTGGTTCTCTCGAAGAGTGTGACGTCGAGTTCCTGCTCCAGCAGCTTGATCTGCCGGCTGAGTGGAGGCTGGGTCATATTCAAACGCCGGGCCGCGCGGCTGAAATTCAGCTCGGCGGCGATGGCGACAAATGAACGGACCTGTCCCAAATCAAGCATCTATTCAATCCTGGTATCAATATCCAACAGAAAACAACTTGGACTTAAATTGATTGCCGCGATATCAGTCAAGACGAGGGCCGCTCGGCGGGTGAAAATCAGAGAGGCGAAGATGGATACGCAGCCAGCAAAAACCGGCCACCGGCAACAGGCCCTCGGCGCAGACAGCATTGCCTGGATAAAGCTTTCCTCGATCTTCCTGCCGCTGAAGGCGCCGATAAGCGATGCAAAGGTTTTGACCGGCAGGCAGAGGCCTTTGACCGAAGTCGCTTTTCTCTTTGCGGAAATAGAGACGAAGCACGGCCATAGCGGCATTGGGTTCAGCTATTCCAAGCGTGCCGGTGGTCCGGGTCAATATGAACACGCCAAGGAGATCGCGAGCGTCCTTATCGGCGAAGACCCGAACGACATTGGCAAGCTGTGGAACAAGCTTTGCTGGGCCGGAGCGTCGGTCGGTCGCAGCGGGCTTGCCGTCCAGGCGATAGCAGCCTTCGATGTGGCCTTGTGGGACCTCAAGGCGAAACGTGCAGGCCTGCCGCTTGCCAAGTTGCTCGGCGCCCACCGCGATTCCGTGCAATGCTATAACACATCAGGTGGCTTCCTGTCGTCGCCGATTGAGGAAGTTCTCGATAATGTCGAGCGCTCGATTGCTGCGGGCATAGGTGGGATCAAGATCAAGGTCGGTCAGCCCGATATGGCTGTCGATCTCAAACGCGTCGCGGCGGTGCATGAGCGCCTCGGCGGCAGGGTGGCGATGATGGTTGATGCGAACCAGCAGTGGGATCGCCCCACCGCTATGCGTTTCGGCCGTCTCATGGAGCCCTATAATCTGACATGGATCGAAGAGCCGCTCGATGCCTATGATGTCGAAGGCCATGCGGCGCTCGCCGCAACGCTCGATACACCGATCGCAACCGGCGAAATGCTGGCGAGCGTTCTGGAGCATATCTCGTTGATTGAGAATAAATCCGTCGATTTCATCCAGCCCGATGCGCCGCGCGTTGGGGGCATCACGCAATTCCTGAAAATCTGCGCGCTGGCAGAGTCCAGGAAGCTGCAGCTTGCGCCCCATTTCGCCATGGAAATCCACCTCCATCTGGCGGCCGCCTACGAGCTTGAGCCTTGGGTGGAGCATTTCGACTGGCTCGATCCGCTTTTCAACGAGCGGCTGGAGATCAGGGATGGCCGCATGCTGGTGCCAAGCCGGCCAGGTCTTGGCATTACGCTTTCGGAACAGGCCGATCACTGGACGCGGGCCACGGCGGAATTTGGCAAGCGGCCGTAAGCGCGCTGCGTCAGGCGGTGCCGCGGGCAACGATGTGGAAACCGATATTGATCATGGCCTCCACATTCCCGTCGCCTTCTATCTTTCTGAGAATGGAGCGCGCTGCCTTGGTGCCGATGTCACGGCGATCGATACGGATCGTTGTCAATGGCGGGTGTGTGTAGGGAGCAAAGTCAAAATCGCCGAAACCGATAACGGCGAGCTGATCGGGTATGCTGCAGCCGCGTGCATTTGCTTCCGCTAGGGCGCCGTGGGCGACGACGTCCGATGAACAGAATACGCCGAGCGTGCCCTGCCCACTGTCCAGAAGCTGCGCCATCGCCAATCTTCCGTCCCGAAAGGTAGAGGGTGAATTCATTTCCAGCGCTGGTAACTCGACATCCGCGACCCCTCTGAGGCGACCGACGAAACCGTCGCGGCGCTGAACGGCGCGGGGATCGTTGGCACCGATCTGGGCATAGCGGTCGTAGCCCTTGACCAGCAGATGCTCGGCCGCCAGAGCGCCAACCGCCGCATGCGAGAAGCCGACCGCAGTGTCGAGCGGTGAGGGGGTGGAATCCCATATCTCGACAATCGGCAGGCCCGCGCCTGTCAACATGGCGCGTGTCCCTTTAAGATGCGTGATGCCGGTGAGGACGATGCCATCGGGACGGCGTGCCAAAATCGCGCGTGTCAGTTCCAGCTCGCGGGCATTGTCATAACCGGAAAGGCCAAGCAGCAGTTGATAGCCGGCGGCGACGAGTTCAGCGTTAAGCCCCTCGATAGTCTCGGCAAAGATCGTGCTGGAAACGGTTGGGACGATCGCAGCGATCAGCCGGGTGCGCCGGGAAGCAAGGCCGCCAGCCAACAGATTAGGCACATAACCCGTTTTTGCGATCACCCGCTCAATCACCTCCAGCGTGCGGGGCTTGACCAGAGCGGGAGTATTGATCGCCCGGGAAACCGTGACCGGCGAAACGCCCGCGAGCTTTGCAATGTCGGCGAGCGTGACCGGCCCGCCTGGTGCGATATAACTGCTTTTCTCGTGGTCGGCCATTTTTCATTCCCCTCAAAATGATTTACGCTTTCATTTTGAGCTTAATCAAGATGTTCGTCTAAAGTATTGTGGTGATTCAAGTTAATATGTTGAAACTTAATGATTAAAAAAACACCGTCTGCGGTTGCGGAAGAGATTTTTGGGGCTAAAATGAAAGCGCTTCCATTTCTTCGGGAGGAGGGTTTCGAAGGGTGGTGAGCAGTGCTGGCGGGAAGCCAGAAAAGTGGAGGAATTACTATGAACCTCAAGCGTTTCATGACGTTTGCGGCTGTCACAGCCGCAATATCCGCAATCGGTCTCCAGTCCAGTTTTGCCGAAGACTATCCGTCCAAGACGGTGACCGTCATTGTTCCTTTTGCCGCAGGCGGCAATACGGATACATTCGGCCGCCTTGTGGCTGAAGAATTGGACAAGAGGCTGGGACAACGTTTCATCGTTGAAAACAAGCCCGGTGCCGGCGGCAATATCGGCCTTGGCGACCTCGCGCGGTCAAAGCCTGATGGCTATACGATCGGTATGGGAACGGTCAGTTCCAACGCGATCAACCAGACGCTCTACAAGACCCTGCCTTATGACAAGGAAAAGGGATTTGCGCCGATTTCGCTGATTGCAAGCCTGCCGAACGTGCTGGTTGTCAATCCCGATAAGATAAAGGCGAATTCCGTCAAGGAGTTGATCGCCTTCCTGAAGGCGGAGCCGGGCAAGCACACTTACGCCTCTTCCGGCGTCGGGACGTCCATCCATCTTGCGGGCGAGCTTCTGGCCACCAAGGCCGATCTCGAGATCACGCATGTGCCTTACAAAGGCAGCAGCCAGGCCATTCTCGACGTTGTTGGTGGCCATGTGGACATGATGTTCGATAATATTCCGACCGCTGCCCAGCAGGTGAAGGCCGGCAAGGTCAAGGCGCTCGCCGTCACCAGCCTGGAAAAAGCCAGCTTGCTGCCCGACGTGCCGACCATGGCAAGCGTCATTCCCGGTTTCGAGGCGACCTCCTGGCATGGCCTGTTTGCGCCTCCCGGCACCCCGCCGGAAATCGTCGAAAAGCTCAGCAAGGAAGTCCAGGAGATCATCGCGGATCCGGCGATAAAAGCGAAACTCGAAGCAATGGGTGTGACGCCGGTCGGCAATACGTCGGTCGAATTCCAGGCGTTCATCGACAAGGAAACGACGAAGTGGGCCGAGGTCATCAAGGCCGCGAACGTCCCGCCGCAGTGATGCAGGCTGCCGGCCGGTATGATTTCCTTCGATGTCATTCCGGCCGGCACATTTCCACAGCGAGTATAGTGCCATGCTGAAGATAAAAAACGGTCGCGACTTCGCCGGCGGCGTGACGATGATTTTTGCCGGCCTGTTATTCATCTGGTTCGGTCGCAATCTGGAGGTCGGGAACTCGTTCCAGATGGGCCCCGGTTATTTCCCGACCATGCTCAGCCTGATCTTGATGACGCTTGGCGCGTTCATCCTCATCCAGTCGCTGATGGTAGGCGCTGAGGAAGGTGAGACCGAAACCTGGAACTGGAAGGCCTATTTTCTGGTGATCCTCGCTCCCGTCGGCTTCGGTCTCGTGCTGGCGGGGCTTGGCCTTGCACCCACGATGTTCCTGCTCATTGTCGGGGCATCGGCGGCCAGTCGTTATGTCAACTGGCGTCATTCCATCCTGTTGGGCCTGTTCCTGGCGGGCTGCTCCGCCCTGCTTTTCACCAAGCTCCTCGCGCTCCCTCTCCAGGCTTTCGGACCGTGGATCCCCTTCATCGGTGACTTTTTCTAGGGCTCGCCAGTCAGCCCCGAAACCGGATTGGATTACTTATGGACATCTTCTCTAACCTCTGGCTCGGCGCATCCACCGCTTTCCTGCCGATGAACCTGCTTTACGGCTTCATCGGCTGTCTTCTGGGAACTGCGATCGGGGTGTTGCCGGGGCTTGGGCCGACGGCCACGATCGCGATGCTCTTGCCGATCACCTTCGGCTTGCCGCCGGAATCCGCCCTCATCATGCTGGCTGGTATCTTTTATGGCGCGCAATATGGTGGCTCGACAACGGCCATTCTCATCAATCTGCCAGGGGAAAGCTCTTCGGTCGTCACCGTGATCGACGGTTACCAGATGGCGCGCAACGGCCGCGCGGGGGCAGCGCTCGCAACCGCAGCCCTCGGCTCCTTCTTTGCCGGCACGGTGGCGACCATCCTGCTTGCGGTTGCCGCGCCGCCACTTGCCGCAGTCGCGCTCAACTTCGGGCCAGCCGAATATTTCTCCCTTATGGTTCTGGGGCTTGTCGCCTCCGTCGCGCTGGCAAGCGGTTCGCTGCTCAAGGCCTTCGCCATGATCGTCTTCGGCCTGCTGCTTGGCACTGTCGGCACGGATGTCGAAAGTGGTACACCACGCTATGTCTTCGATATTCCCGAACTCTATGATGGATTGAATTTCGTTGCCGTCAGCATGGGCATATTCGGTATTTGTGAAATCCTGCGCAATCTGGAAAACGAGCAGGAGCGTTCGGTTGGCGTCAAGCGTGTGACGGGACTGATGCTGACGAAAGACGATTTCCGGCGAATTTGTGCGCCCGTTTTGCGTGGCACCGCACTTGGGTCCTTCCTCGGTGTTCTGCCGGGCGGTGGGGCTATGCTGGCCTCCTTCGCCGCCTATGCTGTGGAAAAACGGGTTTCTCCCAACCGGGTCGAGTTCGGCAAGGGTGCGATCGAAGGGGTTGCTGCCCCTGAAGCCGCCAACAATGCCGGCGCGCAAACATCGTTCATTCCCATGCTCACCCTCGGCATTCCCGGAAACCCGGTCATGGCGTTGATGGTCGGTGCGATGATAATCCAGGGCATCACGCCCGGCCCGAATGTGATCTCCGAGGAGCCGAGCCTGTTCTGGGGCATGATCGTCTCCATGTGGTCGGGTAATCTCATGCTCGTCATTCTGAACCTGCCGCTGATCGGGCTTTGGGTCCGGATGCTGACCGTGCCTTACCACCTTTTATTTCCGGCGATCATTGGCTTCTGCTGCATCGGCGCTTACAGCATCAACAACAGCGTTTTTGATGTCTTCGTCATGGCAGGTTTCAGCATTGTCGGTTTTGCATTGAGCAAGATGCGTTTCGAACCGGCGCCTTTGCTGCTCGGCTTCATTTTGGGGCCGATGCTGGAGGAAAATCTGCGCCGTGCGATGCTGATCAGCCAGGGCGATCCGACGATCTTTCTGCGCAGCCCGCTTAGCCTGTCGCTGTTGATCTTTGCGGTTGCGGTGCTGGCGCTGGTACTGTCGCCGAGCATCAGCCGCAAACGGGAGGAAGCGTTCACCGAATAGTGAGATTATAACAATCCCATCAGGTCGCTCGGCGACTATCTTGCTGCGGACGATCCGAAGCCGCGTGGCGACGGCCATGAAGGTTGTCCTGTGTGGGGGTATCGATGTATCTGGGGGCGGATACTCATTTGAACCTGCAGGCACATGGAAACATCGCTTTATCTGCCCATCAAAGGCTTTCTTGAAAAGGCGGGTTACACCGTCAAGGGCGAAGTTGGCGGTTGCGACCTTGTCGGTTTGAGCGATGGCGATCCGCCGGTTGTCGTGATTTGCGAGCTGAAACTGAGTTTCAATCTGGAACTCATTTTGCAGGCCGTTGATCGCGCGGCTATCGCCGATGAAGTCTGGATCGCGGCTCGGGTCTCGGCCAGGGGTAAAGGCCGCGAGGCCGACAGGCGTTACCGCGACCTTTGCCGCAGGCTCGGGATCGGCATGCTCGGTATCGCCGATACCGGCGAGGTCAGCATGATCGTTGGTTCGATATCGCCGATGCCGCGAACCAATCCGAAACGGCGGTCGCGGCTCATGCGTGAACACCGGAAACGACGCGGCGATCCAACAGCAGGCGGAAGCACCCGCGCGCCGATCATGACCGCGTATCGCCAGCAGGCGCTTGGCTGCGCTTTGGCGCTGTCGTCAGGGCCGATGCGTGTGCGTCAGGTCAGGTCCAGCATTCCGGATGCAGGGAAGATCCTGCTTGCGAATGTTTATGGCTGGTTTGAGCGGCTCGATCGAGGAGTGTATGGCCTGACGCCGGCCGGATGTGAAGCCTTGCAGCGATGGCCGCAGCAGGACTGCATTTGAGGCCGCGGTTTCACACCACTCCATTCAGATCTTCGGCGTCGGCTTGCGTCCCCGACTCACCTTTTGGGGGTGCTCTTTCCGCATTTGTTCCACCAGGCCGTCAATGCTTCCATGGCAGGACCAAGCCCTCTGGCCTTAAGCGGCCATCGGTTCGATGTCTTCTTCATTCAAATGTTCGACGGTCCACTTCATGATCAGTGGTAGGGGGACCACCGCCACGCCGCTTCTTACTGAAAAGGCGAAGCTGATTTACCAGAGAGGCGCTTGGCTGGCCGGAAAGGCGCAGAATAGCAGCGTTGCTATCATCTTTTTTGTGACAGTTGAGGCAAGCCGGAATATTCGTGCCGAATCTCCGTGGCTTGTTCGGCTCATCTACAACGATTGTGGAATAGCAGGGGCGTCAGTTTGAGTCTTTTCAGAATCCGGACCGGCTGCACAACAGACAAAGCGATGGCGCCTCGCCGGCATAAGTCAACCAGCTACCTTTCGGAATGATTAGATGACGATCACCAGCATCTGAGAGATTGCGAAATTGCGCTCACGGTCAATCAGAACGGGTGGCCCCTTGAAAGCGACCGGCTGCTTTTCCACCCCGAGATCCATAATGCCTTCAACCGCATCGACATCGTGTTCATCCCAGGAACTCCCACAATGGGCCAGAGTTCCGCGAATGAAGAGACCTCGAAACGGAACTGGCCAATAATAAAGGTCGAAGTCGCTTATGTTGTACTCCATTGGTCATGCAAACCACTAACGGGGCTGGTTATTGCTGGTCCCCAAAATGCATTGAGAGCGAACATGGAGCTCAACTGAGCGCTGACCCTTTGTAAGCTGGGGGCCGTGTGATCTCGTTCTCTGCGTCGATTCCGCACCGCTATCGACCGAACTGCTCGGGAATGGTACGCTTAAGACTTACCGGGCCTAGGACACGGCATGTGGATCAATAGGGGCATGATCAACGCTGACAGCCTTCCTCCGGAGTGATGCCTCCGGACGTGTACGGTAGCCCCGCTATATCTCTGCCCATTAGGCGCCGCGGCACGTTCTTGATTTGCGCAACTTTCTGGGGACCCGCATGCTCATTCTTTTCACAATTCTCATAGGATTCGTTGCCGGTCTACGCGCCATGACCGCTCCCGCCGTAGTTGCCTGGAGTGCCTATCTCGGATGGTTCGATATTTCACAAAGCAGTCTCTCCTTCATGGGGTCGATCTGGGCCGTGGCGATTTTTACCGTGCTTGCCATCATCGAACTCATCACCGACCAGCTTCCCAGCACGCCTTCACGCAAAGTGCCCATGCAGTTCGGAGCACGTATCGCGGCGGGCGCTCTCAGCGGTGCGACGATCGCCGCAACTGAGGGCATGGTGGTTGTTGGGCTCCTCGCGGGTGTCGTCGGCGCTGTGATCGGAACATTTGGCGGTGCGGCTGGTCGCGGCTATCTCGCCAACCGGTTCGGCCGTGATCTCCCCGCCGCCCTCATCGAAGATGCGGTCGCCATTGCACTTGCACTGCTCGCCGCGACGGCCGTGTCATGAGGGAGTACGACGCGATCTTCATTGGAGCAGGACAGGCCGGACCGTTCCTCGCCGCCCGCATGGCCGCGATGGGCCGCAAGGTAGTCCTGATCGAACGGAAGTTTCTTGGCGGAACCTGCGTAAATGCCGGATGCATGCCGACAAAGGCCCTGGTCGCCAGTGCCAAGACCGCCGAGGTCGCCCGGCGTGCATCGGAATTCGGCGTCAAGATTGATGGCGAGCCCATCGTGGACATGTCGGCCGTGGCAGCCCGCGCCAGGAAGGTGACCCTAGACGCGAGAAGCGGTCTGGCGGCTTGGTTCGACAGTCTCGAGACGATGGATGTGGTCTATGGCCACGCCAAATTCGTCGCCGCGAAGGCGGTATCCGTGGAAGGGAAGCGCTACACCGCCCCGCAGATTTTCATCAATGTGGGCGCGCGGCCGCATATCCCCGATGTTCCGGGCCTCGCCGACGTGCCTTATCTCACGAGCACGTCGATGATCGCGCTTGAGGAATTGCCGAAGCATCTGGTCATTCTCGGTGGCAGTTATATTGGATTGGAATTCGCCCAGATGTATCGGCGCTTCGGCGCGGAGGTCACTGTCATCGAGCGCGGGCAGCACCTGGCGGCTCGGGAGGACACGGATATCTCGCAAGCCATCGCGGATGTACTGACAAAGGATGGCATCCAGATTCTTCGGGGCCACAATCTGCTATCCATTGCCAGAGACGGCGCAGACGTGGTCGTGCGGACTGATCAGGGCGAAGTTCGTGGCAGCCATGTCCTGGTCGCCGTCGGACGTCAGCCGAATACCGACGATCTCGGGCTCGATCTCGCAGGCGTCGAGACCGATCGGCGCGGCTTCATCACCGTCGATGAGCGTCTGCAGACGACTGCCGACGGTGTCTGGGCACTTGGCGACTGCAATGGGCGAGGGGCCTTCACCCACACATCCTACAATGATTTCGAGATCGCGGCGGCGAACCTCCTCGACGGCGGCGACCGCAAGGTGACCGACCGCATCCTCGGCTATGGCCTCTACATCGATCCACCGCTCGGGCGTGTTGGCATGACAGAGCGCCAGGCGAAAGAGGCCGGCCACCGGATCAAGGTCTCGACCCGTCCCATGAGCCGCGTCGGCCGCGCCGTCGAGAAGGGCGAGACGCTCGGCCTCCTCAAACTCGTGGCCGATGCCGACACCGACCAGGTACTCGGTGCCGCCTTTCTCGGGGTGGGGGGTGACGAGGCGGTCTATGGCGTTCTCGATGCCATGAACATGGAAGCCACGACCGAAAAACTTAGATGGGCCGTACCGATCCATCCGACCGTCGGCGAACTGGTGCCGACGTTGATCGGCGACCTCAGGGAACCTGACGCTTAGCCAGGACCGAACAACATTGAAGCAGTCTGCCAATCTCATTGTTAGGGAAACAGTCCCACCCACTGCAGACCCAGTTCGTGGGGCGGAAATCTTGATTGTGGGTCGTACCTGTTTGGGCGGCAGCCATTTACAATGGGCCCAGAGAATTGCAGGCTGCTTACTGCCTCTAAAGCAACCGTGACGTTAAACCAAGCTCTTGCTTAGCCTGCCGATCTCGTGCTGAGGGAGTTTGTAATAACAGCGTCGGTGGTTTTGATCCCATCAAGGCGAACGTCCCTGCCACCCGTCTCAACGACAGCGGATCCGAAAACAAAGTAATTTCGCTCGTCTCGATAAGAAGCTGTCGTCGGCCCCGTCCGTGGCAGTTCAAGGCATGGCCGAACGCTGAACCGGCGAACCGCCTTAGCTCGACTGAGCGGCCGCGCTGAGCTTGCGACTTCCCTCAAGCAAATGACGCTGCAAAATTGCACTCGCAGCGTCGATATCCCGATCTCTGCAAGGCTTTAGCAGAGCACGGTGCTCGTCCTGCGATTGCTGGTCATAGTCTAAGCTGGATAGCAACACCCGCACGTAGCGGTATGACGAACCGGAGAAGAAAATGAGGAACGCAGAGCGTACAAGCCCGCTTCGGTACCGTGGGGTATCGACCATCGGCAGCTTTTGCTCTGCATTTTTGGTTTTCGGAGTGGCCACGGCGATGTCAGCGGACATGACGCCGGAGTGCCTTCTCAATATCTGCGAAGCACCATCGTACAGACCGCGATGATCGACGTTTTGACAGAGATAAAATCGTCAGGTCAACGCTCTTATCTGTGCCTATGTCAGTTTGCCTCTATGGTGATGGTGTAGCTTGAGGGGTTGTCCGTATAGGTACGCAACAGATACGTCCCCGCATTCACTTCGTATTCGATGCTGGGTTCATGCGAGAAGGCAGTACTGATCAAAAGGCCATCGACGCCGAGACTGCCAACCACGCGCAGGTCGAATGTGACGTCTGGTTGGTCTGCCGCGATCCTGACTCGGGTAGCGTTCGGCAACGTGAAGGCGAACCAGGCGTCCTTCATTGGCCCTTCGCCGGTTCGTCCCCTGAAGGTCAGGACGCCTTCGACCTTACCCAAATCGGCAGGCTGTTCCGTTGTACCGGCGGTGACGTAACGAGATTCCGCAAAAGCGGGCATATCCGCCGGGCAAAGCAGCGCGATGACGACCGACAACAGGCGCAAAACTGGTAGAAGTCTTTCAATCATTGTTTCCCGTCCGAACAGCCCGCTTCCCCAGAGGTACTCCAGGAAGCCGTTCATGCGCAAACCACCCCTGCTGGACATGTTTACATCAGCCTTTTAGGGTCCGCTTCGGTCAAAGCCAGTGGCATGTTGCCGTTCAGGCATATCCGGCGAAAAGAGGAGAGTGGCTGCCCTTGAACAGCGTAACGTCAGCAGAGTGGCAGGAATTTGTGATCCAGAGGTCGAGGAAGCTTCCTGACCCCGCCGTGGCCGAGGCCCTGTCGAGGTTTCAGCTGGTGTCCGGAGGACCCCAAAACGAAACCGCGGACGCGTGCATTCATCGCGGCGATCTCGCGATTGACGGGGATTTCGTCCCGTCTTCATGGATCACTGTCATCGACGGAAACCTGCATGTCAGCGGCAAAGTCTCAACATGCATCGAAGGGGGCGATGGGCATGTTACCCTCGTTGTCTTTGGCGATCTGAACTGCGGCAGTATCGACAATGACTGGGCCAGCATTATCTTCGTCACTGGAGATGCCGTCGTCAGGGACTGGGTTTTTGCGTCCAGGGAAGACTCGTCGATGGTTGTCGGTGGCGATTTCAGGACGCCGATTTTTATCGGTGCCGATATCTGGGTATCTGTCGGCGGCTCGGTCGAGATGGAATACGGATACGGGTATGCAGTCGCTCTTGCATGGTTCGCTGATGCCTATGGTGCACCCCAGGTCCGGCCGACATATGGTTGGCGCGAGTTGGCAATGAAGCTCGGCTTGGGGCAGGGTCGTATTCGCGAGGAGCAGCTTATGGAATTGCTGGAAGAGCGTTTGCGAACGACAGGAAGCCTGTTGCGCCCGGTGTGAACGCCGGGG
>NZ_JAQAHD010000020.1:0-73649 GCF_027871605.1 Agrobacterium sp. CFBP 3001
ACACGAAGGAGAAAAACAGGAACTTGACCTCTACACCAGACCCGAAACATATCTAAAAGGCGGGTCAAATCTCGGTGGAAATACCGGGTCAGTTCTCAGTGGAAATCAACAAAGTGAGCTTCGGCAACAAATCTATACGAGTACAGAGGAGCCCCTGGATCTTTGTCTCATGCAGGCACCTTGCATCTATCGTCAGGCGGCGCTTGAAGCGCTGTTGCGAACGAATACAAACCACCGTGAAGTCATGACCGGAAACAGTGTTCAGTCCGTCCGCAGCGCAGTGATTTCTGGCTTAGGGATCAGCGTGCTGGGAGCTTCGTGCTTGGGGGCGGGATTACGGCCATCTCGACGAATGCACGATCTGGAGGCGCTCCCGCTGGCGACGATCAGTCTACACGGGCGAGATCATCGAAAAGATGACGTGGTGACCGTCATGCGGGAAGTTCTAGCTGATCACTTGCGGAGTGACCTGCCATTGAACTTTCCTCCAGAGGCGATTAACGCCTAGCACGACTTCAGCAGGCGACGTGATAGACGACGTTTCCCGACAAGCAGCCACTGGGGCCGATCAGGGCGCCATTGCCGCAGTTGATGCAGAACGCTTTCTTGCTCTCGCAATTTGCAGAAGCAGCTAAGCTCTCAATAGGGCGGATTAAACAGGTGAACAACATTCCCGCTACCGATGACGACAATTTTCAGACCTACGTATTAGGTAAAGAGGGCGTCACCGTTGTCCGATTTTGGGCAACATTGTGCCCACCTGAACTGCACCCCATTTCGACCGGACAGTCGGCATAAGCAGAAGGCTCAAGCACAGGCTTGGGTATAGGCTTATGTCTAACGAGTATCGACACGTTGAATTGCTGACAGGAGATGTCCGCCGCAGGCGATGGACAACCGAGCAGGGGTCGTTTGGCTATCGTTACTAGAAGTCCAGGGGATACCAGCGGGATCTCGCTCGATCGGTACTGCGCTCCGGCAGACTTGGCGAAGACACCGGGGCACCCTCGTCGACTGTTGCTGCTTGAGCATATAGCTCAAGGGGAAGCGATTGGGTGAATAAATATAGTCAACGACCAGTCTGATTCTCATCACGATCGATCGGCCTTTTGCGAGAACTCACGCCGATCAGCTCGTAGGGTTTGCCCCGGTCCCCAAGCTTGACCGCAGACTGGAAAGTGTCAATTCGAATCCGGATGCACCATCCAGCATTCGCTCCATCATGAGTGCCCCCTCAAGTGAGGTGACAACAAGGCGCGCTGCAGCGCGGCCTTCAAGATTGCTGTTCACCTGACGATTTCGCAAACCCTCTTCGTATACTTTTTGTACCCACTCAAGATGTTCACGGAAAAATGCTTCAGTCCCTGCCCGCAACTCTTCTGGCAAAATCTCGAGTTCGGCTGTAAGGGCCGCACAGAGGCAACCCAAACCTTTGTCCACTCCGGTAAGATAAAGCCGACCATAGGCATCTATTCGATCCAGTGCGTTGTCCGAATGTGCCTCTATTCTTGTCAGGGCATTTTTGTAACGCTGCCTGTAACTATCAAGAACCGTAGAGACCATTATTTCTTTTGTCGGGAAATGATAATGAATACTCGCCTTCCGAATTCCCACCCGTTCTGATACGTCTGCATAGCTGAAGCCGGAATACCCCCTGCGGCGTACAAGGTTTTCTGCATGTCTCAGCAGTTCATCGCGCATTTCAGACACGCCGTATCTCCTTTCCAAGCAAGCTATCGATAAGTAGATAGGCAACCGGACGACGAATTGCAACGAAAACGTCGGTTATATGGAGCCGCTCAACCGCGGGCGCCTGTAGCCGCAGGGATTAGTTACTCAAACGACTCTCGATAAGCGAACAATCCCGGCGCCCCGCCCGTCATAAGGAAAAGTACATTCTCGTTGTCCTTCACTACTCCGGAGCGAATCGCGTGAAGCATGCCTGCGAAAGCCTTGCCGGTATAAACGGGATCGACGAGCAAGCCCTCGGTCTGCGCGAGAGTGCTGATCGCGTCCCTCCCATGCTTCGACATGACACCGTAGCTATCTCCGAGTTGGCTGTCATCAACGTGGATTTCCGCCTGCGGGATACCCTCCTCGAAACCGAGCATCGATAGTAGTCTGTCTGTCAAATCTAACGTTCGAGCTTCAGTCGCCGCCGCAGAATCAAAGACGCAGTATCCAACGACATTTCGGTTGTTGCCGCTGAGTGCCCGGAAACCTGCAAGCAGGCCGGCATGCGTGCCGCTGCTGCCCGTTGCGGTAAAGATCCGATCAAATCTAATGTCGTTCGATCGTTCCTGCTCTAGTATTTCGCCGGCGCAATCGACATATCCAAGGCTGCCGCAAGGAGACGAGCCTCCAAGGCCGACAGAGTACGCTTTACGCCCCTGGCGTTGCAACACCCGGGCACGTTCGTGCGCCATGGCCAACGTGTCCGTATCCTTTGAGAAGGTGTGAACCGTTGCGCCAAACAGTTTGTTGAGCAACTGGTTGCCATTCGACTGGTAGGCTTGTGTTTCGTTCGGTACCAGGGTCGAGAGCATCAGTTCACATGCCAAGCCTGCTTTTGCAGCTGCGGCAGCGGTAATACGTGCGTGATTTGATTGCAGTCCGCCGGTCGTAATGATCGTGTCGCATCCATTTTTCAGAGCATCACCGATCAAAAACTCAAGCTTCCTCAGCTTGTTTCCCCCCATGCCGATCCCTATGAGGTCGTCGCGTTTGACATAGATCCGAACGCTTGTGCCGAGTGCCTTCTCAAGCCTGCGTAGCCGTTGAATCGGGGTTGGACCATCGAGGAGAGGAAAATGCGGGAAATCGTCTCGCAGCCTTTGGCGGGTCATGCTCATCAACGTTCATCCTTGATTCTGATATCTTATAGAAAGGATCGGCCGCGTTAGCAGCCGATCCGCGAAGCCTTTTTGGCGGCTCTAGGAATCTTGCTTCAGCACTTCGCTTGAATAAGACGTGCTGGCATCGCCAACAGCAGAAGTGCCGCTCCGGCAATTAGAACCCCGGCAAAAACATACAAGCCGATGTCAGTGCTTCCCGTCTGCGCCTTGATCGCACCGATCACCGTCGGGCTAACGAAACCGCCGATCAGAGCGAGCGAGTTAATCAGAGCGATGCCACCCGCCGCCGCGGTCCCAGACAAATAACGCGTGGGAATGGTCCAGAATACCGGCATCGCCGCGAAAACACCAACCGCGGCGACCGTAAGGCACGCAAGCCCAATGATCAGATTTGTCGTAAAGAACGTGCTGGCGACAAGCGCGGTCGCGCTGATCACCATGCATGTCGCGAGATGCCAACGCCGCTCGCCAGTCGCATCAGAACGCCGGCTAATGACGACCATGCCTATAGTGCTCGCAAGATAGGGGATTGCTGTTAGGAGGCCGATATGGAACGGGTCGGCAATGCCATAGCCCTTCACCATACCTGGCAACCAGAAACCGAGGACATAGATACCGGACGCCACGGCGAAGTAGACGGCCGCAAGCGCGTAGATCCGCGGATCACGAATGGCATCTTTCATCGAGTGCCGGCCGGATTGATCGGTCGGGCTCTTGATGTCTTCGGTGATTTGCGTGCGTTCCCGGTCGGACAACCAGCTTGCCTTCGACGGCCCGTCAATAAGCATCAGACCCGCAACGATACCCAACACCACGGCCGGAAGGCCTTCGATGAGAAACATCCATTGCCAACCATGCCACCCGTTCACGCCCTCCATGTGGCTCATGATCCAGCCAGACAATGGACCGCCGACGACACCGGCAATGGCGATTGCGGACATGAAGATGGCGATGATACCACCACGCATGCGTGCTGGAAACCAATAGGTGAGGTACAGGATGATGCCGGGGAAGAAGCCCGCTTCAAAAGCGCCGAGCAGGAAGCGCGCGATGTAAAACTGCATCGGCGTCTGCACGAACATCATGGCGGAGGAGACCAGACCCCAGCAGATCATAATCCGCATGATCGTCTTACGCGCTCCGATCTTAGTCAGGAGCAGGTTGCTCGGGACTTCGAACAGGACATAGCCTGCGAAGAAAATTCCAGCGCCCAAGCCGTAGACAGCATCGCTGAAACTGAGATCCTGCTGCATGCGCAACGCAGCAAAGCCGATATTAACGCGATCCAGATAGGCCACGATGTAGCTTACGAACAGCAGTGGCAAAATTTTCCATGCTACCCGTTTGTAGAGATTGTCAGTGTCTGTCGATGGCAAGGCCGTCGCCGCGGAATCGTACGATGTCATTCTACTTCCTCCCAGAGTCGAATTGTTGATGAACTGATGGCGGCCCAGGGTTACAGGCCGAGATAGCCCCCCCGCTCCTTGGCCGGATGCGCGGCAAGTGCCGTCTCGATCGGCTCGCAGCCCCAACCTGGCCGGTCCGGTACGACGATCGCGCCGTTCTCGATGATCGGTGCGTTGGTGAAGAGCGCGTCGTCCCAGGCGAGACGATCGACGTCATGTTCCATAATCCGCAGATTCGGCACCGCCGCCGCGAAGTGGACGTTCATCATCGTTGCGAGATGGCTATAGAAATTGTGCGGTGCCACGTTCACATCGAAGGCTTCGGCCGTATTGGCAATCTTCATCGACTGCCAAACACCGTTCCAGACGACATCAATGATCGCAACGTCGACAGCCTGTGACTGGAAGTAAGGCAAGTACTGCCGCACCCCGAACAGGGTTTCGAGGGAACTGATGGGGGCATGGCTTTGCTGGCGAATGTAGGCGAGAGCCTCAGGATTGTAGATGTCCAACTCGCACCAGAGGAAATCGAAATCCGACAGTGCGCGGATCAAGCGGACATACCCCTCCGTTCTGGCGTTGAAATTGAAATCGACAAGCAGCTCAACATCGGGACCGAGACCATCCTTGAGCGCTTCGAGGTGAGCGCGCACGTTGCGGATCAGCGTCTTGTCGATATTGAGTTCGGGTTTATAGGGCGCGCCGAAACCCGCATGCCATTGTTTGGGTCGCCCCTCTCCGTGAAGAAACAGGTTCGTCTTGGCCGCACCGATACCGCTGTTGCGCGCATCAAGCCCCGCTTGCTTCACATCGTCCAGCGTATCGATCTTCGGCGAATAAAACGATGGATGTGAAATGCGCCAGGTCGCGCAATGCGACCAGTAAATTGGGATGGCGTCACGGTGCTTGCCGCCAAGAAGCTCATAGCACGGAACCCCGAAATCCTTGGCCTTAATATCCAAGAGAGCATTCTCGATGGCTCCGAGTGCTTCTGCCGCCAGACCGTATGGTGCGGGCCTGATCGACGCAGCGAGAACCCCATAGATCCGCTCGTGATCGGTGACCGAACTGCCGATGACACGCTGTCCAAACCGGCGGATCACATCGGTTAATCCCGGCGGACCGTAAGCTTCATCGTACTCGCTCCAGCCGACGAGCCCTGTATCCGTCGTTATTTTCAGGAAGTTGTAATTTCGCCAGCCCGCGTCACAGGCAAGCGTCTCCACCCGTTCGATCTTCATCCCGCATTCCTCCCAGAACTAAATTGGATGCCGATATTACTTGCCTATCTACTAGTAGAGTGTTAGGTTGTCAATCACGTATTGATCGCAATCGTCCGCACCTTTCATCAGAAGGCGGAACGCAGGCCTTACGTCCCAGGCTGGAAAGATCCGTCTGCGGAACATCGACCAATGACTCCAAGGAGGCTCAATTGACTGCTACGAAGAAGCCCTTCGCCGACATCAAGGCGATCCGTGAAACGCAGGACGTCGTCCGCAACCAGCCGGAACTCGGAAAAGTCACGTTCAAAGTCAAAGGCAGGTCCAACGGCGGTCTTGCAATCGCTTCGCAGACCGGTCCCCTCATTCAAAACGGGCTGGCAGACAATACGCGTGACGGAAAGTTTTCTCTTATTGGCGATGAGCCTGTGGCACTGCTGGGCACCGACACCGGTGTCAGCCCCGCTGAATACGTCCTTCAGGCACTTGCCGGCTGCTATATCGTAACCCTGGCCTCCATGGCTGCCAGCAAAGGGATCGATCTCAGCGGACTCGAACTCGACCTGGGCTTCGATATCGATCTCAACGGCTTCCTGGGTCTTGACGAGACGGTCCGCAAGGGTGCGCAGGCGATCAATGTCGACGTCAAGCTAACCAGCGACGCGGCAAACCGCGAGCAGCTCGAGGAGTTGGTACGCGAACTGCCGAACAATTCCCCGATCCACGACACGCTGGCCAATCCGGTCAAGATTGCAGCGCGTCTGGTTTGACCGATCGTGGCCGGCGGGGAGCCCCTCCTCGCCGGCACACCAATTCATGTTCGTCACCAAAACTCAACCGAGCGGTATAAATCCATGAAATCCGAACTGTATTACGTTACCGATATCTACTGCCTCTGGTGCTATGGCTTCAGAAGAACAATCGATCGTATAGCTACGGAATATGCCGACCGCGTCGACTTGCGGCTGGTCAACGGCTGCATGATTCCGCAGGAGATGCAGCTCGGAGAATTCTTCGGACGCTTTCCGGATCCTATCGGCCTGCATCAGCGTGTGAGCGAGGTGTCCGGTCAGGATTTCGGTGAACCTTATCTCGAACATATCCGCAATCATGCAACCTCGAAGCGCAAGTTGAATTCGCTCGTTCCCGCAAGGGCGATGGCAGTAATGCAAATGCTCGGCGTAACAGATTCACTGGCGGTTTCCTCGCAGATGCAGCGCGCCCACTACGACGACGGACTCGACCTTCTTCTACCCGAAAGCTACCGTGCGCTCGACTGCATGAAGACGATCGACTTTGAACAGTTCAAGTCTCTGCTAGTGGATAAGGCAACTCTGTCCACCGTCTTAAATGGTGTTCGATGGGTGAGCGATGTTGGCGTACAGGGCTTTCCCGCACTGCTCCTGAAGCAGAGTGAAACGCGGTATAAGATGATAGCGCGTGGATTCATGCCATATGAGGGGGTAAAGGCTGGACTCGACGCCGCCCTTGGTAGCTTGCTGGACGTGGCGGCGACCACGGGCCTCGCATGCCAACTTGACGGAACCGGATGCCAATGACGCTAAGCTCAGATACATGTGTGCTGCTGACCGATGCTCCTTGGGTTGATACGGAACTGGAGGAAAATATCTTTCGCAGCGCCGGGTTGGAGTTTATTCGCGCGCCGGCCGAGGAAGAGACCCTTGCCCGACTTCTAGCCTCCGTCGAGCCGGCGGCCATCATTACCTGTTGGGCATTAATCTCGCCTGGTATGATCCATGAAGCAGAAAAGCTCAGGGTTATCGCCCGGCTTGGCGCTGGCGTGGACAACGTGGCCGTCGAAGCTGCCACCGATCGCGGAATTTGGGTAACCAACGTCCCGGACTATTGCGTCGGGGAAGTGTCCGACCACGCGGTCGCGCTTATGCTGGCCCATTGTCGCGGCATCGTCCGACTCGATGCCGAGGTGAAGCGAACCGGCTGGCGCTCTGATGGGGCCGGCTTGCAACGTGTCTCGGATCTAACCGTCGGCATCGTCGGTCTTGGAAGGATCGGATCGGAGACCGCACGCAAGCTGAAGGCGTTTGGGTGCCGGGTCATCGCCATGGCACGCACTGGAAGCCACGACAGCAGCTTGGCGGAGCCGGTCGACCCAGATAATTTCGCTAGATTGGCAGATGTGATTATCCTGCACGCGCCCTTGAACGCCGAGACGTCCGGGATGATCGACACACGTTTCCTGTCGAAATGCGCAAAGCGCCCGCTGCTTATAAATGTGAGCCGAGGCGGGCTGGTGGACAACGCAGCTCTTGCCGTGGCGCTCGACGCCGGGATGATCAGAGGTGCCGCCCTCGACGTCGTTGATGGCGAGCCCTCTCCCCCGCAATCGCTCCTCAACCGAACGGATGTGATCATCACACCGCATGTCGCTTACGCATCGACTGCTGCAATGGTGGAACTGCGCACACGAGCTTGCGAGGAGGTCATTCGCGTACTACGCGGTGAACAACCGCGCAATGCATGCAACACTCCTCGCGTGACCTAAGACTTCAACTGCGGATTTTCCCGGTTAGCGCGCTACCAAACCGACCCCGAACTATCGATTAGCTGAAATTGCGTTTCGAATCCGGTCGAGTCCTTCCTGCAAGACGGAACGGGGGCAAGCAAGGTTCAGCCGGATATGGCCCTCGCCGCTGTCTACGAACATTTCGCCACCCTCGATGACAACACCGGCCCGTTCGAGGAAGAAGCGCGTCAGGTCGATCGAACCTGAGAAATAGGCGCGCATGTCGATCCAGGCAAGATAGGTCGCCTCGGGAATACGCAACCTTGCATCCGGGAGATGCGTCCGCACAAACTCATCTGCGAGCGCAAAGTTCCCATCCAGGTAGACCCGTAGGTCGTCCAACCAAGCTTCGCCCCCGCGATAGGAACCGATGGCAGCCGCAAGGCTGATCGGATTGATGAACGGATAGTGCAGTTCGTTCCAAACCGCTCTTAGCGCCTCATCGGGGATGACGATTGTGGCAATCATCATGCCGGCGAGATTGAAGGTCTTACTCACCGCCATGCATGTGACGACATCGCGGCTTTCCGGGAAAAGCTTGGCGAGTGGCGTGTGTTTGAGCCCGCTGCGAAGCAGGTCGCAATGGATTTCGTCGGAAATGATCTTCACGCCGTGTTTGAAGCAGACTTCCGCGAGGCGCCGCAACTCGGCTTCGCTCCACAGCCGCCCGGTGGGATTGTGTGGGTGACATAGGAAGAAGACCTTGACCGAGCCGTCCGCCGCCTTTTCTTCGAAATCTTTGAAATCGACTTCGTAGTAGCCGTCATTGTTGATGAGTGGCGATGTGACCAATGTTCGGCCGCTCTTCACCGTAGCGTGCTTGAAATAACCGTAGGACGGGCTGAGAGTCAGCACCTTGTCATGCGGTCCGCAGAGATAGTTGACGAGGCCGAACAGTGCAGGAATGACACCGAGCGACAGGACCAGCTGCTCGCGCGGGAAGCTCCAACCGTGCCGGCGCTGACACCAGGCGTGGAAGACATCATAAAGGTGGTCATCGTAGTTCATCGTATAGCCGAAGATCGGATGCTTCAACCGATCCGACATGGCATCCAGTGCGGCTTGCGGGGCAGCGAACTGCATATCGGCCACCCACATCTGGATGATCTCCTCTTTCGGCCGATCGAGCACGACCGGCACGGTACCCTGCGGGAAGAGATATTTCTCATATCCTTCCACTGCGGACGCATTGCTATCGAGACGGGAAATCAGGCGGTCGAAATCGTGGTGCATTGGAGACTAACCAGGAAACGTGAGTGGATTGCGCTGGACATCGTTGCGTTGAAAGCAGTTTAATCTACAAGCTGCTACAATTCTTACTAATGTTCTAGCTGATGCTGCGAATCAGTGGCAGATTCCACTAAGGAACGACGAAATGGACGAGATTGATTTCAAGATACTCATCGAGCTGCAAAAAGACGGCCGGCTTACCAATCAAGAGTTAAGCGAACGCGTGAATCTGTCACCCTCCCCGTGCCACAGGCGCGTCCGGCTTTTGGAAGAAGCCGGTGTGATCGAAGGTTATGGTGCGCGGCTCAGCCATAGGGCTCTCGGAATGCCGATCATCGCCTTCATTCTTGTCCGGCTCGCGGCGCAGAGCAAAAACGCCATGGCAGAATTCGAGCTGGGTATTCGCCGAACATCCGAAATCACCGCCTGTTATCTCATGTCGGGACGGCAGGATTATCTACTTCAGGTGTTCACCGCCTCATTGGATAGTTATGAGGAATTCGTGCGCAACAAACTCTCAGAGCTGCCGGGTATCGGATCCTGGGAGACGAATTTCGTGTTTGGGGAAATCAAGAAGAGCGTCCTGACGCCGAAAATAGGTTCACGTTTACCTTCTCCTGGCGAAGGCAGGGAGGCCTAGATGCGCTGGTGGATTGAGCCGAATCGGCGCGGTCGCTAACCAGCGACAACTATGGATCGCTATGGCGCCCGTCTTCGATAGCCTGATGGAAGAATAGGACCTAGCTTACCGCTCCGCGCCATCGCGATCATTGCTGCACTGGCGCTCCTGTTCCGCCTGCCGGAGAATCTGCTGGCGCTGCTCGTTCTGCGCACCCATTGGCAGCCCCGGCCAGCTCCCGCGAAGTCCTTGCGACGCGACCGGCGGCGAGCACCTGCTGCGGGGCGGCGATGGCCGAACGACCGTCGGCGGCGTTGCCCGATCCTCTTGATCGCGTCTATACTGCCAGAACGTATCCCTTCCACTATCGCGATGCGCTCGTCACCAATTGTCGACTTGACGTCGGGAGCATATCGCCAGCGATTCCGGGCATAGCTGTGACTTTCGCGGAGGCACGAAGCCTTCGGTGGCTGCAGGAATGCCAAGGGATTAGCCTTTCATATGAAGATTGTGCTCCTTTGCCGGTTGACCCGCCCCAGGGGAAGCTTCGTTTCGTCAAGTCAACGACCAAGCTCTCCGCGCTGTTGGTCGACGGATGAGATAGTGCTGTGCTTGAGGATCTCATCTGGAAGCGCATCACCCCAGTCTTTCATGGCATATAAAATGTCGTGCAAAGACAGTCCAAGTTCGGTCAGTTCGTAGACTACACGCGGAGGCGTTTCGGCGTATGCCATGCGCGTCACCAAACCGTGCTCTTCAAAACGCCTGAGGCGATAGGTCAGTGTGTGTGCGCTGATCCCAGGCAGCCTGCCGCGCAATTCGGTAAAGCGACGCGGCCCGCCCAGCAGCTCACGGACGATCAATGTAGCCCAGGGGCCGTCGAGAAGAAGCAGAAATCGCTCGACCCCGCAGCACGGCAGTTTTTTTACGGTCACTGAATTTTCTTCCATTAGTGCATTTGACGTAACTGATGCACATCATGCACCAATGGGTTCCGACCTTCAACGGAAATGGAGCAGTTTATGTCTTTCATCATTCACGGCGCGACGGGGGCACAAGGCGGCCCGCTTTTTGATCTCCTGCTATCCAAAGGGGAAGCTGTACTCGCAGCGGTTCGCGATCCGGCCAAGTCCGATGGGAAACCATGTATCGCTGTCGACAACAGTTCCCTGGATTCCCTGATATCCGCCTACAATGGCTCGGACGGGGTCTTCTTTCATCTACCGCAGACCCCGGAGCCTGTACGGGTGGAATATGCCCTCAACTTCTTGGAAGCGATCAAGATAGCAAAACCCAAGCGTGTGGTGCTTTCGACCAGCGGCGCCGTCATTGATCAGCCCGGATCATCAGTTCAGGTGTCCGAAGACAGTGCCATGGGAATGCTTGTGCGCGGCATCAGCGACAGCAAGATATCCTACGCCGTCGTGGCCCCTCGCCTATACTTGGAAAATCTGCTGTTGCCCATGGTGGTGGGCAGGGTAAAACAAGACGGTGTTCTGTTATATCCGATCCGCGCGGACCTCCCGGTATCCTGGAGCTCCCATCTGGACATCGCGGAAGTTGTCGAAAGACTACTGGCGGACCATACGGTCACCGGTATCGTCGGTGTCGGACACCTGCCCGGAATGAACGGTGCGGCACTGGCTGATGGGTTCTCGGCGCGGTTCAACCGGCCAGTTCAATTCGAAGCACAGTCGCCGGAAGAATTCCGCAAATTGCTGGAACCAATGTTTGGCCCAGCCGCCGCCAATGTTGCGGCCTTCTATCAAGCCCTCTCAAAGCTCGATAAAAATGTGATCGTTGAAGAAACGAGCGCACAGCGGCTTCTCGGTCTATCACCACGCAGCGTCGAAAAATGGCTGGACGACGTCTCCGCCTGACTTTGGAGATGAGGCTACAAAGGAAGTCGTCTCGGCCAAATCCGAGGCGGCTGTTCGGCCAATGGTACCTTCAACTTCGTCCTGACCTTGGCGTTTCTATGGCCGTTTGACGCCGAAGGACAACCGCCGACGCAGCCGTGCCATCTCGTCTCTGCGAAGTCAGCTGGCCGTGGTAATTCTCGCGCTTGTGTCGCTGCAATTGACCTTCTCCAGCATCCAACTGGCCTTCGGCTGCGGTTTCACGGA
The DNA here is from genome assembly GCF_027871605.1 of Agrobacterium sp. CFBP 3001. Taxonomy (NCBI): domain Bacteria; kingdom Pseudomonadati; phylum Pseudomonadota; class Alphaproteobacteria; order Hyphomicrobiales; family Rhizobiaceae; genus Agrobacterium; species Agrobacterium sp. CFBP 3001. The sequence continues at coordinate 12,002 of NZ_JAQAHD010000020.1, forward strand.
GATGCGCTTTCGGGGAGCTGTACCCGCACCTTGATCGTCGGCTTGCCATCGCAATTATGGCCGACGCGGAAGACGGCCCTATAGCTCAACGAGACCGGCGCCTGCTGGTTCGCCAGCGTGGCGTGTGCGAAAGCGGCCGTCGAGCCGATTGCGCCAGCGAGTATCAAGGATTTGAGTGCCCGACATCGTCATAGCTACCTGAAGGCCGTCGTGGCCTTGGACCGATTGTCCAATCCCCTATCGGGCACCATGCCGACTATCAAAAGTGGAAAATTCCACTGTTCGGCTGGTGAGGTAAAATGAATGCTATATCACGTTGGCTTAGCGCCAAGAATCATCGAACTACAGTCATCAATATTCTGATGTTGACTGGAGTGCTCGCGATGGCCGGTAGTGCCGGTCTGTTCAAGGTGGTGGGCGGCTGTGCCGTCGCGATCGCAGGTGCCTATTTCCTCGTTCGCGCGATCAGCTTGACCGTTCGGTCCTGGGCTGGCGCCAATTTGTACCAGATCGCGCTGATCTGGATACCCGGCATTCTTGCCCTCGGTCTCGCTGTAGTCGGCCTCTACCTCGTCACCAGCAGCGAACCACTGAGCCTTGGTTATGTTCTTGGCTTGACCCTGTTCGGGACCGAGGTGGCCATGCTCGCCATTGCCGGCGCCGACCTTGTCGGGACCTCAGCCAAAACGGTGGAGACCGCCTGATGGATTTTCCGGTCTTTCATCTAGATTTCTTCGGCAATCGCTGGCTGATCGCCACGATCGCCATCCTGCATGTGCTGATCAATCACGGCCTAGCCGTCGGCATGATGCCGCTCGTCGCCGCCATGGAGTGGTACGGACACAAGAAACAAGATCCGCGCTGGGACAGGCTCGCCTATAAAATTCTGTTTTTCTGCTTCCTGATCACCACGACGGTCGGCGCGCTTACCGGCGTCGGCATCTGGTTCTCGGTCTCGCTGGTTAATCCCTATTCTATCGCCAGCCTGATCCGCGTCTTTTTCTGGGCCTGGTTCACCGAATGGCTGGTGTTCGTCACCGAGGTCTGCCTGATCCTCGCCTACACTCTGACCTGGAAGAAGTGGAGCAGCCAAGGCCCGGAAGCGAAGAAGCGGCACATCCGGCTCGGCTTTGCGTTAGCGTTCGCCTCCTGGGTGACAATGGCGATCATCGTCGCGATCCTCGGCTTCATGATGGATCCAGGTAACTGGATGACGGACCGCAGCTTCTGGACGGGCGTAATGAACCCGCTCTACGTCCCCCAACTCGCGTTCCGCACGCCGCTTGCCGCCGCCATGGCCGGCATCATCGCGGTGTTCCTGATCCTCTTCTTCACGAAGAGACAAGATGGCTTCCGACACGATGCGCTGCGGGCCGTGGGTTTATGGACGCTGGCCTTTGCCCCGTTCGTGCCCGTCGCCGGCTGGTGGTACTACACCTCCGTTCCCGACGCGATGAAGGACAATCTCGGCGTTTCGTTGGCGACACTGGAATTCGTCGACTGGCAGACCAAGTTCCTCCAGATCGCCGTCATCACCGTCGTCACCATCCTGCTCGTCGTGCAATTCGCGATCTCGCGGCCCAACCGGCTGCCGAAGGTGGCACTGGTCGTGCCATTCTTCGCCATCCTCTGGATGACGGGGCATTTCGAGCGGGTGCGCGAGTTTATCCGCAAGCCCTATGTGATCGGCCAGTACATGTATGCCAATGGCATGCGGGTCGACGATTACGCCCTGCTGCAGCGCGACGGCGTCCTCACCTACGCGACCTATTCGAACCCGCTGACCGAGGCCGAGAAGGCCGGTCTCCCAGAGGAGCTATCGGAAACGGAGCGGACGGCGCGGCTGGAGACCATCCAGAAGGGCAAGGACGTCTTCATGGACACCTGCTCGCGCTGCCACACCGGGCATGGCGTCAACAGCATCACCGGCCACCTGCAGCGCATGTTCGGCGACAAGCCTTGGACGCCGGAACTGACCGCCGGCTACATCGAGGGCATGCATTATGCCCAGCCTTACATGCCGCCGTTCCCCGGCAGCAAGGCGGAACTGCAACTGCTCGGTGCCTATCTCGAACATCTCCAGCACAACAAGGCGCCGATCCCGGGCGCGCAGTCGGCGGGCGTCGTCGTGCATGGCGAGAGTGCGTCCCGGATCGCTGCGAAGAACAATCAGACAGAGGGGACCACCCGATGAACCAGATTCCTGTCCCCAGAGACATTCCGCTGCCGCTGCCGGCGCCCGAGCCGGTGTTGATCGGTGTGCTGGTCGTCTTCTTCCTGATGCACATCGTTTTCGTAAACTTCATGGTCGGCGGCGCCTTGCTGACGCTCTGGTACCAACTGCGTGGCCTGAAGGAGAAGCGCTACGACGATCTCGCTTACGAGATCGCCTCGACCATCACCGCCAACAAGTCGATCGCGGTCGTGCTTGGCGTCGGACCGCTGCTCGCCATCAACACGATCTACACGGTCTATTTCTACACTGCGAACGCGCTGACCGGCGCCTTCTGGATCAGCATCATACCGCTGGTCATCGTCGCCTTCGTGCTGACCTACATCCACAAATATCTCTGGCATCAGATGGAGCGGATGAAGTGGCTCCATATCGGCCTGGCCCTTGTAGTGAGCCTGCTCTTCCTGTTCATCCCGCTCATCTTCCTAACCAACATCAATCTGATGCTGTTTCCGGAGAAGTGGGGGACGGTTCAGGGCTTCTTCTCGGCCCTGATGCTGCCAAACGTCTTCTCGCGCTATGCCCATTTCATCCTGGCCTGTCCGGCCATGACCGGTCTTTTGATGGTTTGGCTGTTCCGCAGGAAGAGTGGGGCAGAAATCGCCGCCACCGGCTTCGAGCGCGTTGAGCTGATCCGCAAGGGCTATCAGTGGGCCTTCTGGCCGACAACCGCCCAGTTCGTCATCGGCCCCCTCGCGCTTCTGACACTGCCCGAGACGCAGGAGCCCATTCATTCCGTCATCGCCGTTTTCGGTGTCGCCATCCTCGTCTCGCTGGGCATGGCACATCTGATGTTCACCGAGACAAGGCGTCCGGCCGAGACCATCGGCAGGAGCTTTGCGCCGATCTGCGCGCTGATGCTGGTGGTCCTCGGATTGATGGGAACCGGCCGCCATCTCTACCGGGAAGCCGCCGTCTCGCCACATCGCGAGCTCGTTCGCGCCAAGACGGAGGACTACATGCGCAGGGTCGAGGAGGCGAACCGCGAGGCCGCGGCTGCGGCCAAGGGTAGCGAAGAGGGATCATCGCAATGATCCCCGGCTCCCTTGAATCAGGCGAGCCGCAAGGCGGCTTGAGCGCGTTTCGCGGCTTCAAGGTCTGGATCAGACGGTATTTCTGGCTCTGGATCGCCTACCAGACGATCAAGGGTATCACGACCACGACCGTGATCTGGGCGCCGCTCGTGTATATGTACTTCACTAAATAGGAGCATTGGGCGGGGCGACGTGGCGGTTTCCATTCACGACAAGACCAACAAGAAGAATTTGCTGCTGCTGATCCAACTGCGCTGGCTCGCCGTCGGCGGGCAGGTGATGACGATCCTTGTCGTGCATTACTGGCTCGGGATCACACTCCCGCTCGTCCCGATGGCGGGGGTGATCGTGTTCCTGGTCGGGCTCAACGTCGTCAGCTTACTGCGGAGTCGAAGTCAATCCGAGGTCAGCAATATGGAGCTTTTTCTCGAGCTCCTGCTCGATGTCGCGGCGCTGACCGTCCAGCTTTACCTGAGCGGCGGGGCCTCCAACCCGTTCATCTCGCTTTACCTGCTTCAGGTGATCCTCGGCGCGGTGCTGCTGGAGGCATGGTCGACCTGGGCGCTCGTCGCGATCACCAGTGGTTGCTTCATCTGGCTGACCACCAGCAACCGCGAGATCGCGATGCCACATGCCCACGGCACCGATTTATTCAACCTGCACATCCAGGGCATGTTCATCTGCTTCGTGCTTGCCGCGAGCCTGCTCGTCCTGTTCGTCACGCGCATCCAGCACAATCTTCGCGCCCGCGACGCGCAATCGGCGGAAGAGGATCACATCGTCAGGATGGGTCTCCTGGCTTCCGGCGCCGCCCATGAGCTCGGCACGCCGCTCTCGACCGTCTCGGTCATCCTGAGCGACTGGCAGCGGATGCCGATGTTCAAAGCCGATCCGGAGCTTGTCGAGGAGCTCTCTGACATGCTTGGCCAGCTCGACCGCTGCAAGGCGATTGTCTCCGGCATCTTGACATCTTCGGGCGCGACACGCGGCGAAGGAACGGTGCGCACCACCGTGAACGCCTTCCTCGACGAGCTGGTCGAGGAATGGCGCGCCGGCCGCCCAACGATCAAGGTCGACTATACCAACGTCTTCGGACCGGATGCGCCGATCGTCTCGGATACTGCCCTCAAGCAGGTGATTTTCAACATCCTCGACAATGCCTGGGAGGCCTCCCCTGAGTGGATGGGCATTGCCGTTGGAAGGCAGGGTGACGATCTGATGATCGCAGTGAGCGACGCCGGTCCTGGCTTCGACAACGAAATGCTCGCGGAGTTCGGCAAGCCCTATCGTTCGAGCAAGGATCGCCCCGGCAGCGGTCTCGGCCTGTTCCTCGTCGTCAATGTCCTGCGCAAGCTTGGCGGGACGGTCAGGCCGAAGAACGGGAAGGAGGGCGGCGCGTCCGTCACTCTCCAATTGCCGCTCGCTTCCTTATCTCCGGAAGGCGCCGATGGAATCTAGGCGTTCGCTGCTGATCGTCGAGGATGATGCTACCTTCGCCCGGGCGTTGCGTCGGTCCTTTGAGCGCCGCGACTATGAAGTGCATCTATGCGACGGGCTGGAAGGAATGCGCTCGATACTCGCAGCCGGCTCGCCCGGCTATGCGGTCGTAGACCTGAAGCTGCCCGGCGGGTCGGGCCTCGAATGTGTCAAGGAACTCCACCGCTACGATCCGGATATCAAGATCGTCATTCTGACCGGCTTCGCCAGCATCGTCACGGCCGTCGAGGCGATCAAGCTAGGCGCCAGCCATTACCTGCCGAAGCCGTCAAACACGAACGATATCATCGCCGCTTTCGACAAGGTTGATGGCGATACGTCCGTTCCGCTGACTGCCCGGCCGACATCGATCAAGAATCTCGAATGGGAGCGTATTCACGAGACGCTTGTCGACACCGAGTTCAACATTTCCGAAACGGCCCGCCGCCTCGGCATGCACCGGCGAACCCTGGCGCGAAAGCTGGAGAAATGGCGAGTAAAATAATCCGTCCCCTTCAATCTGGATCAGGGCTAGGTCGAATGGGTGCGACAAACTGCTGACTGTCTGTCGCGTGGCGAGCAGATCGCCGAAACTCTTTAGTATCGGTGTGCATGACCCGATCGACGGCTGAGCGGACGAAATCTCCGGCTGATGCCAGGAGGGCAATGGCGAAGTGGAGGACCTAATGCAACATTGGCTGGACAAGTTGACCGATCTCGCCGCCATCTCTGGAGATGAAGGGACCCTGAAACTCGCCCTGGCGGCCTTTACCGAGCAGATTGGTTTTGCGGGCTATGCCTATCTCAACATCCAGCCAGGGCGTTCCGTCGCAATCTCGAACTATCGTCAAGAGTGGCAATCTGACTATTTCCAGCGAGGCTATCTTGCGATCGATCCGGTCATTCGACAGGCCAAATCGCTGAAGCGAGCCTTCACCTGGAGCGGTGAGCAGCAGATCTCACGGCCTTCAAAGGCCGAGCGCTCCTTCTACGCGCATGCCGCAGATTTCGGTATTCGGTCCGGCATCACAGTCCCCATCAAGGCCGCATACGGCTCCATCGCGATGTTCACGCTTGCCTCGGAAAAGCCGTCAATCGACCTGGACCGCGAGATCGACCCGGTCGAGGCAGCGTCCGCAGTCGCGCAGCTTCATGCCCGCATCAATCTGGCTGATCCGACCCCAAGTGTCGAAGAGCCGATCGGTCTCGATCCCAAGGGGGCCGCCTATCTGAGCTGGATCGCTGTCGGCAAGACGATGGAGGAAGCGGCGGACCTTGAAGGCGTTAAATACAACAGCGTGCGCGTCAAGATCGCCGAAACCAAAAAGCGCTTCGACGTGCACACCCTGACCCACCTGACCGCCGTCGCCATTCGCCGAAAGCTGATTTGAGCTTCAGTTCACCGACACTTTTGGGATATAGCCAAGGATGGTGACCAGCGTGTTTACCACATACATCTGTGCGTGCATCTCCATGCAAGCCTGGATGTAAATGAGATGCTGAGCGCCGCCCGCCGCCTTACCGGATTTATAGGTGTCGGGCAGAGCCTGGAACAGCTGATCAGCCTCATCGACCAGACGCCGATGGGTCCGGATAGCATCCACTGTCAAGCTCTCCAGGTCAGCCTTGGGGAGACCTTGCGTCAGCCCGTACACGGGACGCATTTCGAGTTTATCTTCCGATGTCGGCGCGTCCAGTGTCATTCGATCCAGTCTCCGGCTTGTCCGCGGTGCGCCCCCGCAAACGTTAATCCCTGATCCCAAGCCGGGGGTTGGAAACTGTACCTGGACAGTCCTGCGACCTTTAGTACCGGAGCACCTGGACATACGTCACAGGCCCCCGGCCAATCGGTCAGAGGATTCTGGTGCTGCAACGGCCAGCACCAACCGCCAGATAGAGGTTTCCACACCTCGGGCAGCGCGTACTGCCCTATCCGCCCTTATAGAGGGCGGAAGCTGAATTCGCCAGTGCAAACATGCACATGATCACGTAAGTCGTGCGGTGAACTTCGCGAGCATCAAGGTCATTCAGCACCAATTCCTGAAAGATCGACACGAATGCCAGCCTTGTTCGGATCGTCGCCGCGGGCCTCGTCCTCGGCAGGATTGCTCACCTCCACCCCAGCAGGATCTGCTGACTGTTCGACAGCATCGCTCGCAGGCTCGTGGTTCTCAGGGTCCGGCACCTCCACTTTACCGGTATCCGGCGCCCGAAACACCGCCGTGCCCTCGAAATACCCCGTCCGCCAGGCGATGATAGCATCGTCGAGCACCTCGGGAAGAACCTCCTGCTCGGTGGGATTGCCGTACCATTTCATGACTATGCGATAGACCTTGGCGAAGAGCGCCGTGCCCATGCGGAGATTTTCGCAAGGCTCGACCAGGTCCGGTTTCAGCCCTCCGGACTCCATGATGCCGAGACCGGCTGGATATTGCGTGATGCCGACGCGAATGACGTTGCGCCCGAGATTCTGGCGGATCAGTTCCATTGCGTCCGCGGGCGTCGCGGGCTTCGGCACGAGCACAACACGGTTTCCGGAACTGACGGTGACCGCAAGCGGATCCTCCGATCCTGCCCGCTCGATGAACTGTTCGACAATCGCAGGTTTTAGGTCAGGATTGGCGCATTGCTGGATGAGGACGGCATCGACCATCACGATCACTCCTTATGTGTTGAAAGCCATGACGACGGGCAGGCCGAACAGCCTGGCCCAGGCGGTCACGCTCGCTTTCTGGATGGCCACGATCGACGTGCCCCTGGTCCACCAGCCATTGCCGGTGGCGACGATGACGGCGGGTGAATACAGCATCGATTGCAGCATCGGCCAGAGGAGGAGTTGCTCATAGCAGATCAGCGGCGCGATCCTCATTGTCCCAACCTCCACGACCGGGTTCGCAAACAGGTGCGCTTGGGCGCCGCCGCCCTGCCCTGTCCAATGCAACCATGGCCGCCACATGGAAACCGGAACCGGCATGCGCTCCTTGTAGAGGATGCCAGCGGCGCCGGAACCAACCGCCACCATGACGTTGTCGTAGCCTTGCGCATCGATGACGGCGGCGCCGGCGACGACCGTGACGTCGAGCCCGTTCAGCCCCTCCCGCCAGAGCCGAGCGACCGTCGGCGTCCAGAAACCGAGAGTGCTCTCGGGAAAGACGACAACGCGCGCGCCCTGACTTGCGGCTATGCGCGCTGTGGCGATCAGGCCACGGTGCTGGTCAAGCGAAGCATCGCGGCCGAGCATTTGGCCCAGCTGGAGATCGACGCCTCTCCATCCTTCCGGTAGATTCGGCTCTGTCCACGTTGCGGCGGACCAGAGCCAGAAGCCTCCGAGGCCAATGGCAGCGGCCGGCCAATGTCTCGTCATCATGACGAACAGGCCGGCCGCAGCCGCAGCCAGCCCCCACCAGCCCCAGCCGGGAAACACCACGCCGGCCGCAGTCAACGGATGTGCCCAGCCGGTGATCCCGAAGGGGGGCAGTGCCATGAGCACCGCCGCCGCCAGATAGCGCACCGCCCGCCCCTTTCCCGTTTGCCTTGTCCACGCTGCGGCATGCACGGCAACGAAGGAGACCGAGGCCGCCATCCAGAGCAGGAAGCCCGGCCAAAGATCGGATGAATAGAAGTTTGCGACACCCTGCGGCAGACCGCGCGAGGCGGCCAAAAAATAGCCGGCCGACACAAGGACCGCGATCGTACGCGACGGCGACATCGCCCAAAGCGCCGGGAAGAGCATCGCGACCGGAAGGGCAAGCACATTGCCGCTCCAGCCGAGTGAACCGCAGGCGACGGATGCGACGATGAGCAAGGTAGATCGCCAATGGTCAGAAACGTGATCACGGATCGAAGGTGAGAACCGGTCGGGCAAGGCCGAGAAGGCCGGTCTCGGGAACCGGCCCGAAATATCTTGAGTCATAGGAGCTCGCAAAAGAAGAGTGGAGAAAGAAGTGTCCTGGCGGCACGATGCCACCAGGATATGGCGTGATCGTCCTGCCCTCTCCGTCCGTCTTCCGCACGACGGATGCGGCATGGGAGCGGCCGTCGATCACGACGTAATCGGTAATTTCGACATGCTGCCCGGGAAGTGCGGCAACGGTCTTGATCAACGGCGCGAACCCACGATCGCAAAGCCCCCGCCGGAGATATCCTCGCCGTCGTGCCTCCTCGGACATTGCGGTCGGCGGCGGGCAGATGAAGACGAGATCACCGGCCTTGACCGGACGATTGAGTTTCTCGATGCGCCAGAGCCCGAGCGGCTCGCTCGGCGTCAGGTTCAGTCGATAACCGCCGACGGTCGCAGCCGTAATGAGGCAAGCGATAGCCACCATTGACGCGCTCAACAGCATGATCGTGCCGCGTCGCCTCATTGCTTCATCACCGGGGCTTGGCGCTGAGCTAAACGCAATTCCTCGGCCTGCCGCAGGGTCTCGGTCGTGCGCTCATGGGCGGCAAGCTGCTGGGCCGTGCGCATGATCGGCCAGGCTTCCTTCAGGCGCTCCTTCTCTTGGTGGGAGAGGCCTTCGGAGAGCTTATCGAAGAGTTTTCCCGAGGGCTCACGTGCGGCATTGGTCAGCAGGGTGCGCTCGCCGAAGCGTTCGGTGATGGCCTTGTTGAACCCGTCGATCTCCAGCTTCGTCTCGCGGTTGCTGAGCGCATATGCAAGGGCTGCGGACAAATCGTTGCGGTCGATCGCATCGCGCACGCGCTCCAGCACGACGCGCGCCGCCGGAGACAGCGCCGGTATGTCGATCGAGACACGCTGACGCAGCGCTTTCTCTTCAGCTTCATGCCGTTGCACCGCGCTCTCGCGCATCTGAAGATAGCGTTCGAGATCGCGTTTCAAGGCGGGTACATTGACCTCGGCGATGCGGCGCGCCTCGCGATCCGTCTTGCTGGCAAGAATGCCTGTCTTGCCCCTGAGCGGGCCAATCGAAGCCGGATCTGCCGCGAGCTTCTGCAGCACCTGCCGCGCCATGTCCTTATCCGCCAACACGGCGTCGAAGTTCATCACCCGCAAGGCGGTCTCGGGATCGGCGAAGACATAGCGGAAGCGGATCGAAACCTCCTCCCATTGCTTCTTCAGAGTCGGATCGGAATCGAGCCTCTCGCTGACCGTATCTGCGACGGAATTCTCGAACCGGGAAATGCCGGCGACCATGGGCCTCGACTCCTTGCTTGATTGTGTTTTCGGGGATTGCCGCAAGCCGAGACGTTCGCCGAGAGCGCGAAGGCGGTTGGCGAGATCGGTGAGCTTGCTTTTCTGGCGTAGCGTCCAGTCGAGCCGGTCGCGCAGCAGCGTGCGGGCCACCTGGACGATACGCAGCCCTCGGTTTTCAGAGAAGGCGAGCGCCTCGCGGTAGAGCGTGCCGCGCTCGTAGTCGAGTGTGGTTTCCTTGGCGTTTCGCCGCGACAGGATCTTGGCCAGCCCACCGTTCATCTCGAAGGAGCGGCGACCGAAATAAAGCTGAAGATCCTCGCGATGGCGGGTCATCGCCACATAGGTCAGGTGACGATCGAGAGAGAGTGAAGCGAGCACCTTCACCCGGTCGACCGTCGCTCCCTGGCTCTTGTGGATCGTGGTGGCATATCCGTGATCGATATTGTTGTAGGAGCGGCTCTCGACCGTCACCTGCCGGCGTTGATCGCCCTCACCCACGGTCACGGCAATGCGGTCGGGCGCGGCCTCGATCACCCTGCCGATCATGCCGTTCTTGACGCCGAGCGAGCCCTCGTTCTTCAGGAAAACGATCTGGTCGCCGGCGTCGAACTGGCGGGTGCCGTCGGCGGTCTTGAAGGCGTGACCCTCACCGATAATTCCGCGTTCGACCACCTTTTCGCGCGCCATCATGTTCAGCATGCGGACGTCGCGGCGCAGATGCGCCAGCATCAGCATCGACTTCGTGGGATCGTAGTCGTGGTTCCAGGCCGAGATGAGGCTCTCGACGGCTTCCGATTTCAGGTTTTCTCCAACGATGTGGCCGCGGGTGCGATAGGCCAGCAAGCCCTGTTCAATGTTGCCGCGCGCCAGATCGACCGAGGCATGCCGCATCCACTCTTCGCGCTGGCGGTAGATCGTCTCGAGCTCGGCGTAGCCGATACGATCCACGATGGCGCGGAAGGCAGCACCCGCCTCGATCGGCTGCAATTGCTCGGGATCGCCAACCAGCACGATCTTCGCGCCCGCCCTGACGACGGCTTCGACGAATCCCGCCATCTGTTTCGAAGCGACCATGCCGGCCTCATCCATGACAAACACGGTCCTGGCGTCGAGCGTGTCACGCCCCTGTTGCCAGCGCAGCTCCCAGGAAGCGAGTGTGCGGGAGACGATGCCCGCCTCCTTCTCCAGCCCCTCAGCCGCCTTGCCGGCAAGGGCACCACCGACCACGCGATATCCGGCGAGTCCCCAAGCCTCGCGCGCCGCCTTCATCATGGTCGTCTTGCCCGCGCCGGCGCGACCGACCACGGCCGCGATCCGCGCGGAGCCGGCAATCCGTTCGATCGCCGTTTTCTGCTCCTCGGACAGGCGCGCATGTCGCGCGAAAGTCGCCGCCAGCACCTTGTGATCGACGCCATGGGTTTCACGGCCCGACAGCCACATCGCCTGACGCGCCATCGTCGCCTCGAGGCGGATCATCGCCCGTGTCGAATAGCGCGCCGGCGCCTTCGCGCCGGTGGCGAAGTCGATCGTGTCGCGCTGGAGCCGGAGAACTTCCGGATTCAGGATGATGCGTAATATCAGCTGCTGGAAGACGGCCGGATCATCGACATAGCGATGCAGCACCTTCGCAACATCGCGCTCATCGAAGACGCTCTTTTCCCGCGTGATCAGGTCGAGCACGATCCCCGGATTTCCAACAATGCGACGCGTATTCTCGCTGCGGCGTTTCTCATTCAGTTCGAGCCGCTCGAGCTCCGGACGGACGCCTTGCTTCTCCGCCTTGCGCTCGATTGCCTTGGCGCCTACGCCGAGATGGATGGTCGGTTCCAGATCGATGCCCTGCTTCTCGTAGGATCGGCCATCGACGCGCAGCGAGATCCTGTTCAGCGCCAGGTGATGATTGAGACGCTCGAACCAGGCGTCACGAAAGGCATTGAAGTCATCCGTCCCGCCGGCCCACAGCTCGTAGACGATCTTTCCCGCCTTGTTGCGCAACGGCTGCCCGTCTTCGCCGAGAACCGGGACCTTCTTCGCGCCGAAACCGTCCTCGGTCAGCGGACGCAGGGTCATCATCAGGTGGATGTGCGGATTGCCCGGATTGTCGTGATAGACCCAGTCCGCGACCATGCCCTTCGACAGGATGTGCCGCTCCACGAAATCCCGCACCAGAGCAATGTTCTGCTCGGCCGTCAGCTCCAGCGGCAGGGCGATGGTCAGGTCCTTGGCGAGCTGGGCGTCGGAGCGCTTCTCGAAAGCCTCGACCTTGTTCCAGAAGGCTTCCGAGGCGCCTGCGATCGAGCGGTCGGCGATCAGCATCCGTACCCATTTCGGGGCATCGGCCGGAAGGACAAACTCCTCGTGCACGAGCCCCTGTTTGCGGGTGTAGTCGATGGTGCGGGCCTCGCGCTCATATTCCATCCTCGCGCAGTGCCGGTAGGCCGCGGACAGCACCGTACTGCGGCCGTCGCCGCGGCTGACGATGCTGGCTGAGAAATGGGCGATGGCCACGGCGACAAAAGCTCCTGGTTCGAACCTCGTTCGTCGGGAGCGGCAGGCCAACCCGGCCCCTTGCCAGGGCCTCTACGCAAGGCGTCGCATCAGCGACGTATAATTGCGCCCTTGGAACCGCTCCTTCGGAACGGCCGGGATGATCCTCCAAAGTGTCGGCTTTGCCGACGTGCAAATCTGCACATTTCCTTGAGCATGCATCCGGAGGAGTTTTGGCGTCGCACCTGCAGCGCCAAAACCACAAAGGAGTGCCACCGGAATGAAGAAACCGTCGTCGAAGATCAGGGAAGAAATCGCCAGGCTCCAGGATCAGCTCAAAGCAGCCGAGACGCGCGAGGCCGAGCGCATCGGCCGGATCGCGCTCAAGGCCGGTCTCGGCGAAATCGAGATCGAGGAAGCCGCACTTCAGGCGGCGTTCGAGGACATCGCCGGGCGGTTTCGCGGAGGCAAGGGGCAGACGACCGGAAAGAAGAATGCCGGTGACGGCAGGACCGGCGGCGAGACATCCGCGGCGCTCGCGCCTGGCGCGGATGCGGGCGGCGCTGGCGAGGCTTGAGCGGATGCGGCGAACCACATCGACCGATGCCCGCAAGAAAGACACGCGCGAGAAGATCGAACTTGGCGGCCTGATCGTGAAGGCCGGCCTGCGCTATGAAAAAAGGGCGCTGCTGCTCGGCCTGTTGATCGATGCCGCCGGACGTCTCCGTGGTGACGAAACGGAGCGCTCGCGCCTGACCGCAATCGGCGTGGAGGCGTTCGGTCGCGACAATGAATAGGCTCCTCCTCACAATCCTGCCCGCGGCATTCATGATCGCCACCATGTTGGCGATATCAGGCATCGAGAACTGGCTCTCGGGTTTTGGAACGTCGCCTCAGGCGAAGCTGTTGCTCGGACGGGTCGGCCTCGCCCTGCCCTACACCGCGGCGGCGGCGATCGGCGTTATCTTCCTGTTCGCGACGGCGGGCGCGGCAAACATCAAGGCTGCCGGTCTAAGCGTATTGGCTGGTGCTTCAGTCGCCTGCATCGCAGCGATCGCACGCGAAGGGTGGCGGCTGTATGCTCTTGCCGACCGGGTGCCTCACAGCCAGTCGGTGTTCGCCTACACGGACCCGTCGGCGATGCTTGGCGCATGCGCCGCCGTCCTTGCCGGCATCTTCGCACTGCGAGTCGCGATCAGGGGAAATGCCGCCTTCGCGAAATCAGCGCCACGGCGGATCGCGGGGAAGCGGGCCGTGCACGGCGAGGCCGACTGGATGAAGATGGCCGACGCTGCCAAGCTGTTTCCCCATACCGGCGGCATCGTGATCGGCGAACGGTATCGCGTCGACAAGGACGGCGTGGCGGGCCTGTCTTTTCGCGCCGGTGAGACGAAGAGCTGGGGCGCCGGCGGCAGGTCTCCATTGTTGTGTTTCGACGGCTCGTTCGGTTCGTCGCACGGTATCGTCTTTGCCGGTTCCGGCGGTTTCAAGACCACATCCGTGACGGTCCCGACGGCGCTCAAATGGGGCGGCGGGATGGTGGTGCTCGATCCGTCGAGCGAGGTCGCGCCGATGGTCATCGATCATCGGCGCAAGGCCGGCCGAAACGTGATCGTGCTCGATCCCGCCACGCCCGCGATCGGCTTCAACGCGCTCGACTGGATCGGCCGCCACGGCAACACGAAGGAAGAGGACATCGTCGCGGTGGCGACGTGGATCATGACCGACAATGCGCGCACCGCGTCGGCCCGCGACGACTTCTTCCGGGCATCGGCCATGCAGCTCCTGACGGCGTTGATCGCCGACGTCTGCCTGTCCGGGCACACGGACGAGAAAGACCAGACCTTGCGCCGCGTTCGAGCCAATCTCTCCGAACCGGAGCCGAAGCTGCGCGAGCGGCTGACGCGGATCTATGAACAGTCCGAGTCCGACTTCGTGAAAGAGAATGTTGCCGTCTTCGTCAACATGACGCCGGAGACCTTTTCCGGCGTCTACGCCAATGCGGTGAAGGAAACGCACTGGCTGTCCTATCCGAACTATGCGGCGCTCGTGTCGGGCGACAGTTTCTCGACCGACGATCTCGCGGAAGGCGACGCGGACGTGTTTATAGCGCTCGATCTCAAGGTACTGGAAGCGCATCCGGGTCTGGCGCGCGTCGTCATCGGCTCGCTGCTGAACGCGATCTACAATCGCAATGGCAAGGTCAAGGGACGCACGCTCTTCCTGCTCGATGAGGTCGCCCGCCTCGGTTATCTGCGCATCCTTGAGACCGCCCGCGACGCCGGCCGGAAATACGGCATCACGCTCACCATGATCTTCCAGTCGATCGGCCAGACGCGCGAAGCCTATGGCGGCCGTGACGCGACAAGCAAATGGTTCGAGTCCGCATCATGGATATCGTTCGCGGCGATCAATGACCCGGATACGGCGGACTACATCTCGAAGCGCTGCGGCGACACCACGGTCGAGGTTGACCAGACAAACCGCTCCACGGGAATGAAGGGATCATCGCGCTCACGATCGAAGCAACTCAGCCGTCGGCCGCTGATCATGCCGCACGAGGTCCTGCGCATGCGCGGTGACGAACAGATCGTCTTCACGGCAGGCAATCCGCCGCTCAGATGCGGGCGCGCCATCTGGTTCCGGCGTGACGACATGAAGGCCTGTGTCGGACAGAACAGGTTTCATCTGAAAGAATAGTTGACGTAACGTGGCGTGGGGATCACTTCGACACTCCCCGCCGTTCACAAGTTCGAAAGGGGCAACAAAGAATGCATTGGAAAAAAGACTGGTATTCCCTGAGGGGACCGCTGATCATCTGGGCCGCGTTCATGGCCATCACGCCTATCATCCTTGTCGAAGCGATCATCAGCCTCGACGTATTCCCGCAGCATGCGGATTTGTTGCTGAGGATCGTTGCTTTGATCTGTACGGCTGCGTTTGTGCCGTTGGCGACCCTCGCTGAGATCGCCCCGCCATTCGTGACCAGGGAAGAGGTCAGATGGCGTAACCGCAACACGGAAACGCTTTTCGAAGGCGATGTCGTCTGGGAAGATGTGCCGTTCCTGCCGCCCCTGCTCAACCGGATTCGCTCGACGACCGGCAAGCGCAGGCGACGGGAAGAGGGGAACGATGCTCCTGCTGCCAGCGCGACGGTCAGTACGTGATCACGGGTATTCCGGGCTGCCACCGTCGATGTACTTGATCTTGCGCTGTGTTATAAGATGTCTCCTTTCCCCAACACCAGCGAGAGGATCGTCATCCGACTGGAACGAAACTGCGATCAGCGGGTCCGGTGCGCTTGCGCATAGAGCCGTGCGGCGAAGCTGTCTCGCCCGCACATCTCTCGGCCAGTCACTGATACCCATCACAGAAATGAATCGGAAGCTGCCCTTCGATTCATAAGTGTCGTTGGACCATATTATGAACATCGGCGACGATGCGGCATGGGTAATTACCACTACCAGTTCTATTGCCAGAAGATCGACGCCAAGAGAAACATGGCGCGCTACTACATGCTTGCGATCCAGCCCACTCTCTTCGGGGAAACAGCCGTGGTGCGGGCATGGGGACGTATCGGCAAGGCGGGCGGGGAGATGACCGAGGTCTTCAGTGCGGAGAAGGATGCTGTCTCGCGCTTTCTCGAACTGGTGCTGCAGAAGCGAAAAAGGGGCTACAGACCAGCAAGAAGCTGTGGAAACCCCAACAGCAGCGCCATTCTGCGGACATCGCCCCATGACAATATCCAGATCGGCTGAGAAGGTTTTCCGTCTTTAACGAGGAAACCATCATGACCACCACCAATGAAATCGCCGACAAGATCGCATCCGAACAGAGCCTGACCAAGGCGCAAGCCAAGAAGATTGTCGAGGCCGTGTTCGCATCGATCGCGGCGGCAGCCACCTCTGGCGCGGAAACGTCGATCCCCGGCTTCGGCAAGTTCAAAATCAAGGACACACCGGAGCGCGAGGCTCGCAATCCGGCGACAGGCGCCACCATCAACGTGGCCGCTGCGAAGAAGCTGACCTTCCAGCCTGCGAAAGCCCTGAAGGATGCACTGAACAAGTGATCCGCGCCAGGGTGGGCGGAATAGCCACGAAGAGCCGCCGGAGCGGCTCCCTGCCGAGCGTCATTGGCGCCGCTTACCGTCACGCTCGAAACTGATCTCGATCTCGACGAAGAACGGGATCTTGATTGCGAACTTCAGGGCGAACTTGCCACCCCGGAAGAAGTGACAGATCACCTTACTGAGGATGCGGAGCCGGCGGCCGGTGGCGCTGAGGAATTGAGCGAGGCGTTTCATACGGTTTCTCCTTGTCGATTGCGGTTATCGCGGGGAGAGGATGCAGACCGGAAAGGCAGGCTGCACCGGCTGGCCGGAACGAGAGTGGAGGACCTTTTGAACACCTGAATTTTGGACCGCGAGGAGCCGCTTGCGGCGGGGAACATTCCGGTGGCGAAAGGTTGCGGCCTGACTGCGCGGGATGCACGATCCCCGATAGTCGATGACCGTCCTCGACAAGGGGATGAAACGTCCCGCCATCATGCGGACCGGATAGCGGCGGTTGCCAGTGCGGGTGATTGCCGCCCTCAGAAGGGCGGCTCGGCGTCGATGGAACCGTCCTGCTCGGCCATGATGACCGCCAGTTCAGCCTGAGCCAGTTCCAGCTCCGCGGCAACCTGGCGACGCTCGTCCGGATGGCAATGGTTCATCTCGCGGCGCAGTTCTTCGATGTGTTGTTCCAGCAGCATCGTCATCTCCTTGACGTTTGAAAAAGATGACGCCGCGGGGCGTGAGGAAATGACGGGGTCAAGGATCGCGACAGCGACCGCTTGAGGCGGCGAGCGGAGGAGCCGATTTTCCGGTGGCGCCTTTCAGGGCGGCTCCTGAAAATTGGAGGTGCCGCGAAGTCCTTGAGGCCGGCATTTCCTCACGGCACGATTGGTCACTCTGAGCAGACCCCACCTCTCCGTATCGCGACCGGAAGAAGGAAGCGGGCTCGATGCCGGTTCCTTCTTTGATTTCAACAGGGGAAGAGCCCCGCCGTTTCCGGCAGGGCCCGTCTTCGATCAGGCATCGCGCTTCGGGCGGTTCCAGACCAGCGTGTAATCGCCGTCCTTCTCGGTCGGCCACAGGGCCGCGTTGATCGGAGCCGGGAAGCTCGGATCGTCGAGCTTGACGGAGATGTAGGGTTCGCCATCGCCCGAAACCTGGCTCCATGCCGCGCCTACTTCCGCTGCACCGGACATGATCCGGAAGTCAGGAGCGTCGCGGGAGGTGCGTTCGATCGGGTTCAAGCGGGCCTTCATGGAGACCGTCAAAGTGCGCACGTGGCCGAGGATGGTGTTGCCGTTGGTGGTGAATTCGCCGATGACTGCCATTTTCGAGATCCTTTCGGGTTGATCGGGGCGCGACCATCGCGTCCTCGATGACTGTCGAATTGATCGGAGACGATCGGGCCGCACCCCCGGGGTCTCCATTGCGCCTGCGCAATGGGGTGGCTTGTCGGGCCGGAACAAAGTGGAGGGCGGACGGGAGCGACTTTCTTGTTCCGCGCGGAATGGCGGCGCAGCCGACAGGGGAAGAAAGTTGCGGACGGCCGTTGCGGAAAAACGATCGAGGCGCAGCCGTTCTTCGATCAGACATGTCAAATCGAGGCCGCGTTGGCCGCGCCCGTGTTCAGACGGATGATCTCGCAATGCGGCCATCGGTTATCGGTGGAATTTGCCGTCCAACGATAAACACCCCTGCCGCTGTCCGCACTCTCTCGTTCTCCATCCGGAGGCCTGCCGACTTCCGGCCGAATGCGCTGCCTTTTTGCTTCCTCACGACGGTCATGGGCAATCTGCGAGCTGATGGGGCGGTATTCATGCCAGCAGTTCCCGGCGATGGATCCCTCTGCGCACGGCAATGCTGGCGGCCATCCTGGTCCCTGCTCCGACCAATGCGATCCGAGCCAATGGAAGCGAAGATGCATACATGTTGTTCTGGAACCGCCCGAAGCGCGATGCCTATCGATGATCGCTGCCCCTTTCGGCAGGTGGGTCTTCCCGGCCCTCCCGGTCGCGGGCAACCCGAGGGACCAGAGCGACCATTACAAGAACAGGCGGTGTCACTTCTCGCCGGCATCCGCCTGCGGCTGAAGGCTGTGCAGATAATTGACCGCCCGCTGCGCATGCGCCGCTGCCTGGAAGATGGCGCGGCGGTCATTGGAAAGGACCGATAGCCACGTCTGAATATAGGCGGTGTGGTCTGGACGCGGCTCCAGCTCCGGCGTAATATTCAGGTCTGCGCAAACCAGTGCTGCTGAAATTTCCGCGACGAGTTCCTCGCGTGCGCGTTCGGTTCGATCCTTCGAATAGCGGCTGAGATCGCGGCCGACCCTGTTCGGATGCGCTGTCCAATGGATCTTATGCCGATATCGGCATAAGACGCATTATGCCGTAAGCCGGATTATGCCGCATGGCTCAATCATCAGGGCTAGACCCTCCCTTAAACCATGCGGCAGTTCGGCATAATCAGAGCGATTCAAGGAACGTGAGCAGTTCGTCGGTGGGTCGATACCGCCCGGGATGGACTTCCGGTCTGGCGATCTGAGAGAGCGCCTTTTCCTTCAGCCGCATGTCGGCGTGGATATAGATCTGGGTCGTCTCCACGGATTCATGCCCAAGCCAGAGCGCGATCACGGATTGGTCGACGCCATGATGGAGCAGTTCCATCGCCGTGCTATGTCGCAAGGTATGCGGCGTAACGCGTTTGCTTACGAGGGCAGGACATGTTTGGGATGCCGTGAGGCAATGCTTGCGCACCAGATGTTCGAGCGCATCACGACTGAGCCGATCACCCCGGATCGAAGGGAACAGGGGACTGTTGCTGTCAAGGCGCTCCCCAATCCAACCCTGGATCAGCTTTGCCGTATCGCGACGAAGAGGCGTACTGCGTTCTTTTCGCCCCTTGCCGATGCAACGGATGTGGGCACCCGTTCCAAAGACCACGTCGTTGCAGCGCAGACTGATTAGCTCAGATGCCCGCAATCCGGTCTGAAGCGCAAGCAACAGCAGGGCGTGATCACGCCGCCCCACCCATGTCGTTCGATCCGGCGCGGCCAGCAGCGCCGCTATTTCCTCTGCGTCGAGGAACGTCACGCCTCGCTTCACGTATCGCTTGCTTGGCATCGAGAGAATGCGCTGGCACTGGAGCAACCAGGTCGGCTCGGTCATTGCAACATATCGGAAGAATGAGCGGATGGCGGCAAGGCGCGTATTGCGGGTTCGTGCCGTGTTACCGCGTACCGTCTCGACGTGGCTCAGGAAGTCGGCGACAAGATCGGCGTCGAGATCTTCGATCGTCAGCTTCGTGGGCGGCTTTCCACGCCGTGAACCCGCGTAGCGGATCAGTAGCCGGAATGTGTCGCGATAGCCGGCGATGGTGTTGGAGCTTGCCTCCATCTGGGTGCAGAGCCGGTCAGTGAAGAAGCGTTGGATGAGCGCAGGGAAGTTGATCGCCTTCATTGATCATCCTCCGTCGCACTCGTAATCCGGGCGGAAGCCAATTCGAGCAATTCCGGGACCGCTTCCAGATACCAATAGGTGTTGGCCGGGCTCTCGTGACCGAGCCAGGTCGTGAGTTTGATCATCTCGCGCCCGACATCTCGACCTGAACGATACCAGTTCAGCATCGTCCGAACCGCGAAGGTGTGGCGAAGGTCGTGGATGCGTGGCCCACGCCCATGGCGCTTGTAATCCTGCATCGGCCTCAAACCGATCTCTTGGCAGACCAGCGCGAAGTTATAGCGTGCACCGCAATCGCCGAGACGATGGCCCTGGCACGTGACGAACATGGCCTCTGACCTGCGCCCCAATAGCCGGTCCCGCTCACGTCTATAGTGTTCGAGCTGCTGCACGACCGTTCGATCCAATGGCAACATTCGTTCCTTGCCGAGTTTTCCGAAGCGGACGCGAAGGACGCCGGTCTCGATATCAAGATCAGACTGGTCGAGACGCAGGGCCTCGTTAATCCGAAGCCCTGTCACCGCGATCAAGCCGAAGAGCGTCGAACAGGTGAGACCGCGCATGCCGTAGACCGATGGCAACGTTCGGGCTTGCTCGACAATCGCAAGGATCTCGCCGTCGCTGTAGATGTGTGGATGTACCCGTTGGACATGAGCAGGCACCAACCCTTGGGGCGGGACCTCATGCCGTGGATCCATACCGTGTAGCCAGAGGGCAAATTGACGAGCAACCCGGAAGCGAGCGCCCCGTGTTCCGGCACTGGCGGCGGGGAGGCTCTCCAGCCAGCGCATGATCAATCTGGTATCGACATATTCCGCGCCATCGTTGTCGGCAAAGGCGGTGAAGCGACGCAATATGCGTTCGTCCGTACTCAGATCGGCGCCCAGCCGTCTTCTGATGCTGAGGTAGCGGTGCTGTTCGGCAAGGAATCTCATTGTGCTGCCTCCGCGATCGGCCAAGGCTGGGCGATGGAGCGCAATCCATCCGTGTCGAGCTTCGCATAGATCATCGTCGTTGCGCGCGATCGATGTCGCAACAGATCGCCGATCTCCTCCAGTGAAGCACCGGACCGCACCAGGTTCGTCGCAAGGCTGTGACGAAGGACATGCGATCCGACATAGGGTGTCGGCGGCTTCACCCCAGTTGCCGCGAACGCTTCCCGCAAGATCGAGTTGATGATCTGGCTATCCTTGAACGGACGGTTCGGCGCCCGGTGGCTCACGAACAGCGTCCGGGTTGTCGTCGAAGTCCGCTCCTCGCGCAAATACCTGCTGATCGCCTCGCCCACGTCTGGCGGGATCGGCAGCCGGTCATGGCGTTGCCCTTTTCCGCGAACCAGAATCTCACTGGCTCGCCAGTCGATGTCATCAAGCTGGACTGCCATAACCTCGGGCGCACGCATGCCGAGCCTCGACATCAACAGCAACATGGCGTAGTCGCGGGCGCCGCGTCGCGGATTGGTCGCGACCGATGCCAGAACGGCCTCCACTTCATCGGGCGAGAGATATCGCGGAAGTCTCGAGCCCCAGGGCTTGTGTACCCTGGGTACGCAGAGTGCGAGGTTCGTGGTGGTGAGCCCCTGGGCGAACAGATACTGGAAGAAGCCGCGCAGATGCGTGGACAACGTCTTGTCGCGGTAAGGTGTCTTACGCGCGATAACATGCTCCATGAACGCAACGACGTCGCGGGCGCTGAGCGCAGGAAGATCGAGCCCACCCTCCCCAAAGCGATGAGCCAGGAAGCGGACGGCAAACCCCAGCACGTGTTTGACGGACCGTGGACTGAGGCCGCGTTGCCGCAGAAGGTAAAGCTCGAGGTTGCCGAGAAGCTTTTGGCGTTCGGCTTGAGCGGCGGTGAGCGGCGGGCGTGTCGCCACGCCGATTTCGATCAGGTGCTCGACGAACAGCCTGGCAAGGTTGGGAACCTTGATTTGGCTCTTCGGTGTCGTCGGCAGCCGCCGACCCAATTCGACCGCAAGCTCTGTCGTCAAACCTGACGGCGCAACTCCCTCGTCTTCCAGCAGTTGGCCAAAGCGCCGCAGGAGGTAACGATAATTCTCCACGGTGGCAGGCTTGTAGTTCTTGGCGGAGAGGCTTTCCTCGAAAGAGGCGAGGTACGGCTCAAGGCAGGTAAACCGGTTGGATATGTCCATCATTGTGCTCCGGGTTGGTGGAGCAACAATCTTCTTCAAAAACCTCTACATCAATTCGATACCGGCCTTTACTGACCTGCTGGCAGACACGACGTGGTCGAGTTGATTACGTCACGCCAGGAGTGCCGCAAGAGGGTGGTTCGCCGCATGTCGGCAGGGAAGAGATATCGATGTTGACAAAGTAGGACAATTGACCTAATCATCGAACTAGGACAAATGACCTAATTCGAATTTGGGGAAAGCTTCGTGATCGCCGATCTCTTCAATACCTTTCAGCTAGGCGATTTGCCTCTGTCCAATCGCATGGTGATGGCGCCGATGACGCGCAACCGCGCCGATGGTGAGGGCAATGTGACGCCCATTATGGTTTCGCACTACCAACAGCGAGCTTCTGCGGGTTTAATCATCGCCGAGTCCACTACTGTTTCTCCTGAGGCTGTTGGCTACCCCTTCACTCCCGGCCTTTTCACCGACACACACGTGAGCAGTTGGCTGCGACTGACCAACGCCGTGCACTCCTCAGGAGGTCGTATTTTCGTCCAACTGCAACACTGCGGACGAATTTCCCACCCGAGCCTCCAACCAGGGGAAGCCGTCCCGGTTGCGCCATCGCCGGTTCGCCCATCCGGCAAGGCAGTCACGTACGCCGGGATGCAAGATTTTGCGACGCCGCGCGAACTGATGCTCGCGGAGATTCCAGGTCTCGTCGCTCAGTTTCGACATGCCGCGGCGTTGGCAAAGCGCGCGGGATTCGATGGGGTCGAGATTCACGGAGCCAACGGATACCTAATCGATCAGTTCCTGCGCGACAGCAGCAACCGGCGAGGTGACGCGTACGGCGGCAGTGTCGGCAACCGTATGCGACTGCTGAACGAGATCCTCGACGCCGTCAGTGAAGTATGGCCCGTAGGGAGAATTGGTGTGCGTTTGACACCAGAAAACAGCTTCAACGACATGGTCGATTCCGACCCGCAAGCTCATTTCGAATACATCCTCCGGGAGCTTGGGGCTCGAGGGCTTGCATACGTCCACATGCTACAAGGAGACATGTCAGCAAAATCATCTGTGGTTGACTATCACGCTCTTCGGGCATGTTTCGCTGGCACATATATCGCGAACAATGGCTATGATCTAGCCCGCGCAAAGCAGGCAATCGCAAATGGCGAAGCCGATCTCGTGGCATTCGGCCTCCCCTTTCTCGCCAACCCTGATCTCGTACGGCGTTACCGGCAGGGATTGCCATTGAACACGGCTGATCCAGCGACTTTCTATGGTGGGGGCGACGCCGGATATACGGATTATCCGTTTTTCACGGGCGAAGAGGCCTCTGCTGCCTAGGGCGTCCGAAGACCAACAGGGAATTACTACGATGGCCAATCGGGCTACACGTGAGGAGATCGTCGGCGTAGCGGACGATCTGTTCTATCGCAGAGGATTTGATCACACGTCCTTTGCAGACATTGCCGAGCTGGTGAAGATTTCTCGCGGCAACTTCTATCACCATTTCAAAACGAAGGACGACATTCTCGAAGCGGTGATTCAAAAACGCCTCGCTGATCGCAATGCTATGCTGGAGCGATGGGAGATAGAGGGCAAGACACCTGTAGAGCGGATCAGCAGCTTCATCGATATCCTGATTGTGAATGGGGACAAGATCAAACTGTATGGATGCCCGATCGGGACCTTAACGAGCGAGCTTGCGAAGCTGAACCATCCAGCGCAGCCAGACGCCGGCAGATTGTTCATGCTGTTTCGGACGTGGCTTCGCCGTCAGTTCGTAACACTCGGTCGAGAAGCAGATGCGGATGTGCTTGCCATGCATCTTCTCTCCCGGAGCCAGGGCGCAGCGACGCTTTTTAATGCATTCCAGGATCAAAACTTCGTTCAGCGCGAGGTCGAGCAGATGAAAGACTGGTTGAAGGATATCGCTGCCGCGGCGTCAACACTGACGGGGGATAAGCTGCCTCGAACACAACCGCTCGACGCGTCATAGCGCGGCGAGCGCCTTTCTCATTCCATCACAGCTCAAGAAACGGGACCGTTCATGTTTATCGTACTTCTCAGGTTTTCCGACAACAAGCCGCAGGCCTCTCAATTTCTTGAGGGACACAATGCCTGGATCAAAAGAGGTTTCGACAGTGGAACATTTCTTCTCGCAGGCACCCTCCAGCCGAACGCGGGCGGGACACTCCTCGCCCACAATATTGATCGGAAAAGACTTGAGGCGTTGGTTCAGGAGGATCCGTTCGTGGCAGAGCGTGTGGTGAGCGCCGAGATCCACGAAGTCACGCCGGGCCGCGTTGAAGAACGGCTTATGTTCCTGAAAGGATAACGAATGAGCGGAACTGTCCTGGGTCATGACGGACGGCTGCGCTGCCGCTGGTGCGCGGCCGCACCGGAGTTTCTTCACTACCATGACGCCGAGTGGGGCTTCCCGGTCTCCGACGATTTTCGTCTTTTCGAAAAACTCTGCCTCGAAAGCTTTCAGTCGGGCTTGAGCTGGCGAACTATCCTTACCAAGCGCGAGAACTTCAGGTCTGCCTTCTGTGCTTTTGATTTCAACCGTATCGCGCAATTCGATGGTTCCGACGTCGAGCGACTCTTGAAGGACGAGGGCATCGTCCGCCATCGCGGCAAAATCAATGCTGTCATCAACAACGCGAAGCGAGCGCAAGAGCTTGTCAAGGCCGAGGGCTCTCTCGCCACCTACATCTGGCGCTTCGAGCCGCGACGGGAAGATTGCGCCGAACCGCAGACTGCATCGACCTCCGCAGCTTCAATTTCTCTATCGAAAGATCTGAAAAGGCGCGGTTGGTCCTTCGTAGGGCCAACCACCGTCTATGCATTCATGCAGGCGATGGGGCTCATCAATGACCACGCCTCGGGATGCGAGATCAGCGCTTCGGTCGAAGAAGCGAGAGCGGACTTCCATCGCCCAGTGTAGCCGACGGAAAGCAAACCGGTGGCAATTATGCCGACCATCAAGGCGGAGTTGGTGTTTAATTCCAATCCCTTCTGATCAGATTCGGCATAATCCGGCTTACGGCATAATGGGCGCTTTCATGTGCTAAAACAGCAACATAGGACGCAGCGTCCCGAAAGCTTTCAAACGCAGGCATTTGAATGTGGTCGGTCGCCGGCGAATAGAATGCCTTGTCGCCGCCATGCCGAATGACCGCACCGGTGTTGCGAAAGAACCGGTCGGCATGGGCGATCCGCTCGACCGGATCGATGACAGGTTCAGGCCGGTGGTAATAGAGCTCCGGCAGACCGTCTATTTGATCCACGTTAAAGACTGTATACGCTTTCAGAAACGGGATTTGCCGATCGACCTCGCTGCCATTTCCGTCGGTCTCTGACTTGGTGAAACGGCTGGCGAAAACGACAGTGGCACCGCTCTCGCCCTTGCGCACCGAGGCATTCAGCTGCAACGCCTGCCTGAATGTCATCCACATCGGCGAGGCAAAACCCCGGGCAATACCTTCCGACCATAAAAGCAGGGTGTTCATCCCCGTATAGGGTTCGCCACTATGGCGTAGCGGCCGGGTAATCCGGTCATTCGCGTTGGAGGGACTCCATGGCTGAACCCACGGGCGCACGTCCTTTTCCAGATCCGCGATGATACTGTCGGTGATCCGCGCGTAGATGTCGGCGCGTTCGCCTTCTTTCTTCCTGTTCATTTCCAAACCTCCTTGTCATGAGGCCGCGCCAATCGCGGCCCCGTCGCGGAGGGCCAAAAGCAGGAGCAGCAGGGCGGACAGACGCACCGGCACGGCCGGAACGGAGAGAAGGACGGCGCAGCTGTTGCGTCTGCCGCCGGCTCCTGTAGGACCGACGAACGGGACGGCCGCGATTGCGGCTGTCTCGGTCCCGATTTGCTTTCCTCGTTCTTTTCCCCACCTGTCACTTCGTCGTGGCATCGACACGGGAAAAAGCCACCCCCATGTGGAAGTGGCTTCGTATGGACGGAATGAAGGCGGGGCCGGAACCCCGCCATGATTGATCGATTTCAGTCGAAGGCCGACATCTGCGCTGCGGCGGCCTTGCGGTCGAGCGTCTGGCCGGGATTGTCGACCGGGCGATCGAACGGCTTCCACGCCTCACCGACGACCTGCTCGTATGCGGCGACGGCGCCTTCAGCGGCCATCCTGAGCGCGTGCGCCTGAATGCCCATGTCGGCTGCGAATTCGCGCTTTCGCTGGGCGGCGCTGTCATATCCGACGGGTCCGTCGAGATCCTCGTCGCGGGCGTCAGCGGCACTCTTGGCGGTGGCGTCGCGCGCCTCCGTGACGGCCTTGCTGTAGAACTGGCCGGCGCCGTGGGCCGAGCCGACATAGGCTCCGACAATGCGCTGGAGATGGATCTGCATCGCCCGTTCGCCAAGGCCGTCGCTTAGGCCGGTGGCCGTCTCGACGATGAGGCGTTCGTGCATGTCGCGGATGCCGTCGCTGTCGAGGATGGCGGTCCCGAAGCTTTCGGCGATGCGCAGCGCCTGGGCTTCATCCGGGCATGTCAGGCGGACCATTTCGATCGTGGCGCCCTTGCGGAGCTGCACGACACGAGCGGAGGGGCGAGCAGCATTTCGGGAAGAGGTTGCGGGCTTTGCCATAATGGTTTCCTTTCGGTTCGTCCGAAGCGTGCGGCCCCTTGCCGTCCTGTCCTTCGGTGCGGTCGAAAGGAACCGGCGCAAGCCGGGCGGTTCAGGGTCCGGGCAGGCCGGATCGAGCAGAGAAGGTATGCGGGCAAGCGGAGCGAAAGCCCTGCGAAGCCGGCGTGCCTGCTGTGCGACGAGCGGCATGACCGGCCGCCCCGCGGCGCGAAAGCGGCCTTGAATCGAACGGGCGCCGATTCAGGCCGCCACGAAACCGAAGGACGGGACGGGTAAGGGGCTGTCCAGGACGCTAAAGCGGAAGGAAAATCATGCAAGTCGCACGCCAGCCCCGATCCGATGCGTTGCTGCCATTCTGTCCGCATGCGCCAGTCATCTGCCACGCCGCCAGATAGGTTCGCTGTGCAACCCGATGAGCCCGAGCGGCCGCCGGATTTGCCCACGGGGCCTTTCCGCGATAGAGGCGCGTCTGACCTCGCAAAGAACGAACTTCATTCGGGAAAGGAAACAGCAGATGACCGAGCATGCCGACGACGATTACATCTATGACGAAGCCACCGGCGAATGGCGCCCTGCCTCGGAGATCGCTGCGGAAAAGGCCAAGGCCGCCGAGGTCCGCGATGCCTCCGGCAATATCCTGGTCGATGGCGACAGCGTCGTGTTGATCAAGGACCTGAAGGTCAAGGGTGCTGGCCAGACCCTGAAGCAGGGCACGGTGATCCGCTCGATCAGGCTCACCGACAATCCGGAAGAAATCGACTGCCGTCATGACGCCATCAAGGGTCTCGTCCTGCGCACCGAGTTCGTGCGCAAGCGATAGGCAGTTCGCCAGTTCGGCAATCACGGATCCTCAACGGGATACCGCCCTGAATCGAGCGGCCGCTTCGGCAGACGGTAGCGATCGAGCCAGGTCGGGCCATGGGTGTTGCGCAGCTTGCGCAGGACCTGACCGTCATCGCGGGGCGCCTCGCCCATCCAGGCATAGTTCAGGATGCGCTTCCACGATCGGCCATGCCGGGCGGCATAATCCTGGAGAGCTTGCACTTCCTGTTCCGTCAGGGGCGGCGATGGTTCGTGACGCTTCATGCCGCATCCCTTTCGTTGATATCGCCATGCAATTCTAACCTCGCCAGGAAAGCGGCGATCGCTGCCTCCTGACGCACGAGCTTGCGCGATAGTGCTTCGATCTCGCCCCGGCGCTGGAATTCCAATCCCTGAAGATGAGACTGGAATAGCCGTTCATCGGACGGCGCCCAGTGTGACCCGGCCCGTTTGTGCGTACGACCGGTGGACTTCGCCTTCTGGGTGACTGTGACGCGCTCGGCACGAGCTGCAATCTGTCGCAGCACCAGATCGAGATGATGGCGCGTCTCGCGACGCGCCGCCTCCATACGGGCAAGAAGGACATGGGGACTGATCGGGGTCACGCCGCGCTCCTCTCCGACCAGGAGACAAAGCTGGACGGGCCGTCATAGGCCGCATGGAGCGTTTCATTGATGACAAAGCCAAAGCGACCGACCTCATATTCGGTGGACGGCACCAGAAAACGGCGCTCCTCGACATGATGGTCGCGCTTGCCTCCACGCGTGGTAATCACCTCCGTCATGCCGGGATGATGATCCGATCGCAGCGCGGAGATCACCACCCAATCATCGGCATGCGCCAGTTCGAAGGCCTCACGATCCTTCATATAGGACTCCCCCGGCGCCAGTACCTGCCTCGAAATCGCCTCCCACGCGGCGGGTTCCCAGTCCTTCAGCGTCGTTTCCGCGCAGCGCCGCTCATAGCCTGTGAACAGGTCGGGAAAGGTGATGGCAACGGCTGCCCAGGCGGAATCCTCCTCATAGACGCCATCCGTTGACCGCAACGTCGGGTGGACCTGTGCGTTTCGATCCTGGGAGAGCATGAACCCGCCATGGCTGGCCGTCATGTGCGAGACGATCCCATCGGCATAGATGGTGGCAATCTGCGAAGCACCCCACGGGGTGCTGCATGACATCCGTGTCTGTATGCGATTGAGTTGAGCCAATTCGCGTTTATGCTCCGCCGTTTCCAGCACGCAGGAACGGAAGGCAGCCTCGTTGGTCAGCCGGCCCTGGTGGCTGTAGAAGTCAGCGCGGGTCAGGTCGCAAAGCGGGCGGTTCGCACGCCACGCGCTAGCCAGAAAGCCTCCGCCCTCCGGCAAGGGCAGCATGGCAAGCGTGATGTCACCGATCCGGGCGACCGGAAAGCCGTCGGCGCTGACGCCGAACTCCACCCCTGAATATTCGCGGGTAGACGCAATGGTCTTGTCCGGGGAACCAGGCGTGCTCATGCCGCAGCCCTCCCCTCGACATGATCGGCCGCGACCTCGTCCGCGGTCACTTCTTCGAGAACGGCCAGGGGATGCCGGTGGATCTTCAGCCATGCCTCGGCCGCTTCGGGGTTTTCGGCGAGATGGACCAGTTCATGCGAAGGACCGGGGCGATCGAACACGCGGACCGAGCCGATCGCCGGGCGATCGACCACTGTGAAGGTCAGCGTACTGTCGAGACCGAAAGTGCGCAGGATGGTGACAACGATCGTGCCGCGGCTGCCGATGTCACCCTCATGCAGGGTGAAGGACGCCGGCGCGGTATAGCTGCCCAGCGTTCGAGAGTCCTCCTTGCGGATCAACCGGCCCTGACTATTGCGGGTCTTCCAGATGGCCAGCTTCTTGCTGTGCCGTTCCGGCGGACGCGGTGTGCCATCGGACCAGGAAATGAGCGAGCCAACGGGGGCGGAAAATGCTGCATGTGCAGACATGGGAATTCTCCCTTGATTTTGGGGGTTCTAAACAGCACTGCCGCCGCCGGGACTCACCGGCGGCGGCAGATCATTCGGAAGGGAAATGAAGCACGCGGTTATTCCGCCGCGATCCCGTAGGCGTCCTGCTCGTCGTCAGGAGCGGCTTCGCTCGCGTCATTCTCTTCGAAAGGCACGTCGCGCTCGAACGAATCAAGGCCATCGGCCTCGTCGGCCGGCACTTCATCCGGAGCGCCGTCTTCGATCGCTTCGCCATCGATGCTGTCATCATCCGCACTGGCAGCTCCTTCCTCGCTGTCCAGATAGTCGGCGTGCTTCATCAGATCGGCGATCTCGCCTACATCCGGCGCAAACAGCGCGGAGGCATGCACGAAGTGGCCGTCCTTAAAGTGCTCGATCAGAGCGGAGCGGGTTTCCCGGACTTTCTGGCGGGGAAGCACGTTCGCCTCCTTCGCAGCCGCCTCCAGCGCCTGCCGCGACAGGCACAACAGGAAGTCTTCACTGCCCATGTTCGGCAGGAAACTATCGGCGCCGATGGCGTCACCGGCGATGCGGGAAACAACACCGCTGTTCGACATACCGCGCCTGCACGACAGAACCTCGATCAGAATCGAGCGGGCGGCGACCCGAATGGTCTCCATATCGAAGGCAAGCTTGCCGTCCTCGGAGAACAGGCGTGCCACATGGCGCTTGAACCGCTTCGGCCCGAACACATTGTCGTTCGCACCGGAATCGACCCGGACGTTCAGGCTGGCGAAGGCAAGAACGAGCAATGCCATCAGCATGTCGTCCTCGATCGGCGCGCGGCCGAACGCCTCGTGAAGCGCATCGGTGCGGAAATCGCCGATCATGTCATGGCCCTTCTGGGTCACGTCGGGGCGCTGCTTCGGCGCATCGATGACAGAGCCATCATGCACAGCACCCTCACCGCCCGCGGTGACCGCACCGGCTTTGCCCTTCTTCTTCTCTTCCGGCATGCGGAAGGCGACCGACTGCACCTTGCCGTCACGGTCGAGATACATGGCGACGTGATCGGACTTCGACGGCTTGCCATAGATGCGCTCGGCCTTCTTCGGCAGCTCCGGCTGGCCATAGCCGTTGGTTTCGACAATCGTGCCCTTCTTCGGCAGGTTGGACGTCATCCACTCCTGCTGTGCGCCGAGGAAGGCTTCGACATTCGTGGTATAGCGATTATCCTGATCGGCGGGCGCGAACAGATCCTCGACCCACTCGATACCGTAGGCGGCGGCGAGATCGTCACCGAAGCTCGCATCCCGCGCAAACATCCGGATCTTCGCGAGCCCCCGCGAGATGTTGTACCAATCCGCGCGTTCGTTCTTCTTCGGCTTGTTGGCCTTCCAGACCTGCTTCTGCTCATCGAGCGAGGCGGACGCGATCGTGCGCAACTGCTGCTCGTTCGGCATGTCGCCGAGCGCCATCTGATCGAGCATGGCCGGAAGAACATTGGCCAGCAGGCGCAGCTTCCGGATCTGGCGCACCGGCAGGGCAAGCGCGACAGCGATCCCCTCCTCGGTCCAGCCGAGGGCCACGAGCCGCTCGATGCCGCGCCATTGGTCCACCCCGTTAAGAGGCTCTCTCGCGATGTTCTCCACCATCGAGCGCATGGCGCCATTGTCATTGGCGGCATCACGGACAATCACCTCGATTTCTTCCAGCCCGGCGGCAATCGCCTGCCTGACGCGGCGGTGACCGGCCTGGATGACATAGCCGTTTCCACCATCGGTCTGCGGCGAGACGACAGGCGGCTGGATGATGCCGACGGCCTTCACGGTGGCGAGAAGCAGCGCATCGGCTTGCGGGGACGACTTGGAGCGGCGGGTATCGTCGGGATTGTCCTTCAGCGCACGGGGATCGAGTTTGAGGATCTGCATGGGATCTGTTCCTTCCGGGATATCGGAACCGGCACCTCACCGGTCCTTCCTGCCTTCAGTTCTTTCCGAAGATATCTCCCGGACCGCAGGGCGGGAAGATCGGCGCAACCGCGCCCGAGCGGCCCTGCCCGTCAGGGCGAGCGGGGCAAAGCCTTGCGAGAACGACAGGCAGGGTTGCGCAGGGGGCTGTTGAGCGAAGCGGCGCCGGGAAGCCCGGTCTGCGAAAGGGACTTCTTTTTTCCCTCATTTCTTCTTTTCCCGCAAAGCATTGAAGGCCGCCAAAATTGACGCTATATAGCGTCTATATTAATGGTATTTTGAATGGAGGTGGATCATGGGCCTCGCCGAATATGCAGACGATGGACTGTTCGCACCGCGCAAGATTGCCGATGCGTTTCGCACGACCAGCGAAGAGATCGCCCGCACCGCCGGTCTCGGAAAAGACGCGATCCAGCGCAAGGATCGTGTTCGCTCCGACAGAACGCAGCGTCGGCTGCGCGAGATGATCGAGATCGTCAACAAGGTCGAACCGCGCTTCGGCTCGGCACTCATGGCTTATGCCTGGTATCGCTCAGAGCCGCTGTCCGGCTTCTCCGGCCAGACTGCGATGCAGCTGGTCCGCAATGGTCGCGCCGAAGAGGTGCTCGACTATATTGACGCGGTCGACGCCGGCGTTCACGCATAGCTCCGCGGATGCACTATCAAGGAAAGCTCTATCGGGCGCTCAACCCGATCTACGCCCGTGAGCCCTTGTCGGGACGCGGTGCAGAACTCTATGGCGGCCGGTTCAACCCGAAAGGCGTGCCGGCCCTTTACACATCGCTGACGATCATGACCGCACTGAAGGAGGCCAACCAAGTCGGCAATCTGCAACCGACGACGCTGGTCTCCTACGATGCCGATATCGAACGTGTGTTCGACTGCCGGGATGACGCGGCCCTTCGGGCGCAAGGCATGGATGCGGTGGCCCTCGCCGATCCGACCTGGCGTGATCAGATGAAGGTTTCGGGGGAAGCGAGAACGCAAACCTTCGCGCGCCAGCTCGCGGCCGCTGGCTATTGCGGGCTGCTTGTGAAGAGCTTCGCCCCCGGCGCCACGGATGACGATCTCAATCTCGTCCTCTGGACATGGGGCAGTGCGGCTCCCGGCCGCCTGATCCTGATCGACGACGAACACCGACTGTCGCGATAGTCCCGCAGGACGCTATCTGCCTTGCCACGAGAAGCCGGTCGCATATGATCATGCGACCGGCCTGTTATCGTCAGGCGGCGATTTCTTCCGCCTCCACATCTTCTCGCGTCGACGCCGTGAGCGCCTCCTCGACCTCGCGCAGCTTCTGGCGCTTGTCGGCCAGCTCGTCGGCGAAGGCGAACTCTCCACTCTGCCGCGACTGGTAGGACGCCAACCTGCGCCGGTATTCCTCCAGCCGCTGGCGATAGCGCTCCCGCTCCTCCTCGAACCCGTCGAGCGCATGTTCGAGCCGGGAGATGGCTCCTAGCGGCGTGACGGTGACCGGCAACTCGATCTCGTAGTCCGCGCCGGTGCGCTGAAGCAGCGTCTGGTAGTGATGGTTATCGCCACGGCCGAAGGTTTCGCCGGCATAGACGAGATCGAAGCCGCCGATGGTGGCGATATGGACCTCGCCCTGTTGTTGAAGCTGGACGAGGGTGAGGATTTCCTTCATCAGCGCTCGGCCTGCATCCTTGCGCTCGGTAAATGGCTTGCCCGTCACGGTCATGGTGAAGCTTTCGCCCGACGTCAGCACTACCCGTTCTATGTCCTGGCCGATTTCGTCGATGCGCCGCGTGGCGGTCGCGATCTCGCGCTCGGCGTCATGCAATTGCCGGCGAACGGCGAAGAGATCGTCGTCATGGGCGGCGCGCAGCCGTTCCAGTCGCGCGATATCGGCTTCAAGACCTGCCTTCTGCATCAGCCGCTCATCGCCACTGGCAATCGCTTTCGCCATGGCGAACTGGTTGGCCTGACCTTCGTTCAGATCTTCCAGCCGGCGGATGGAAGTGTCCCCGGACAGTGCGGCGGCAATAAACCTCGCCTTTCGTTCGTTGTTCTGCCACATCGTCGCGTCGAGGCTTCCCTGCGTAGCGTAGGCGAAAATATCGACCTCATCGTGCTGGTTGCCCTGGCGGACGAGGCGGCCCTCCCGTTGCTCAATCTGGGACGGCAGCCATGGGACATCTAGATGGTGCAGTGCCTTCAGCCTGAGCTGGGCATTGACGCCCGTGCCCATGGTTTCCGATGACCCGATCAGGAGGCGGACTCTGCCGGCGCGCACGTCACCGAACAGGCGCTGCTTTGCCTCGGTCTTCTTGTAATCCTGCATGAAGGCGATTTCCGACGGCGGCACGCCCATGCGGACCAGTTCGTCGCGGATCCAGCGATAGGCCGAGAACCCCCTCGTCTTCTCGACATTGATGGTGCCGAGATCGGAGAAGATCATCTGCGCCGCGCCGGGAAGTTCGTAAGGCTTGCCGTCCGGGCGGAGGTAGGTGTTTTCCGAGGTCTGCTTCCAGATGCGGTGGGCGTTGCGGACGAGCAGATTGAGCTTGTTCTCCGGCTCGTCGTCCATTGCCGGCATGACCAGACGCAGATCGATCGCCGCGTGACGGCCGTCGGTGATGACCGAAAGCAGGATGTCATCGCTAGGTTCGGGTGGACGATCGCGCTCCTCGATCGCCTTGATGCGGGTTTCGAGGATTTGCTGGTAGGCCTTGAAGGCAGGCGTCGGGGCGGCGGTCAGGATCTGCCGCTTGCCGGTGGCGATCTCCGGCACCTTGACATGCGCTTTAAGATCCTCCGGCATCACCACATCGGCGAAGGCCCGGAACATGGCGATCAGCTCCGGCACATTGACGAACGAGGCAAAGCGCGACACAGGCTTGTATTTGCCGGAGGGCTGAAGTTCGAGCTCGGTCTTCTCGTCACCGAAGTTCGAGGCCCAGGCGTCGAACTCATGCAATCCGCGCTCGCGCAAGGCCTCGTAGCCGAGGAGCCGCTGGATCGAGAACATTTCGCCGAGCGTGTTGGTGATCGGGGTGCCGGGGGCGAGCACCAGGGCGCGGCCCGGATTCTTCGTCTCGATATAGCAGCTCTTCACATAGAGGTCCCAGGCCTTCTGCGAACCGTTCGGGTCTATGCCCTTCAAGGTCGACATGTTGGTGGCGAAGCTGAGTTTTCTGAACTCCTGCGCCTCGTCGACAACGATCTGGTCAATGCCGATTTCGGAGATGGTCAGCAGATCGTCCTTGCGGGTAGAAAGCGCCTCCAGCCGCTCCTGCAAACCTTCCTTCAGGCGCTCAAGCCGCTTGCGCGAGACCCGATCCTCATCATCGACCCTGGTCAGCAGGTCCTCGTAGAGCTGCAGCTCGTCGTGGATCATCTGTTGTTCGAAGGTCGAGGGCACACCGATGAACCTGAAGGCGGAGTGGGTGATGATGATCGCATCCCAGACCGCCGTCGCCGCCCGCGACAGAAAACGCTGGCGCTTGTCCTTGGTAAAGTTGGTCTCATCAGCGACGAGAATGTTCGCCGAGGGATAGAGCGCCAGAAACTCGCGGGCGGCTTGCGCCAGGCAATGGCCGGGCACGACCAGCATCGCTTTGGCGATCAGGCCGAGACGGCGTTGCTCCATGATCGCCGCCGCCATCGTCATGGTCTTCCCAGCGCCGACGGCATGGGCGAGATAGGTGGAGCCGGAGGAGATGATCCTCCAGATGCCGCGTTTCTGATGCCCATAAAGAACGAAGGCGCCCGAGGCGCCGGGAAGGTTCAGATGGGAGCCATCGAATTTGCGCGGCGCGATGTTGTTGAAGCGATCGTTATAGACCCGGGCCAGCCGGTCGGTGCGATCGGGGTCGCTCCACACCCAGGTCTGGAACGCTTCCTTGAGCTTCTGCAGCTTGTCGCGCGCCGCTTCGGTGTCGACGACATTCAGCACCCGCCGCTCGCCATCG
This sequence comes from Agrobacterium sp. CFBP 3001, assembly GCF_027871605.1. Classification (NCBI taxonomy): domain Bacteria; kingdom Pseudomonadati; phylum Pseudomonadota; class Alphaproteobacteria; order Hyphomicrobiales; family Rhizobiaceae; genus Agrobacterium; species Agrobacterium sp. CFBP 3001. Next base: position 47,307 of record NZ_JAQAHD010000020.1, read on the forward strand.
GCGTCCTTGATGGTGTCGAAGATCTGCGGCACCCGGGAATTCAGCGCATCGGCGAGCAGTTCGCCGGCATGGCGGCGGCTGGTGCCCCATTCCGATGTGCCGGCGGCGCTATAACCAAGTTGCCGAGCCTCGACCGTCCATGATCCCAGTTCCGGCATGTGGTGGATGCGAATTTCCGCGCCCATGGTTTCCTTGACGAAGGCCACGACGTCGGACGCCGGAATCCACGGGGCACCCAAGCGTGCCGTGATATCGGACGGACGCAGATCGGCGGGCTGAACCTCCCGAAGTGCCGCGACATTGCGCTGGAGGGTAGGCTCGAGCTCGGCCGCAGCTTCCGCGGCGGCAAGCTTGGTGCGAACCGGGCCGGAGAGATAGGCGTCGGACGTTTGCCACGAACCGTCGGTCGGATCGCGGAAGATGGCCTCACCCAGTTCGGCGATCACCGCCTCCGAGTCACGATGCAGCAGCTCGGCGATGTGGTCGACGTCGACGCGGCCGCACTCGTTGAGCACGACGGCCAGTGCATCGGCGGCGCTGGTGATGACCGGCGCGGCGGGCGGCGAGATCACCCGTTCGGAAAAGATCGGCCCCGGTCTGGCCGTATCCGTTTCGAGGTCGTAGTCCTCGATGGAAGCGACCAGCCAGCAATCGGGATCGTCGAGGAAGGGCTGAAGGTTCGGTCGGCGGTGGCTTTCCCGGACCTCGCCGGTTTCCTCGTCCTCCGAGATCGAAACCGTGGTGTGGTTAATCGGTCCAAAGTCGCGGACGAACGACGACCAGGCGATGCGCAGGCGCACCTGGTTGTCCCTCCAGGGGCGATCCTGTTCTTGGCACCTCAGCACCTCGCGTACCGCGTCCCGGACCGGGATCAGCTTGCTGATGATGCGGATGTGCTTCTCGGACAAGCCATCGCCGCTCCGGCCCTTGCGGACCTTGATCTGGACCGGCGAACCGTCGACCATCTGCATCAGACCCTGGCGGTTATCGATGAAGAAGCTGCCTTCACGAACCTTCTCGTTTCCGGGGCGAAGGTCGACGATGTCGCCGAGCTCGTCCTCCAGGTCGATGTCGATCTCGGTCGGCTCGCCGTCGTAACGGTCTTCCGGAAGAAGGGAGATGACGGCCTTCAGTGCCGTTTCGAGCTCGACGCCGGCACGGGCGCGGCACGTATAGGTCTCGCCGAAGGGGCCTGACGTCAGCGCGTGGTCGCCGAGCACGAAGCCGGGATGCTTTGCGAACCAGCGATTGACGCGGATGGCGCCTTCGTCGTCCGTCGCCGGACGTACTTCCTCCAGATCGAGCCACGACAGATCGCCCTCGGACTCACCAGCCTTGCGCTTGCGGAAGAACAGGAGGTCGACCACGACATCCGTGCCGGCATCACGGCGGAAGCTGCCTTCGGGCAGGCGGATTGCGGCAATCAGGTCGGCGGATTTGGCGATATGCTCGCGGGCGGTGCTGTCCGCCTTGTCGAGCGTGCCGGAACTGGTGACGAAGGCGGCGAAGGCGCCGGGCTTAAGCAGATCAATCGACCGGGCAATGAAATAGTCGTGCAGACGCAGACCAAGCGAGCGGTATTGCCGGTCGGAGCGGACGGTGCGATCGGAAAAGGGTGGATTGCCGATGGCGAGATCGTAGATCGGCGAGAGGTCAGTGCGCGCGAAATCCCCTTCAATAATCCGAGCTTTCGGCTGCAGGAGCTTTACGATACGCACTGTCACCGGATCGAGTTCGACGCCGGTCACATAGCTGTTTTCTCGATATTCTTCCGGCATCAGCGCCGGAAACAGCCCCGTGCCGATGCCCGGCTCCAGCACGCGACCGCCGCGCCAGCCCATGCGCTGCAACCCGGCCCAGATCGCCCGGATGATGAACTCCGGCGTGAAGTGCGCATATTGCGTGCAGCGGGCCAGGCTGGAGTAGTCGCTCTCAGACACCGCACTCTCGAGCGACGAACCGAGATCGTCCCAACCCTGCCGGAAATCGATCTCGCCCGGACGGCGGAACACGCCATTGGCGAGTTCGCCAGCGCCGAAGCCGGTGAAGCGGATCAGCCTCTTCTGCTGTTCCCGGGTTACCGGAATATCGAGTTTCTCGATCTCGTTGGCGATCAGGATGGCCGCGACGTTCATCCTCGCCCGCTCCTTCCAGCTGGCGGCAAGACCGCGGTCCCCGTGATCGAGATAGAAATTGGCGCGCTCGCCCTGTTTGCGGACGGCAGGCTTTAGAGGGGTTGCGAGCGGCATCACCGGTGCGGGCGCCGGCGGCGTCGGATCGGGATCGTCGTCATTGGCCGCCTCGGGCGCGAAACCGCCGAAGGCTGAGACGCCAAGGCCGAGCCCCGACGACAGGGCTGTATTTCCGAACATATCGAGCGTGAAAGGATCGTTGGGCATGAAAATACTCTCCTTGGAAAAGAGCGAGCGCCATCGTTCCGCTGGATATGACCTGCGGGCGGGACGGTCGCGAAGTTGTTGGAAGGGCGCTGCAGGCGCCGTGTCAGCGGCGGATCACGCTGATGGATAGGGACGTGTCGTCCATCACGATCCGCAGATGCGTCGCGTCGGGCTGAGCCGCGACGAGCTTTTCGAGTTCGACGGCATCGATGAATTCGACCCCGTCATCGCCCCCGAAATATCGGCGCTTGTAGTGCCAGTAATCCGGGTTGCTCATCGGATTGCATTCCTCGGCATAGATGACGAGCGGACGCTGTCCCTGGGCGAGTCTTCCGTTCGAGAGAACGTAGACGCCTTGGTCGCCGACCAGCCACAAGCCGGCTCGGGCCTCGGCTTCAGGGGATATTCCCCGATACGGGATCCGAAAGCCGCCGTTTGCGGCCGCGTCGGCACGGCCACGCGCGAGCACGGAACGAATGTCGGCAACAGAGAAAGTGAACATGCCACACTCCCTCAAGTCGCGAGCGCGTCGGGCAGGTAACGCAAATGTACCGGCAGCTTCGCCGCGATCTCCCCGTCGGTCAGATCTTCGAGCAGTTTCAGCGTGGTGCCGCCTGGCCTGGCGAAGAACATCACCGTGCGCTTGCCACGATCAGCTTCTGGCCAACGCTCGCTGGCATAGCCACGATAGTCGTCAGCCGTGCTGCTCCAGATATGTTCGAGACGCTCCTCGCGCGTCATCGACCGGACAGGCCTGGATTCGCGCTCGATGATTGCGGCGCGCATGCGCTCGGGCGAACCCTTGTCAGCGAGGTCGCAATAACCGTGGAAGTGCCGGATGCGCCCGTCGATCGACAACGTGAAAAAGATGCTGGTGATCGAGCCAGTCAGGAATTCGCGCATGGCGAACATGTCGCCGCGCATCCAGAGCGGCGGCAGGATCTCGAACATGTAATCGTGGGATGCCTCGCCAATCCCGAACCACTCGCCGCGATAGAGCGCACCACCGTTACCCTCCCACCGGTTGGGGCGTTGGGCATGGCGGTCGAACATACGGAACATCTGATGCCGGTCGGCGACACCCTGGAATACCTTGCGGATAGGAGAGAGGTTCATGATGGGCTCCCTTTCAGCCTCGTCGGGCCGGAGCGCGGCTCATCTTTGCGATGGCGCCATCTTCTCTTCAGCCCTTCCTGACCCCTCCCCCGCGGCCGCCTCTCCGTCCGGCGGGGTCAAGGGCCGGCTTCAGCCGGGCGAAGCTTCACCCTTGACGCGGCCGGCGGGCATGCGGCAGGCCTCTCCAGCTCTCCCCTTTTTTCCTTTCTTGCCCTTTTCTCTCCCGCAACGCGTCATTCCAGTCCTCGGCCGGCGGCGTCAGGCGAAACCAATTGCAGCCGGCATCTTCGGCGATGTCGCGCAGGCGGCTGGCGAAAGTCTCGCCCTGGCTGTTGACATCGGTTGCGGCGACGAGCTCAGCGCCGGGACGCGCGGCGAGCACGCGAACAGCAGCTTCCGTCGCCGGCGACCATCCCCCGCCCGTGCTGAGATAGAGGCTGCCCTCCCGCAACCCTCGGACGCAGCCAGGCTCATGGCGTCGATTGCTGCTTCGGTGACGCACAGACGCAGGGCGTCGAGGGAGCCGAGACGGAACAGCACCTTCGAGCCTCCGGTCGAGAAGCCGCGCCAGTCAGGGCCGCGCTCCTCCCAGCCGGTGACGCCGCCATCGGCATCGACATGCGCGGCCCACATGCTGCCGTGCGGACCTTCACGCAGTACATTGTGACGGATGGCATCGCGGATGATGGCCTCCGGCAGGCTTCGGTCGTCGCGCAGGTAACGCCACGTCATCGATCCCCGCCACGGTTTGCGCCGTTTTTCCCATCGTTCCGGGATGGAACTGGGCGGTGTGCAATCGCGGGTGGGGCGGGTCCAGACCGGCTCTTTCGAAACGAATCCGACCAACGAAGCGATGCGGTCCAGAGCTTCGACGAAGGGCACGCCGTCGAGGTACTCGACGAGCCTGAAGACGTCACCTTTCGCCTCGGACAGCGGATCGAACCATCCCCGCCCCTCATGGATGGCGATGACGATTTCCGCACCGCGCCGGTATTTGACCGCCTTGCGCGTGCTTTCCTTCATGTCGACCGCAAAGCCGGCCTGCTCCAGCACGACGGCACAGGGGACGCGGTCCCGCAGTTCCTCCAGTTCTTTTTTCTCCATGGATTCTGTCGACGCTTTCGCGTCCGCCTTTCCTTCCGGATTTTTCCTTTTCCCGCAGTTTTCGGGACCGTTTCCGGCGGCCCGCGAAGAGCAAAGGAGGCAAGGGCGCGGCCGACAAGGTGCAGATCTGCACCCGGCCGCGGCGAAGCTTCCCTTGCCGCCTGCCGCTCGCAAGCGGCACCTGAGAAGGGAAAAGCCGGCTCAATGAGCCGGCCCGTATTCGAAAGGATCGAATTCGGCGATGGTCTCGACCTCGTCGTCATCGAGTTCGTCGCTCGGAAGAACGCCGAACTCGTTTCGGGATATGAAGAGCGTGACCGGGACCATCAGGGTGCGGGCGAGCGCGAAAGCGTGGCGTTGAGCAAGTGCAAGATCCTGTGCCATGTGAGAAACCTCCGACCGGAGCGGGCCGATCCCGCTCGATGGCTCGGGGGACGGTCGCGATCACCGCGAAGTGAAGCCGAGCGGCGGCAGCTTGCTAGCCGACCCCGACAGAGGGTTGATCGACGGAGATCCGGACCTGGTCCAGGACGCCATCTAAAAAGAGCGGGATTGGTTGGCGGCGGGTGTGGGGCGGGATTACACCACGGTTAGCCGTCAGGTCGCTAAGCTGGAGAGTCTTGGGCTCGCCGAACGCCGGCAAAACGCGGTTGACCGACGAGTGAACGAGGCCGTCGTCACACCGAAGGGCAAGGCGATGACCGACAAAATCGATGCCGCGCGCGAGAGGATCGCCCTCGCCGTCTTTGCGAGATGGGAAACGGCTAAAGTCAACGACCTCGTGCGGTTAATGCGAAAGTTCGCAGACGCCCTGGGAGGGGCAACCGCGAGCCCGCAGGCCGAATAGACAGACTTTGGGGTTCAAGTCAAGGAGGGCTTGAACGCTCACAAGAATTTGAGCCGCGAGTATGCTTGGGCTTGGCGGTGTCGAACGAGGACGCACTTGGTGTCGGAACTGATAGAGAATGGGAGAGCGGCAGTATTTGTCGATAACGAAAAAACATTCGGACCGTACAAATACGCTATTTGGCGATGCGCTGCGGGGAACACTGCGGTCGTGGCGACATCTTCGTATCCATCCCCGATGCCCCACGCCCATTTCTGGTGTTGAACTGGTGGGCTTCGTGAGCCCTTTTGGCGATTCTCATGCCAACCTGCGTTGGCGAATCGTTCTATTGGCACCTGAAAACCGCAAGCTCTGGCTCGAGGCTGGGTCATCGGGGTCTCGCATGCATTTATCTATCCGAAGCATAAGGGAAATGTTCAGGAGCCTTTCATAGGAAAAGAAACCAGAACGGTCTTTACCGCCAGCTCATCATTGTAATCCGCCTTGACCTGCCGGCCGTCCTTCATCCAGATATCCCAATAGACATCGCCATCCTCTTCCTCGGTTTCCTGAGGTTTGCCAAAGGCCGCGAGTGCCTCGTCCCGGTTTCCGACCGGGCGGGAGGAAAACGGAATGGATCCCAAGTATGGGGACACCATCGCCGCCCCGTTGGGGTAATAGAAGACGCCGCTCATTGCCATAGGGCCGGAGCCAATTGGGTCGCGATAGTTGCGAGAGAAGAGCTCCTTCGGCGTGAAGGCGAGCGCGACACCCAGGTTATTCAGCCGGACGAAGTCGATGGTCAAATCCTTCAGCTTCTTCGGCGAGAGTGCGTCGATCGATCCACCATTGGCCTTGATCGCATCGATTACATCATGATCGGTATTGGTCATTCCGACCAGCGTAAACAGTCGCTCTGCATTCATGCCTTTATCTGCCTTCTTGTTGAGCCACTTGTCGCAATCGTCATTGCTCATTATGGACGGGGTCTTCGCGGCGTCACTGTACCGATTCTCATGGCAATCGTCGCAACTAAGCATTGGAGTTGTTGCATGGCAATCTACAAGGGCGCGCTGGCATTGCTGGGAAAGTCGGAAACCGACGCAGCGGTCGTGGACTACTTGAGGTCGCTGGGTGCGACGCTCCCGCTCGAGCGGCCGCCCCGCGGCGAGAAGGAAACGAACGTCGAGGTCCCCGGCCAACAGATTGAGCTGGTCTTTACTCTCGGAAGCGAGTTGCCGAAAGGGACGCGCTTTGCGGAAGGGGAGTTGGTTCTGCGTACCTTCTTCATCCTTCCGGAGGAAGCAGGAAGGCCGATCGACGGAACGCCGTTCGATCTCGATATGACCATGACCCGGGAGCAGGCGCGAGCAAAGTTCGGAGAGCCGGAATGGAGCAGCCGTGGTAGTTTGAAAAACGATCGCTGGGCGCTTGGAGACAAGCGGATGCTTCTGTGCTTCACCTCGGACGAACAGCGCATCCGACAAGTGTCAGTGTCGCAATTGTTCGAGTGAGCGGGTCGCCTTCTCTCACTGAGCAAAGGACTAAGCTGCCAGCTTCAGGCGCCCCCGAAGCTGGCATAAGTCCAAATTCTCAGGCGGCGCGGAGAATTTTCCCTGGAAGCCGCAAGGGCCTGAATCCTTCCGGCATCTGCTGCTCAGCATCCCAGGCATAGATGCCGATGAGACTGATATGCCCCCAACTGAGCGGTGAGAGATGCTTGAGCAGCTCGTCTGGAACAATCCCCTCCCTGTTGCCGCAGATGGGCCGTGGCGCGACCGAGATAGACGGTGTTCAGTGCACGATGGCGCTGACGACCAGATTGAGGCCGGATGCCCGAAGAGCCTGGCTGTCAAAAGAGCGATCATGGTTTCGCCGCGCTCGTGGAAGAACACGGCGCGCTTGAGCATATGCGCCGCCTCACCCTTGTGAGACCGGCCTGACACCGCCGGCGCAGCCGGGCTGGAATATCATTCGATCATGAACAGGGTCCGCTCGATGCGTCCGAGTTCCCGCAGAGCCTTGGCCAGTTCGCTCGATTTCGAGGACGAGGAGAACTTCTTGAGGATCGTCGACGGCGAGAGGGTGCGCGTCGTGATCGAGACGGCCTGCTCGGTGGGCAACGATGGGACGGAGTGTCCACCGGGATCGTGTCCGGCCTTGTGGTAATGTGGATAGGCGGCCAGGGCTTCCTGTCGGTGGCAGGGTTTCTCGTGATTTACGGCGTGGGGAGTGAAGCTTTCGCTGTCGCCCGAGCCACAATGCCCCTCGGTTTCTTTGAGAAGGCCGACTATGCCGCCGCAATGGCAACCATTGCCCTGCCGATGAATCTGATCAACGCGCTGGCACCACCGGTCTTGGCTGCGCTCATGGCGGGTATCGGAGCGGATGCGGTCTTTGCGGTGCTTGGAGCTCTTAGCACGATGGCTTTCATGATTTTGTGGCAACTGAACCGCAAGCGGTCCTGGGGCGTCAAGGTTGGGTGATCGGGGCCTCAAGCTCTATAACGCGACAAAACCGGGATTTAGATATCTGCAATAAATAAGATTGTGCACAATGCACGGGTTCGACAAGCCCAAAACCACGGCATGCAGAACAAACTTACTTCATTTACGAAAATCCATATTGAAACCGATAAAGCCAAAGAAGATTTTCAATGAGCCAAAAACGAAACGATGCGAATTGGCAACCTCCGCAGGATCGCCCTGAAGATACCATCCTGCACTTTCCAAAAAATGGCTATCCCGGCAAATATTATGATAGAACCCATGGAAATCTGCGGGGGCGAGCCAATATGCAGAAAGCGGCTGAGTTAGAGAACGCGGTATATTTCCAGCGATGTGGTAAGGTACTCAACATCCTGTCGAACCCAAAGCGCGTCGAGGTCGTGCTAAAATTGGCCGACGGCGAGCAAAGCGTGACGAAGCTGGCCGACCAGGTCGATTTATCGCAGTCAGCGCTTTCGAAGCATCTCGCAAAAATGCGCGAAGCGGGGGTCGTTAAAGCGCGACGCCACGGCCTCGTTGTCTATTATCGTTTGGCGATGCCAGAGCTCATCGGGCTATTGAAAGAGGTCACGAGATTCCTGGAAGCGAACTCCGAAAAAGCATGATCACGCCACAAGCGTCCCGAGATCATCGTCGGCCCTATCACCATCCCTCTGGAAGAAGGCGCGTCCGTCGTCCGAGTATCTGACAGCCGCGCTCACTTCCATCGTCAACGGCCATAAGCAGAGCTGGATCAGCGAGTTGATCCCGTGGAATCATTCGGAGCGAACAAACCTCTGAAGTCTGCTGTTGGCCCCAAGCGGACTTTAGACCTCGAATGGCATCGGCTGCCATGATCCTCGAAACGGAAAATCGGGTGGGTCAAGTCGCCAAGTTTCGCCGTTCTGAAACTGAATTTCGCGGCAGCCGTATTTCAACTGATCGACAGTCAGGCTCTGCGGCTTCTCAATACAGCCGCCGCTGGCGATGACGGCATCCAGCCAGCTACTGAAACGTTCATACTCACTTGGACTTCCGAAGCCGTGAATCTCGAACAGTTCGACGCTCAGGACCGATTGTGTCATGCCCAACATCCTTCTTCCTGTTCTGGATGTTACATCCCGTAACACGGCGTCTGGAAAATAAAAGAAATTTCCGCGAATTGGTCAATGTCTCCTGTTGGCGCGATTCTGACATTACAGGCTTCGTCCCACCGGTCATGTGGAAAGCAAACAGCCAAGACGCAACTTTTCGATGCCCCTTTTTTGATGAATCAAGAACAGGTTTGCGATTGCAGTTCCCATACCTCGTCTCATATAAAGTCCTCACGTGCTAGGCAGCAGAAACCTTCGTTAGCGTGAGGAGTAGCTTATGCGTAAGCGCGAATTCTTGGCGGGTGTGGCTTCGCTGGCGATATCTCTACGGATGGGAAGCAAATGCATGGCAGCATCAAATCATTCGGCTGATGTAGCGGCGCTGGCAGCGTTGAGGCCAGGGATGCCGGTCGCAGCAGTCGAGAAAGCCATGGGGTCGAGTTGGCGTGCTCCTGCGCCGCATAAAGGCGGCCTGATCGATATTTTGCAGAACACCTATGGTGTCGTTGTTCGTATCGACCGTAACGGGCTTATCGGACGTATCGACTTCAACTCTCGCTTCAAGCAAACCATCGGTGGCGTTCCGATGGGGATAGAGATCGGCGATCTCCGCAATACCTTACCCGATATGCAGATCGGCGAGGAAAGCAAGCTTCGCAGGAATACCCGCTTTGGCACAATGAATTTGGCAGAGGGTGTGCTGACCGCCCGCATTAGTTATGACGCGGTTTCCGAGATCGTCATCTCCAATCCTGACGCCGAATATGCTGAGCCGTACGCACCGCCGTATCCCGCCGCTAGTGGTGCGCCCGGCGCACCGTTCTCAGACCCGAACCTGAAGCTGGCTGTCATGTCGGCGCTTTTACGGTTCAAGATGCTTGATCTCGGCACTCCCGAACAACTTGCCACTCACGTTCTGGGACGACCGGTTGATCTGGAGCAGGATGGCTATGAGTTGATCCCACAAGCGCTAGATTATCTTGTCCGCTACCCACTGACTGATGAGCAACTTGCGGCCGTTGACTGGGTTCAGTTCGATGGCGGCGAGGAGATTTATCCATATGCGTGGTACTTCTGGAGTGGCGAAGAAGGCGTTTTCGACATCCGCGATACATCGGATATTCATCTGTGCGTTAATCTGAGAGGCATTTCGGTGATTTCAATGATTGATCGTTTCGATCTTCACACGCTGGTTCCACTGCAAAAACTTGAGTGGGTGAGTATCAACGTTCCGTCGGAAAACCTCGGCGCATTGCTGGATATACCATCCCTCAAGAGAGCGGGCCGCTTCAAAATGCGCAATGCAACGAGTGACGTTCTCGACAAGTTGGAGCAGCGCGGCGTGCAGGTGAACTGACACCAAGGCCCCACCACGAATAGGCGTATCTTGCGCTGATTTCTTCTGATCATCCCTCTCGTGGCTTGGGGTGGCTACCTATGGGTAATTGCAAGTCGGTGAAGGCTACGGATGTGGAAGCACACCAGATTTTTATGACCAACTATTCACGCGGCAATTTGCCTGCGACGGTCCCGAACTCTTCGGCAGTCAAGCCTGTCAGCGTCGGCATTTCCCAGTCGAAGAATTGATCGAGCACGGATACGGGCTTATGTTCCACGGAAGCGAGGTCGTGATCGTAGCCGTCGCCAAAGTCGTAAAGGTATTTGAACGATTTCGCACCGGTGTCCTGAACGGCCGACAGCAGCGGGACCCTGCGGGCATCGATCGGACCGTACGGCACGCAGTATCTGCTATTGGCACCAAGCTGTTTAACACGACAACGCGCAGTTCTGATCATTGTCCACTCTGAACGACTATGGCCCCAGCCACCTGGTTGACCCGCTTACCTATATCGAACTTCCCGCCCTCGCAATCACGTGTATAGATATCTGACACAACGCAACCCGACACGCCTAACGGGCGTCGAGGCCAGGGACTTATAGAAATATAAAGCACGTTTCGATAAGCCAGCCTATTGGTATTGTTTCCTGCCGTCATGTTCATACATTGTGCAGATGGATGAAAAGGGAGCAAAATCGGCTCAGTCGCTAAGCCATTCCTCTTACGGCGAACATGATGACCTGCCGCCTGAAATTGTGAGAGACGTGGACCGGCTGCTCAGTGGAAGAACGCGCGACATTCGCTTGAATGGCGAGCTTGCCTATCTCTTCCGGCATCGCTCTTGGCGGCAGACCGCAAAGATCGTTCAGGCATGGATGCTTTGGGTTATCTTCCTTGACTTTGTGACCTTGGGTGTGGACGCGTTCCTTCTGCCAATCCAGACATTGGAACGAATGTTGTTGCCCGCCGCCATCCTTCCGCCCGCCGCCCTTTTGGCTGCGGCTGTGTTTCGGAGACCATACCCGTTTTGGGTCCAAGGCGCAGTTTTGATTGGCAGCATGTTTCTGATTTTGGTGTCGGTTGCGCTTGTAGGCGTCAGTGCAGGTAGTGAGTTTTATGAGCGACATTTAACGATCATGATCTTCGTGGCTGTAACCGCAATTGTGATTTTTCCGGTTCCCCTGGCTTGGGCGGGAGCGGTCGCAGCATTTGCAGTTAGTCTCTATCTGGTGTTCCAGCTGCGAAATCCCGATATTGAGTTGGGAAGTGCAGTTGCAGGAACGCTCTTCTTTACCAGTGGGGTGGCTGCGACACTCGTCGCTCGTCGAACTGCAACGATACTTGCACATAAAACTTTTTTGTTGGAATTGCGTGACCGCATCCGTCTTGCTGCACTTACCGACGCCAACGCGCGCCTCGAAATGCTTGCGCGGACAGATCCACTTACCGGGGTAGCGAACAGGCGCTCCATGATAGAAACACTGCGAGAATTTTGGGATCGCGGTCGTGCGAAAAAAGATGGCGCAGCAATGCTGATGTGTGATGTCGACGATTTCAAGTGTCTAAACGACACCCTTGGCCACGCCGAGGGCGACCGTTGTCTGGTAAAGGTGGCAGGTATCGTTCAAAGCTGTATGAGGAATGATCTGGACTATGTCGCCCGTTTTGGCGGGGAAGAATTTCTCGTCTTTCTCCCCGGATGTGATGAAACGACAGCCAGTGAGATCGCAGAGCGAATCCGAAGTCGCGTAGAGGCAGCCTCGCTGAGAAATCCAGCGGCTCGAGCTGCCCCGTTTGTTACACTCAGTATTGGCGTCGCCGCCGTAAATCCACGCGATGCCGAAATCTCGGCTGATGAACTACAAAAAATGGCGGACGCTCGTCTTTATCTGGCCAAGGAAGGGGGTAGGAACCGCGTGGCTACGGACCAACCGGAATGACGATAGACCGTAAGCGCAGCCCCGTTCACACCTTGACCGAACTTTGGAAAACTGCAGAGGTCGACAAATACTTGAGCACATCGGCGTCGTGTTACCTTGACCTGCCATTGTTATCGGGAGGCCAATATGTGCAAGAGAGTGGTCATTTACGCGCGGTATTCAACAGATCAACAGAACCCAGCTTCAATCGAAACCCAGCTTGATCTGGGGGCTTCATTTGTTGCGGAGCGCGGTTGGAAGCTGAGCGGAACATATGTTGATGCTGGCGTTAGCGGCGCTAGTTTCGAAACACGGCCGGGCCTTCAGGCTGCGCTGAGTGGGGCGCGAGTGGGTGCCTACGATGTCCTACTTTGCCTTACACTTGACCGGCTGTCGCGAGACCTAGAACACAGTGCTAAAGTGTTGAAGCTGCTCCAGTTCCACGACATTGAACTTTGGACGGTGCACGGTGGTTCTCAAGTGTCAGCTATGGAACTTGGCCTGAGGGCGGTCCTGAATAGCGAGATGCTGGAGCAGGTTCGATATCGAACCAGGGAAGGCATGAAGACCGTAGCGAAGACGGGCCGAGTTCCCGGCGGCATTTGTTACGGCTATTCGATCAAAAAGATGATTGGAGCGGACGGCGAACCGATCCGTGGCCTGAGGGATATCATTGCCGCCGAGGCGGCCGTCATCGTGTGGATATTCAGGCAGTATGTGAAAGGGCTAAGTCCTGACGCCATCGCAGAAATCCTCAATGAGCAGGGTATACCAGGCCCTCGCGGGCAGGCTTGGAGAGGAACGGCGATCCGGGGACACCGGCGAAGAGGCAGCGGAATTCTAAATAATCAGATGTACATCGGTCGCCTGGTGTTCAACAGACTCGTATACCGAAAGAACCCAGTGAGCGAACGCCGGGTGTCTCGGCTCAACTCGCCGGAGCTACATATCATTCAGGAGGTTCCGACGCTTCGCATTGTCTCGGACGCACTCTGGAAAAAAGTAAAACGCAGACAAGCTTTACCTCGCCAACGGAAAACAACCTTGGGCCGACCGTCTAACCCAGCCGGTAGTTCCAAGGCAGGAGATGCGCGATTTGGCTCTGCTTATAGCCATTAACGAGGGCCGTTAGCGTGCTTCTCAGATAGCCAAATGGATCGACGGCGTTGAGCTTGCAGGTCTCGACGAGCGATGCGATGGCCGCCCAATTCTCCGCTCCAGAATCATGACCGGCGAAGAGAGCGTTTGAACCGCGCCGGGTTTGCCGGAGGCTCCAACTTCTGAGAAAGTGGGGCCTCTGGCAAACCCGGCGCGGTTCAGGCCTTGTCGTGCGGTTCCCCAGATCAGCGGTCCTCTTCTTGTCAGAGTTCTCCACCCCTTGGCAGCAAAATCAAACAATAGAAGTATGGGCGGGTTTCAGCAGCGTGGCCAATTCCGCCTTGGGCAGAGCACCAGAAAAATAAAACCCCTGAATCAGATCACATTCGTGTTTTGTCAGGAAGTCCAGTTGCTCTCGGGTTTCCACACCCTCCACTACCACCTTGAACGACATACCCTTCGCAAGCGATATGATGGCGGACGTCAGACTGCATTGCCTGGTGTCGGTTGGAATATCAGTGATAAAGCTGCGATCGATCTTGATACAGCTACATGGGAATTCCGCCAGATAGGACAGGCATGAATATCCTGTTCCAAAGTCATCGATCGCGATCCCTACACCCATTTCCCTCAACTCGTTCAGAAGAGGCGAGACTTCGTTTTCACGCTGGATGTAAGTCGACTCCGTTATTTCGATCTCAAGCTGACGCGCAGGAAATCCAGTTTCTGACAGAACCCCCTTCAGGAAGGGTATGAAGCGACCAAATCGCAACTGGCTGGCCGATATATTCACAGACAGCGTGACCGGGAGATAGCCAGCCTGAAGCCATTCCTGCCCGTCGCGGCAGGCCCTTTCAAGAACATATTCGCCCAAGGTCTCAATGAGACCAGTTTCCTCCACAACCGGGATGAAATCCGCAGGGGAAACAACACCGAGCTCCGGATCCGACCACCTTACGAGTGCTTCGACGCCATGCAGTTCATGACCAACAGCCGTGAATTGCGGCTGATAATAGACATCGAGTTCGCTGTTGGCGATCGCATTTTTCAGCTTCAGCCCCAGCTTCACACGCTTCTGGCTCTGTGCGGTCAGCCGGTCTTCATAAACACCGACGGATCCACGTCTGGAACGTTTCGCCTCGTATAGAGCTGCATCGGCCCCAAGAAGGGTGTCATGATCTCCGGGACGAAGGTGATAGCTCACGCCAATTGTTGCCGAGGAAAGCACTTCCAGATCATCGCGAATGTGAACAGTCTGGCCAAGGCAAGATTGGATTTTTTCGATGATGCCTTCGATAAAGCCGTGATCACCAGACTGAATGAGAAAGGCGAACTCATCACCCCCGAGACGACACAGGACATCGCCTGAAGCCAGATAGTTTTCACGAAGATTATCGAGCCGCTCCGCAATCAATTGGAGCACGCGATCACCGACACCATGACCATAGCTGTCATTCACGTCCCCAAAATAATCGAGATCGATTATGATCAATGCATGCGGAACATTCTGAAAACGAGCGCGGCTTTTATCTAGAGTGCGACGGTTCGGTAAGCCGGTCAGATGGTCATGCGATGCGAGGTATTCGAGTTTTGCCTGCGCCGTCTTTTGGTCGGTAATGTCCGTCAATGAATAAACAAAGGTGTCGCCGCCGCTCGCGTCCTCGCCGGCGGGGGTAATGGAAAGTATGCCGGGCCGATGCCTGTCCGCTCCAAACATGACCTCCTGTCGCCATTGCCCAGCCGCGCCGTGTGGTCTCGAAACGGGCCTCCCGTCGATCCAGAATGATTTGTCGATATCTGTATCGTGCTGACCGGTGTGATCGTAATTTATACCCAGCATCGCCCGAAAAGCCGCATTTGCTTTCAGCACCTGACCGAGATGATTGACGATGGCAAGACCTTCGGTCGAGTTCTTGAATACGATATCCCCACGCCGCACATCCTGATCCTTTATGGTCATCTCTTTGATCAGGTCGGCGCTGCTGGAAGCCAGCAGACGCCATCGAACGGTATCTGTTTCCAGATAATGGATAAATGCCTGCCGCTTCCACAGCACAAACAAGGCCAGCGGCATGCCATAGGCAAATGCGATAAGGATCTTTCCCGCCAGTCCACCGATGACGATTGCAACGATCTGCGCGTTGATACCGAATGCGATGAAAGGAAAGGCAATGCCATCAAGCACGAGAACGAGCACGAATGAAAGAATGTAGATGGCCGCCGTGACGAACAGTGAGGATTGCTTTTTTTTAACGGCCTCGAAAATGAAAAGCAGAAGCAGGAGCTCCGAGATAATCAGAACACCCCCAAGCGCGATCATCGGTGTGGAAATTTCGAACAGCCCTGATGGAACTGCATGTGGATTGATCACACCGTCCGTTTCCAGAATAGAATGCGTCAGGAGGGAAAAAACGATATTGAAGATATCGACCAAAACCACAAGCCGGACGAGATGCCTGAGAATGAAAGCGTCTCTTTCAACCCATACGAACATCACGGACGCCATCATGAAGGCGCCGTAACACAGGTTGCCGCCCGAGACGACGACACCATCGGCGATGGGCAGGGAATAGACATTCCCCATGAAACCGCCGATCAGCAGAATGAGCGCGATGTAGGTGTAAAAATGGGTACGCCGGCTTGGTGCCGGGAGCGTTGTGAAATAAAGTGGGAATAAAGAAAATGCGATGAACTGCGCGATCAGCAAAAGAGCCATGGTTGATCAATCCGCTGAATTTCCATCAAAATGCCCCTGCAATATCTGAGATTGCAGCATCGGTTGCTCGACAAGATTGCGTCTCTCGGAGCGGACGGAAGCCCATTCGGATTCTCCGGTTCGAATATTCAGTGCCTTTTCAAATATCAACTTCGATCGATAGGCGTTGAATGGCACAGGTTGGCCCTTATGGGCTGCTCGCCTGATTTTCGCACGAAGATAGTCAATTGCAGCTTTAAGTTCTTCATCCCGAACATTCGGGTTGCGCGCCAGCGCATTTTCGGCAGGCATCATGCCCTCCACAATTCCAGTACAACCGAATGATATTGTAAAGACAAGCGGTTAAAAGGCACTGAAGCGGTGTAGCGAGTCGTTGCAATGGTCCTACTCAATGTGTACCAAATTCGATCACCCGGCTTGGATTATGGATGCCAGATTCCGCACCATGAAACATCTTGTGCCAAGCGAATTCGCAAAAAGTCTTCAGGCACTTGCCACGCCAGAAAAGAAGCCGCATCTGCCGGTAAGCAAATAGACTTCCGGTCAGCTCTTACAACAATGTCGGAGAGGATTTCGATTACCGCTCCGCGGAACAGATGCAATGCGCATCCGGACATCCCGACCGGCGTAAAGGCCTCGAGTATGAGGCCTCTTCTTTCATAGCCGCATGCGCCGGTTCTGGTTGATGAATTAACGAACGATGGGCTCACCATGATACCGCCGCTTTGACGGTTTCGAAACGCCGAAGCCCACCTCCATCATCAGGCGCGGGGTTGTCTTTGCCGGAGTTCCCATATGAAATCCGAAAGGATCTTCAACGAAGCCGGTTCCGGCTTTACCTGTCAATTCGACAACATTCTCTGAGCCGTAGTACTCCAGAATCTCTTCTGCAGGATGACCAACAAGAAGCGTGAGCTGATGTTTCAAACGACGGCGATTATGGCTGCCGCGAATATAGACGTGAGGGCCGCTGTCCTTGTCCACGTCCGACAGATAAAAAAAGAACTTCAGCATACGCCAGTCATCAAGATCGAAATGATATTTGAAGGACGCACGGCTCAGGTCTGCCTCGGATGCTGATTTCGTTGGAAAGCTCCACCAGGTCCGTGTGGTAATCAGTTTCGCTTCCCCGCCAAGATAGTGTCTGGCGATCGCGATGAGCAATGGATCCTCCTGGACAGCCAATGCGGCATTGCACCCCATCACTCTTTCGAAATGATGCCCGCTCAGAATCGTACGTCCGAAACGCCGTTCAGCCTCTGCATGTTCTGCAGGAAGGAATTCAAGTTTCCGTTCAAAATTTCCGAAGCAAGGCGTTTCACGACCAAAACTGGACAGTGCCCGTTGAATATCGGGTGGCAGGCACAAGCCGTTGAAAATTCCCGTTCGACGCAATTCGTCGGCGATGGTTTCCGGTCTCAGATTACCGAACATCGAGGAAGTCGTTTCCGTTGAACCAGGTACAGTACGGGCTGTGAGCCAGTGGGCCTTGCGAAACGGCATCGTGCGGGCCAGCATGAACATGGGTAGCCAGGCCGGGTTCTCCCGGAAATCGGTTAGATATGTCGGTATACGCGCTGCCATACGCTGAAATTTGCCACCACGGCGGGCAACGGCTTCCAGATCGGGAGTGGTCGGCATCGAAAATCCTCGTAACTATTGACGCAAATTACACCCCCCAAGCGACATCAAATAAGTCACGCGGCCGTGATGCTGCAAAGCAGCAGAAATAACGGATGACAACATATAGCCTTTCTTGATGGAGCATAAATCCGCGCCTTTCCGTTTCACGGTTCAGACGGGTGATGAGGACCTGCAATCCACGGCAAGCCGTCATCGGCGCCCCAAAGTTCTGTTGTCGGCTGATCATGAGCCCTTCGAAGATGGCGCCGCTCAAGCTAGGAAATGCCTGCATAGCCTCGAAGGTTCGATGCGGTATCGGGGGAGGCTAAAAGCAGCGCGCGAGCCGCATCGGGCGAAAGAGGTCGTGAAAGCAGGAAGCCCTGGAGATAGTGACAGCCCATACTCATCAAAATGTCGCGCTGCTCGTTTGTTTCCACACCCTCGGCGGTGATCTTCAAGCCTTTGGCTCGCGCGA
Source organism: Agrobacterium sp. CFBP 3001 (assembly GCF_027871605.1). Classification (NCBI taxonomy): domain Bacteria; kingdom Pseudomonadati; phylum Pseudomonadota; class Alphaproteobacteria; order Hyphomicrobiales; family Rhizobiaceae; genus Agrobacterium; species Agrobacterium sp. CFBP 3001. The sequence goes on from NZ_JAQAHD010000020.1 coordinate 65,502, forward strand.
TATTGATCATCGCGAGGACGAGGGCCCTGCTATCGCTTCTGTGCATCTCCTCGATGAAAGATTTGTCAATCTTGATGCGGTCCACCTCGATTTTCTGAACCCGCGAGAATGACGAGTATCCCGTTCCAAAATCATCGATGGCAAATCTGACGCCAGCTGCGCGCAGAGCTCCAATATTCCGCTCCGATCGACCGTCCTCACCCGTGGCAACGCTTTCCGTTATCTCGATTTCCAGTCGGTGAGCCGGTATTTGCCATTTTTCGAGCGCCGCTATTACGGTCAGCGGATAGGCAGGCGAACATAGCTCCAGTACGGAAGCGTTGAGCGCGATGTCGACATTGGGAAATTCAGCCATCATCGCACAGGCATCTTCCAATATAACGCCACCGATTTCGTGGATCAGGCCGCACTCCTCCGCCAGCGGAATGAATTGCTCAGGACTTATGTACCCGAACTCTGGATGGTTCCAACGTGCCAGTGCTTCGAAAGAACAGAGCACACCCTCCCCTGCGGAAAAAACAGGCTGATAGAATGTTTCTATCTGCGCGCCGTCATTGACCGCTTTTCGCAGGTCAGCCTCCAAAGCCCTCCTCTTGCGAAGCAGCTCATCCATATGGTCGCCGAATATCGCGTATGTATTTCTGCCGGCAGCTTTGGCATGATACAGCGCAATGTCAGCCTGCCGGATAGCTTCGTTTGCGTCGAAGACGCCTTGCTTCAGGGCGAGACCTACGCTTGCGCCGATGGCGATATGTGTGCCATCGATTTCGAAAGGCGTTCGAAGTTCTTCCACGATGGTCTTTGCGACCTGCTCTGCCTCGGGGAACTCGTTCAGCTTGACAAAGACGGTGAATTCATCGCCGCCGATCCGCGCAACGAGCGCGTCGGGCAAAAGGCCTGTCAGTCTCGCAGCAACAAGGGAGATCAATTTATCCCCTGCGGGATGGCCGAGTGAATCGTTCACCTCCTTGAACCTGTCGAGATCGGTGAACAGCACGGCATGCACCTCGCCTTCCCTCGCATTTTGCGTGGCCACCGCAACTCGCGCGTGGAATTCGGAACGATTGGCAAGACCCGTGAGACCGTCATGTGTCGCCTGGTATTGCAACTGCTCACGGCTTGCCTGAAGACGGTTCGATCGTCTCCAGAATGCATTTCCCCCGAAGCTTGCTGCACTGAATATAGCAAGAAATGCCACCGCAATTGCGGGAATGGTGGCCGCGAAAACTTTGTGTCCGGGTTTGAATGGTTGCCACTCGAAATAGCCTACCACATATCCGGATCTCGACTGCAACGTCAGATATGAAAAACGAGGGTCCGTCGGATGATGAAGCGTGAAGCGCAGATTGCGAAACTGGTACTCCTGGCCCACGGTTGCCGCGAGATCTCCATCCAGAAAGCGAACGGCGACATGCAGATTTTGTTGTCCCGGCTGCTGCTCGATATCTCCCGTGTCGGAAACGATCGGTTTAACGCTGATGATTGCCGGACGTGAGCCAACGTAAACGATGTCCGCTTCGCCAATGGACAGGACCTTGCTGCTCGTTCCCTCCTCATCGCCTGCAACAAGCCGCTCCTTCAACCTCTTTGCCAATGGCAGATAGGCGGCCGATAGACCACCGCTGATCCGGGCATCATTGGGATCGACAACAAATTGATAGATTGGATTGAGATCCGCTGTCAGTACGATTGCTGCATCGTGCCCGAAATAGGTATTCATCCATACGCCGAGATTGGTGTCCATCCAGTCGCGGTTTCGGACCATGGAATTCCTGACCGCATCATCCCAAACAGTGGCACTTTCCTGATCATGAGCGATTGATGACTTTAGTTTCGAAACCGTGAGGGCAACGACATCGCGTTGTCTTGCCACCGCGATTGCATCGCTTGCGACCGACGCCCAGTAGAGTGACAAGAGGAGAAGGCCACATATGGCCATCGACACCACGATGGGCAGGTTAAATCTCCAAAACCATTTTGACTGCAGATGGGTTAGCATTCGTTCGTATCCGCCTGTGTTTTGCTCACACTACGTGAACGAAACTTAAAACTGCTGGAACCAATATAGTTAAGTATGGCTAAGAAGGCCTTGGACATGTCGCAGCCATGGCATCCTGCGACACCGCCTCGACGGGCGACTGGTCCGGTAGGTGATCTTTGACATTTCATCCTTCGAAGGTTGGGCGGACACGCTGAGCGCCAAAGGAGCACCTTCAATGGTTCGCCGGATACGTTCGCGCATTTGCATGGCCGCGCAATAAGCCTGCAAGGGCGATTGAGGAAAGATCTTCTGCCGTCGCTGCGCGGCCGGTGGGAAAGGATGTCGTGTCGGATCGTAAATTGCCGCATCGCCATTCCGCAGGAGGTGTGACCAGATCGTGATCAATCAACGCCGGTATTTTCCTCAAAGGCTAGACTGGAAGATCCAGCTAGCCGGCGCTATGCGCCACGGCGCTCTCTGATGTGATATCGCCGGATCAAGCCCGCGGCGGGCGGCTTGATCCGGCGATAGTGCCGGTTATTACTCCGGCAAGGGGATGGCGTTGGTCGACGTCAAACTCGCATACGACAGTTGCTGAAAATTCGCCGCTGATGCAGCGCCCTCAAGCTTGCAGCAACCTTCAGTTCTGGGCTTCCTCTTCGAGAGCCTCGCGAACCTCCGCGATTTTGCCCGTGTCTGTTCCAGCGCCCAGAATGCTCTTCGCCTCCGCGATCTCCTCGCTGGTCACCGGCCTGTTTGCCAACTGTTCCAACGCCGAAACCAGCGCAGTCTCGCTAAGCGCGGGATCCGTGGGCACGGCCGTCACCCCGTACTGAATTTCGAATTCCGCGTACGCCTTCACATAAGCTGCAAGCGCCGCCATCTTGGGATCGTTGGAATTCAGATAGGCATGAAAATTTCTCTTCATCGAATTCAGGCTGCCAGTGCCCGACTTTGCGCTTTGCGTTTTCGATTTCTCGCCGTGTGTTTTTGAGGGCTTGTCTGAATGATGCGATTTCAACGATGCCGAAGAGCCCTTGTTCGCAGATGAGTTGGAGGAAGCCCGGCTTTCGCCGGCATCGGATTTTCCTCCACCATGGCCTCCCCCGTTGCCACCGCCGGCCCCACCACCGTTGCCGCCGCCATTACCACCACCGTTTCCGTCCTTGGCAAAAGCAGCATAAGTGAAGCCGACGGTATCTCCTGCCATCGGGGCAACGGCGAGGACAAGACCAAGGCTTGCGGTTCCGATCACAGAGCGGATGTTCATGAGCAGGTCCTTCATAAAATTGGGCACCGCCGCAGTTAGAGAGCCGCGGTCCCAGCAAATCGTTACGCACTACAATATTGCCGAAATTTCAGGTTTCTACTCCGCTCGGACCTATGCCTTGGGCATTCCGACCATAGTCCGATTGATCGCGCCCAATGGTCCCTGATTGTATGGACCGGAGAACTGGCTCATCTTCGGGACAAACCGTTGCCTCCTCCGGGAGACAACGGTTGACACTCCGCTTTGGCGGGATAGCTATAAAGGTTGGGGGAGATGAGTGCTGATCATGCGTGTTCTGCCGACAAGCCGTGAGTACAAAGTGCCTCTGGCAAGACTGGTCGCACGCTGGAATTCTCAATCCCTCGCAAGGCAGTTCCTCTTTGCGGGTGGTGTTGTCGCGATCTGTGCGATGGTTGTCGTGGGTTACTTCGTTTCCAGCCTGATCGAAAACGCCGTGACGCGTAATTCCGCGGCGACGACGGCGCTTTATGTGGATAGCGTGATCGCCCCTCTTCTGCCTGATATGCAAACCACCCAGGCTCTGGACGATTCGATAACGCGGGCCCTGGACGAGACACTTGGCCAGGGCGCACTTGGAAAGCGCCTGTTTTCATTCCGGCTCTGGCGCAGCGATGGAACAATTCTCTATTCCAGCGACAAGAACCTTTCCGGCAAGCAGTTCCCGCTTTCTGATGACCTCAGAACGGCCTTTACCGGCCGAATGGCAGCAAGGTTCAATCGGATAGACGACGTCGAGAGCGAGGCCGAACGCGACAGTGACAAGCCACTTCTGCAAATCTACAATCCGGTCCTACAGCCCTGGTCTGGCAAAGTCGTCGCCGTCTCTGAATTTTTCGAGGTGGCCCATGATTTCGAATGGAGCCTTAATCGGGCCCGGCTGTTGAGCTGGGTAATGGTTGCTACATTTACGATGACATTTTTCGCCCTCTTGTCGATCATAGTCCTGCGTGGAAGCCGTACCATCGACAGCCAGCGCAAGGCACTCAGTGACCGCATCGGGGAACTGTCCGCACTGCTGCGACAGAACGAAGCGTTACGCGCACGTGTTCAGCGCGCCACCCAAAGGGCAACCTCCCTCAACGAGAGCTATTTGCGCCGCATCGGTGCTGACCTGCACGACGGCCCCGCACAATTGGTCGCCTATGCCTCTTTACGACTTGACAGCCAGACACTCACCGACCCTAGAACTCCCGCCAAAGAACGCGACGCGTCCTTGACAAAAATCAAGGCCAGTCTCGACGACGCAATGACGGAAATCCGGGGCATTTGTAGTGGGTTGATGTTGCCACACATAGAAACGGATAGCCTTGCTGACCTGCTGAAACGCGCGGTCCTCGCGCATGAGCAGCGCACAGGCGTCTCCGTCGAACTCTCGTTGAACAAGAGGCCTGCGAGCCTTTCCACCTCGGCAAAGATATGCATCTATCGTTTTGTACAGGAGGCGCTGAACAATGGATATCGCCATGCCGGCGGCATCGGGCAAAAGGTTGCGCAAACATCTCAAGACGGACTGATTATCATCGAAGTTATGGATAAAGGGCACGGCTTCAGCATGAGTGATGTTTCGCCCCAGAAACTCGGCCTTGCCGGTCTCAGGGATCGCGTGGAAAGCCTGGGAGGCGTCTTCCATCTTTTCTCCTCAGACCGGGGAACCACCGTACGGATGTCGCTTAATATCGAGGAAATGGAGCAGGCATGACGGCGCAACAAATAAGCCTGGCAGTTGTGGACGATCACCCCCTCTTCAGGGAAGGCGTCATCCGAAGCCTGACGGAAATGGACGGATTCAATGTCGTTGGAGAGGGCAGCAGCAAGGAAGACGCTCTGCGTATCGCGGTAGAGCACCAACCCGACATCCTGCTGCTCGATATCTCCATGCCGGGCGGTGGGCTCGAAGCTATCTCGCTTATACTTGATCGGGTGCCCGGTCAGAAGATCGTGATGCTGACGGTTTCCGAGGCAGGTGATGACGTCATGGCAGCGCTGAGAAATGGAGCGAAGGGCTACGTCCTGAAAGGGGTTGGCTCACGTGCACTTGCCGACATTATTCGAAGCGTCGCGGCAGGCGACAGTTACGTTGCACCCACCTTGTCCGCACGCCTGATTTCGGAAAGCGGATCGGGTGCCCGGGCCAATCCCTTTACCGCATTGACGGATCGGGAGCACCAAGTGCTCGAGCTTGCATCTGCCGGATTAAGCAACAAACATATCGGTCTCAAACTGGACCTCCACGAAAAGACGATCAAACACCATATGACACAGATTTTCACCAAGCTTGGCGTAAGCAACCGGACGGAAGCCGCGATGGCGTTTCGCGACGAGATTGACAGGCGCCGTTAACGAAGGAAGGATCTGAGCCGCTGCTCGTCTGCAACCGTTGCATCGCGGTTGACGATTGTACGGCCCTTTGAGTCCTTCATCACGTATCGCCCCCGCTGCACAGTTTCACTGATGCCGTCCTTATGGCGAACGGTCAGGGCGCCGCCGGCTTCATTCGTTGCGTCATCGGCATCAGTCTGGCTTTTTGCAGCACTTCCAGTGCTCGACGACTGGCCGCTATTGTTTGCCTTGCCACCCGAATTGCCGTTGCCGTTGCCGCCACTGTTACCGTTGCCTCCTCCGTTGCCGCTTCCCCCTCCGTTTCCGCCACCTCCGCTACCTCCACCGCCGCCGTTCCCGTTGCCACCGCCGTTGCCGCTTCTGGCCTCAGCCACTTGCTCGGCAAATGTCGCAGAAATACCGTGAATTTTTATTGTATAAGGGAGAGCGGTGTTGAAGAGGGTCAACAGCAGGTACGGGAAAACGGCGATCAGTTTGCGGCGCAATAACACATCTGGCTCCTGAGGTACCGATTGGATCCGGCAACGGGTAGCACGCGAGAACCGGTCGGCAAGGTTTTGAACGCCTTACAAATCGTCGCGACACCGCAAGTGGTCAAGCCCTGGCCTGAAGAGAAAACCTCCTTTGGACTTCAGCAATCGCCTAAGAGACTTTTGCACCTGAATAACATTAGACCAAAGTCGGAAGCGACATGGGCAGAAGCCTCATTGCCTGTTGGTTTCCACGCAGAACTGAGCCGGTTACCCGGCAACGATTGCTCTCTCTATAACAGAGATAATGTCGACGGGGTCATGCCTCTGAGAACAATCCCTACCGCGCTAGTGAAACACTCACAAGGGTTGCGGTAGGGTCCGACGTCCTGAGGCACCCAAATCCACAACTCGCGGCGGAGGTCACGAGACGGGGAACGGTCATAGGGCAGCGAATTCGTCGCCGAGGGCGTCGTGATCTCCGCCTTCTTCATAGAACGGATCCCGAGGGCGATACGCGTCGATGACAGTTCTCAAGTGTCGGGAAATTTTCACGCGGAGAAATACCCGGATGCGATCAGTATCGTAGGCTTTGTCCGCCAGCACGATTGTTCCAGGTCCATCGTGGTCGAGCAGATGGTCGGCGGCTTGTCCGTCATGTTCTTGCCTGCCGCCATCGACGCACGGCACCCCCCGTGGCTTGTTGGGTAGCAGCGACTTAATCGCGCGCCATTCAAAGTCTGTCAGGTCATGTCGGCTCATAGGGACCGCTGAACCAGAAATCGGCGCGACGTGACAGCGTAAAAGCAGAACACGACCTCGCATTGGAGGCAGCTCAATGCTATCGTTCGTGCAATAGAAAACGGGGGCAAAACAATCATGGATTTGGCAATTCCCAGCGCAGCCAATCTCAGCCTGTTCGTCAGCGCCACGCTGGTGCTGCTTCTTGTGCCGGGCCCGGCAGTCCTTTACATCTTTGCGCGCTCGGTCGAGCAGGGCCGTTCTGCCGGCCTCGTTTCAATCCTTGGCATTCATACCGCCACACTTGTTCACGTCGTCGCCGCCGCTGTTGGGCTCTCGGCGCTTTTGGCATCCTCCGCGCTTGCCTTCAGCGTGGTGAAATATGCGGGCGCGGCCTACCTGATCTGGCTTGGCCTCAAGAAGCTCCTCGGGTCGTCGGACATTCCCGACGTCGAGGGCGGTTTGCCGAAGCGAAGCAGCATGCGCATCTTTCGTGAGGGCTTCATCGTCAATCTCCTCAATCCGAAGACCGCATTGTTCTTTCTGGCTTTCCTGCCGCAGTTCGTTGAGGTCGATCGTGGCCATATGGCAATGCAGATCGCCTTTCTCGGAATTCTCTACACGTTGATTGGTGTTCTGACGGATTGCACCTACGCACTTGCTGCCGGCACGGCCGGCAACTGGCTGAAGCGCAGTCCCGCCTATCTGAAGGCCGAACGCTGGGTTAGCGGCTTCGTTTACATCGGCCTTGGCCTGACGGCCGCTTTTGCTGGCAATCAAAAGAAATAGACCACCTGTCATACCTGTTGGACATTCTCGGACTCGGTGTGTCGCCGCCTGAACCTAGCTGGGGACGTATGCTCGTCGCTCAAAGTCAGTCATGGGGTGCGCAAGTGGCATCCGCGCTTAGCTTCTTGATGATTGCGATCTTCGCCTTCAGTTCCAGCGATATTATCTCGCGAAAAACCTGAAACCTTTTACGTCTCGCATTTTGGGGCGGTCTGTCGGGTTGCGTGACAATTTACCTGCGGTATACGCCACGACCTCACCGACTTGAGCCGATATTGATGACGGCGGATAAACCTACCTGAACAAAAGAATACTCGACCGCACCTCGTTTCCACCAGGCTGTCGTACTTTCGATCGCGTCATTCTTGTCCAGATTATCCGGTGCACCAAGCCTCTCCGATAACGCATCCAGGAAACCGGCAGGTCTTGGCGTGGAATATGCGCATGCTTTGTGTCCGTTCGGACCAGCAGCAAGCCAAAAAGACAATGACTCGGCTCCGCCTGCCTTCTCTTGCCGCCAGCCCACAACGTCCACC
>NZ_JAQAHD010000021.1:0-72885 GCF_027871605.1 Agrobacterium sp. CFBP 3001
GAGAGCATGAATGCAAAGACGAATATTCAGCCGCGAGTATAAGCTTGAAGCAGTGAAGTTGGTCAGGGAACGTGGGGTCATTGTTGCGCAGGCTGCTCGTGATCTTGATGTTCCCGAGAATGTCCTGCGCAAATGGGTTCGGTAATACGGCGACGATCCCAGCCAGTCGTTTCCTGGAAAAGGCCAGATGAAGCCGGAGCAGCTTGAGATTTAGCGGTTACGCCGTGAAGTCGCCAAGCTGAAAGCGGAGCGCGATATCCTAAAAAAGGCCACAGCCTACTTTGCCAGGGACGCGATATGAAGTTCGCATTCATTGCAAAGCACCGTTCGATCTGGCCCCTATCGTCGTTGCTTTGCAACGACTGCCGGGCAGAGGGTGGCATGGCTCTGCGAAGCGTGTGGTCTCCATCGTATCGAGCGACTGATGCGCCTGAATGCGCTCAGGGCCAGGCCAAGACGGCGTGGTTTGCCAAAGGATGCCGGTGACCGTGCAGTCATCATGCCGAACGTCCTCGACCGCCAGTTCATGGCAGACCGTCCGAACCAGAAATGGGTGGCCGACTTCACTTACATCTGGACCGCAGAAGGCTGGCTGTATGTCGTAGTCGTCATTGACCTGTTCACACGCCGTGTCGTCGGGTAGTCGATGAATGCCAACATGATGGCCCGAGACCCAATTTCCCTCCATTTTGGGGCTCAGAGCAACCAGAGCAGAACAAACAAAACGCAGAGCTTAAGACCTTGGCGCTCTGCACTTTTGAGGTCAGAGCGAGAGGTTTCTTCGAAAGCAAGCAAGCGAGAGGCTGGTATCGTCACTCGCGAATGACGATCAGTGGGCCGAAGTGCATTGCTTTCACATGTAGGGCCTGCGTTACGAAAGCAAGCGCAACATCGGTATCGGTGATCTTCATCGTGCCGCTGACCCTTCGATTGGCGATACGAGAATCCGCAACCATGATGCGGCCGTAAAAATGCCTGTTCATCTCCTCGATAACGTAGGAAAGCGGTGTATTGTCGAGGACGATCTGGCCGCGCCTCCAAGCAAATGCGACGAGACTATCGACCGGCGCGATGGCCATTTGCCCTTTCGCGTAGTCATAGATTGCTTGCTCTCCTTCACTGACGCGGACAGGGCCTGTGCGGCTTCCGTCGATGTCGATCTGGACCGCATTTTCGTTGACGGCCACTTCAGTGTTGTCATTGCCGTAGCGAATAGCGAATGCCGTGCCGAGTGCGGTAACCTTGGCCGCCCCCGCAACAACCGTGAAGTGTCGTTCGGCGTCGTGAGCGACCTGAAAAAAAGCTTGGCCTTGAAGAAGGCGGATAGTGCGGTGGCTGTCGGTAAAGTCCACAGCGATTGCTGAAGACGAATTCAGTTGCACCTCGGATCCGTCCTCAAGCGAAATCGTTCGCATCTCGCCAGTTCCGGCTATGACATCAGCCTGCAGGCGCATTGGGCCGTCTAGCGCAAAGAAGCTGCCCGTTGCGAGCGCTAAGACCATTAAAGTTGCGATGACTGGTTTGACTAGGCTCCTGGGCCTGACCTTGATGTCGGAGAGCACGGAATCGGATTGTATAGCGCGGCTGGCATCATCCAACAGGCGTTCTGCGGCCGTGTAGGTCCGACGGTTTTCCGGGTCGCGGTCAAGCCACTCCTGAAAGCGTGCCTTGTCGCTCGGTGATTGGTTTGGGTCCCTATTGCGCAGAATCCAGTTGGCCGCTTCGCGGTTGCGTTTTTTCTGAGCGTTCCCCGCTCCTTGGGCCGACATAGGCATCTCCAGATTTGTCCCTTGACCCTTAGACGTTCGACGCCGCTAATTTAGGACCTTTTAGACTAATTCAAGCAAAAGTCGGTAGCGCTTTTCCGGATGGAACGCGAGAATCTCTTGTCGTTCTAGAGAATACGATCAAGGCAGTGGGCGAAGGCGCGACGCAGGTGCCGGTCCACCATGTTCCTGGAGATGTTGAGCCTGACGCAGATCTGGTCCGGTGTCAGACCGTGCAGACGGTGCAGGATGAAAACGAGACGACGCCGTTCCGGTAGTTCGGCGATCGCCTCGCGCAGGGCCGCAAGCCGCGCCTCGATTTCCAACGCCTGATCCGGCGCGGGCCCGCTGCTTGCCACGCAGAGGGCTTCACGCTCCGAGCCGGAGAAAAGCCGAGCTTCTTTCGTCTCCCGGCGCTGCCGGTCAATGCCTAGATTGATGGCGGCCCGGCAGAGAAACGATTTTATCGAACGCTTTTTCTGCAGTACCTCAGGCTTGGAAGCAAGTTTCAGATAGAGATCGTGCACCACATCCCGGGCGGTGGAGGATGGATGGCCGCGCCTGCGCACCGCGCTCGTAATGTCGGCGTAGTGCGCTTCCATAGCCCGGTTCAGCAATTCGTTGCTGTCAAGACTGTCCCATACAAGGGGTGAGGGCGAAGAGCTCGACATTGGCAAACAGTTTCCAAACCAACAGTCAGGTTCAGCACCAGGACGGCGGAACCGCGATGACCGATGGCTAGCGAATCTATAAAACCCATGCAAGTGCAATAAGTTAGAAAGATTCAAAACTGATGCACAGCTCCTTGATAAATCAAGAGTTAAAAACTCATCTTTATGTCTGATTTCGTTGCCCGATTCCGTTTTCCCTGTTTCGGCTAGGGAGTGCGCATTAGGCAGGCCGCATGTTCAGATGGAGCCGACGTGTGATATTTCAGTAACGGCTGCGGGCGCCTTAAAGCGGAATGCAGAGCGGCGTTCCGGCTACGGGATCGCGGATCACGACCGTCTTCACCTTGAAGACATCAGCGATCGTCTGCGAGGAGATCACCATATCGGGCGTCCCGGCCGCCGTCACCCTGCCGTCATGGAGTATAACGATATGCTGGGCGTAGCGCGCCGCCTGGTTGATATCGTGCAGGACGGCGACGACCGTCTTTCCGTGCCTGGAGACCAACGTGGTGATAAGGTTCATCAGTTCGACCTGGTGTTCCAGATCGAGATATGTCGTGGGCTCATCAAGAAGGATCGCTTCGCCTTGCTGCGCCAGCGTCATTGCGATCCACGCGCGCTGGCGCTGACCGCCGGAAAGGCTGTCCAGCGCCCGGTCGGAAAGATCCGTCGTGCCTGTCAGCATGAGCGCCTCGTCGCATGCCTCCTGATCCTGCGCCGACCAGCGGCTGAAAAGCGAGCGATGCGGATAGCGGCCCTGCCGCACGAGATCGCCGACCGTTAGACCCTCTGGCGCAACGGGACCCTGGAGCAGAACGCCTACCTTGCGGGCGACATCACGGGGCGAGAGGCCGTTCAGATCCTTGCCGTCGAGAAGAATGCTGCCGCCGGAGGGCTTCATAAGTCCGGCGAAAGTGCGCAGGAGCGTGGATTTGCCGCTGCCGTTCGGGCCGATCAGGGCCGTGAAGCATCGTTCGGGGATGGCGAGGTCGAGCCGCTCTATGATGCGGCGCTGGCCGTAGGCGATGTCTATGCCCTTGCCCGCGATCTTGGCAGGCCGTTGATTATCCTCGGTCATGGCGGCGTCCCCAGAGAAGATAGGCAAAGAAAGGTGCACCAATGAGACTGGTCACAATGCCGGCCGGAAGTTGCGCCGGCGGCAGGATGATGCGACCAATGAGATCGGCGGCAACGACGAGGCATGCGCCGACGAGTACAGCGACAGGCAATATCCGGGCATGCGACGACGCCCCGGTCAGCCGCCGGGCGATGTGCGGCGCGACGAGGCCGACGAAGCCGATGAGGCCGGAGGCGGCCACGGCTGCACCCGAAAGCACAGTAACGAGGACGATCATCAGGCCTCGGATGCGATCGACCGGCTGGCCAAGGCTCTTAGCAGAGTGATCGCCGAAGCGGATCAGATCGAGTTCGCGCACGGCGAGAAAGGCAAGTGCAATGGGAACGACGAGTGAGAAGCCCAGAAATTGTACCTTCATCATGTTGGCATCGTAGACGCTTCCGGCAAGCCAGATCATGGCGCGCTGTACATCGCCGATGTCGCCGAATGCGGATAGAAAGGTCGTTCCCGCCGTTGCGAGCGAGGAGAGGCCGATGCCGATGAGGATGATGCGGAGAGAGGAGGTTCCGCCGCGCCATGAAAGAGCATAGACCGCCAGCGCCATCACCGCGGCGCCCAGGAAACTGGCTGTCTGTATAAGCGCGATAGACGGGTCCTGCACCAGAACGATGATGGCCATGGCCGCCGCTGCAGCGCCACTGTTTATGCCGAGAACGCCGGGCTCGGCCAAAGGATTGCGCATTATTGCGAGCGTGATCGTGCCTGCGGTCGCAAGCGCCACGCCGACGAGAAGCGCGAGAAGTGCGCGCGGCAAACGCAGATCGAAGACGATCATCGTGCTCTGTGGAGCAGGCTCGCCCATTCCGGCGATGACATTGTAGAGTTCCTGCCAGGTCAAAGGAACATCGCCAAAAGCGAGACTTGCTGCGACGAGGATGGCGAGCAGAAGGGTGAGGATGATGAGAAGCCGGATCATGCCGCGCCTCTCAGCCGCGTTCGGGCGAGATACAGGAAGAACGGCGCACCGATGAGCGCGATCGTCACGCCAACGGGAAAACTTTGGCTTCCGAACACAAGCCGTCCGGCCGTATCGGAGACGACAACCAATAGCGCGCCGCCGAGCGCCGAAAAAGGGATAACCCAGCGATAGTCAACACCGGCAATCATTCGCACCATATGCGGAACGACGAGGCCGACGAACCCAATCGGTCCGGCAAGTGCCACGGCACCGCCCGCAAGCAGGATGACAGTGACCACAGATGCGCCGCGCCAAATCACCGGGTTCTGCCCGAGTGCACGCGAGGCACCCGCGCCGAGGCTGAGCGTCGTGAGATGCCGGCCAAGAAAGAGAGCGGCGACGAGGCCGGTGAGGATATAGGGCGCAACGGTTTTGGCCTGCGCCATGGTTCTCCCCGTCAGCGAGCCTGCGGTCCACAAGCGAACTGCATCGAGCGTGCTCTGGTCGAAGATCAGGATCGCGGTGGTGAGCGAGGTCAGGAAGGTTGCAACGATCGCCCCCGCCAGCACGAGCCCGAGCGGGGAGTGTCTGACAGCGCCAATTGAACCCAGCCCATAGACCACGATCGCGGCGATACCTGCGCCGATAAAGGCGAACCAGACATAGAGATCGCCGACGCCCGTGCCGAAGAGTGTCATCACCAAAACGACGGCAAATGACGCGCCGGCGTTGATGCCGAGCAGGCCGGGAGAGGCGAGCGGGTTGTTGGTGACCGCCTGCATGATGGCACCGGAAACAGCGAGTGCACCACCGGAAAGCAGTGCGGCAATGACGCGGGGCAGACGGAGGGTGGTGACGAGAAGATGGTCGCGAGAGCCATCGAACTGGAAGATCGCGGCCGTTATCGTGGAAAACGATATGGCAGATGTGCCGAGTGCAACCGCGTTCATGGCGGCAAGAACGAGCAGACAGAGGAGTACAGCGAGCGCGAGCGGCCGCAGGCTATAGGCCGTGGATGGCCGGGCGGCGTTTCGGTCGATCATTGCCCTGCCAGCACGTAACGTTCGACGTCGTCGAGTATGCGATTTGCCGAACCGATACCGTGGAAGCTCTGCCAGTGACCGCGATCGACCCGATGGGCGCGTCCGGCCTGAACGGCTGGCAGCAATTGCCATAGCGGGTTCTCGGTCACCTGCTTTTCGAGCGCATCGTCCGGGCCGCTTTCAAAACCGCTGGCGGAAACGTAGAGCAGCACGTTACCATCGAGATTGGCGAGTTCCTCCCAGTCCGGCCGTTTGACGATCGTTCCGTCGGTGACAGTCTCGTAAGCGGAGCGCTTCACACCTGCCTCGCGCAGCACGGAAAAGGGGGCATAGGCGTTGGGGCCATCCACAAAGACGACAAAACGATCTGGGGCGAAACGGACGGTCGAGACCGTCAGGTTCTGGTCCTTCATCCGCGCGCGGATCCCGGCGACGCGGCTGTCGTAAGCCTTGAGTGCATCGTTTGCCACGCCTTCCTTGCCGGTCACTTCTGATAGGCGCTGAAGATATGCCTTCCAGTCCATATGCTTGAAGAGCACAGTCGGCGCGATCTGTGCAGCTTGCTCGTAAATCGCCGAATGAACTTCCGCCGATCCGATGATGAGATCCGGCTTCAGTGCCGCCACGCGCTCGAGGCTTGGTTCCTTGGGATTGCCGAGATCGACCATCTTCTGGGCCTTCACCACGCTGAGTACCTCGTCCTCCGTAATCGCCATATAGGGCGTCGCAACGACGGGCGCCTTGAGTTCGATCAGCAATCCAAGCGTGATCAGCGGATCGAGGGTCACGATCCGTTTTGCTTTTGCCGGAATACAGAAGGGCGGATTGTAGACCCCCTCGGTTATAGCCTTTCCTTCGCAGGCGGCCTGCGAAAAAGATGCTGGAAGAAGGAAAGCGAGAAGAGCGAGACAGAAGCGCAAGAGAGATATCATTTCGTCGTTGAGGTGGAAAAAGCTGTGCGGAAGGACACCGCACAGCCGAGTTTGTCAGAACTTCACACGGACGTTCAGGCCGTAGGACCGACCTTTGCCCAGCTGGCCAAACGGCTTTGCCGCGTCGCGATCCACGATCGTGAAATACTGCTCGTCCGTCAGATTTTCCACGAAAGCGGTCACTTCCCAGTTGTCCTTTTTGAAGCCCGTCTGCGCATTCACGATGAAGCGTGGGTCGATATTGTACATACCCTTCGTACCGAAGCGCGAATTGTAGCTTGTCGTATATTTTGCGTCGGCGCCGACGAAGACGCCGTTGTCAAACTCGTAGCGTCCACCAAAGGCCCAGCTCAATTCCGGTGCTTCAGGGAAGGCTTTGCCTGACTGATCGCCGATAGCGGCGTGGTTGAATTCCAAGAACCGCGTATTGAGGTACCCGATAGACGTGAACGCGGTGAATTGATCCGTAACCTGGAAGGTAGGTTCGATCTCGAAACCCCAGGCTCTCGACGTTGCAGCATTAGAGGTGATGCGATAGCCTGGAATGGTCGCGATCGGCCGAATTTCTATCTGTTGATCGTCATATTTTGTATAAAACACATTTGCATTGAGCGTCAGCCGGTCGTCGAGCAGCGTACCCTTGTAGGATAATTCTACGTTCTGTGAAAACTCCGGGTCGTATGTGGCCACCTTGTAATTCTTGGGGTCCAGACGGTCTATATAAGAACCTCCTGAGCGGAATCCCTGCGTATAGGTCAGGGCGACCGTCTGGGTATCGCTGAGCTCCTTGGAAAGAGCAAGCTTGGGTACGAAGTTCAATTCGCTCAAAGATGTCGGGTCGCCCGTCAGGACGGCAGACGGATCGATCAGGCCAAAATAGTTTCGCTGGTCGTCTCTGTCTTTAAGGTAGTCGAGACGACCACCGGCCGTTGCGAACCACGTAGGTGCAAATTCATAGGTCGCCTCACCGAAGATGGCAAAGTTTGAGGTTTTGCGATTCTGGGTGTCGCTAAGTTGCACCGGTCCGTAGCCAGGATAGTCCACGATAAAGGTTGTCGCGCCGTCCCAGACCTCACGGCTGCCATAAAGGCCGGCAACCCATTTCCAGCGGTCCTCCTCGTAATTGAGTCGGAACTCCTGCGTGAAGATAGAATTGTCGTCTTCGCCAGCGCTTCCATAGATGGTGCCGGGCGTGCCGTAGTCGATAGAGCGCCGGTTATTGATGCCATATTGATAACCGGTCTGCGAGGTGAAGCGCAACGCATTGGAGAAATCATGTGTGATCTCCAGGCCTACATTGTGAGCTTCCGTCCAGCGATATTCCGTATAGGTAACCGGGGAATTGTTGAAGTCGCCGCGGAGTGTGTCGAGGCCGACAAGCGCGTCGTTGGGCCGGTCCTTCGAGTAGGAGTAGGTGAGCAGTGCGCGGGTGTCCGGCATTTCCGAAGGCGTGATCAGCACCTTGGCGCGAAGCACGCCGCTAATGTCAGTTGTCAGGTCATCAAAATTGTCAAAAATACCGAAATTTGAATAATTGGGCTGGGCATGCGAGCGCTCGAAAGCGCCTGAGAGGCGCAATGCAATCTGATCCTCAACGACAGGCGTATTCACCATGAAGGCCGTGCCGGCGAGATCGTCGCTGCCGACGGTGCCGGAAAGTTCGACTTCCTTGTCGAAGGTCGGATCTTTCGACTTGATATAGATGGCGCCCGTCATGGCCGCACGGCCGGAAAGCGTCGATTGCGGGCCGCGATACACCTCGACTTGTTCTACGTCCCAGAGATTGCGTGCGCCGAAGCGGGCATTGTAACGTGTCTGGACGATGCCGTCGACATACACCGAGCCGGCGGGCCCGCCGGACGGGACAAGGCCCTCGGAACTCATGCCGCGGATGACGAAACCGGCATTGACTGTGGCGCTATCCAGCACGTTTGCCATGCGGCGGTAGGTGTCTTGCGTCGTGCGGATCTGGCTTTCTGCGAGGGTTTCGGCGTTCACGATGGCAACACTGCTCGTCGTGGCGCCCAACGTCGACGCGTTGCGGGCGCCGTAAATCGTTATAGCCTCAAGTTGCGTGGTGCCGTCAGCTGTCGCGCCGGAAGCGGCAGGGCCGTTCTGAAGCGTCACCTGGTTACTTCCTGCGAAGCGGGCGTTAACACCGGTGCCGGCAAGCACGGTCCTCAGCGCCTGTTCTGGCGTCAGCGTCCCGTTCACCCCCCGGGTCGTCTTCGCCTCGGCGACCGATGCATCGAACAGGATTTGCAGGCCGGTCTGGGCTGCAAGGTTGTTCAGCGCCGTCGTTAGCGGGCCCGGTCGCACCGAGATCGCCCGCTCGGACGTCTGTGCTGCAGCCTGCCGCACCATCACCGGCAACATGGGGCTCAGCATTATGAGCGCTGTCCCCGCCAGAAATGCCGCCTTGAGGCTCGCCCCAGCCCCGCGCGAGACGGATTTAGTCTTAGTCATAAAAACCCCCAATCGTACGGCGTTCAAGGAGCCGCAAGTTCACCATGAGGAATGGCAACACATTCAACTCCTGATCTAGACGATTGATTGTTCGGATTTGGGACTCCGGTCTTCAGAAAAATTTAATGAAAAGATCGCTCAGGCAACGTCGAGGTGTTTGCGCATGGCGAGACGGAGTTTTTCATCCCTGTCTGCGGGCGACTCCAGCACACAGGTGGGACAGTATTCGCCGCCTTCGACCAGATAAAACCGGCAGCAGCCGCCGCGCTGGCGGAAGGTGTAGGAAAACTCCTTCCGATGTTTGTCGAGAACCATCAGGTCGAAATAGTGAAGTTCGCGATTGGCAAGCGGCGAGCCGGCAACTTTGAGAATCCGCATCGCCGCCGCCTTTGCCGCCTCGACCGTGCCGAACCGGCGGCCGGAATCCAGAAAGCGGCTGGCGATCGCATCGGCCGCCAGTCTCCAGAGCGCTGCGCGGGAGAGACGTGTTTGTGCGTGGATCGTATCGATGACGGGGTGGAAATGCTGCTCGATTTCGGTTCGAAACCGTTCTCCGGCGGCGGCATCGTCCAGTTGGCCTTGCCAGAATACCGGTTCCAGAAAACGGACATGGGCGCGCCTCACTCGGTGCATCTTCCCGTCATGCAGCTCCTCGGTCACATAGAAGGAAAGCGCGAGGGAGGCTGGCGACAGTTCCGTAATGATGCCAAAACCGGCAAACAACGGAACGGCCGCTGCAGCCAGGATGTAGCCATAGTCGGTCATCATCAAGGCCCCAGCGGTCTTGAGATCAGTGCCTTTGTTCAGTGATTGCTCAAATGCAAGAAATTCGCCAGTGGCCGCCTCGCTGGAAAAGAAATCCTGAACTGTCGTCCAATCCTCCTCGGCTGGGCCGACGTCCGCGCGCACATCCGGCATGTAGGCCGCCTGCCCTTCGAGCGCGCGCTGGATCGCTTCTTCCTCCGCCCTTGGCATTTCTGTCCTAGCGGTCATCGCTTCAAGCCTGACGACGCGGGCGGCTTTCGGCCGCTCCAAACCAGAGCGCCTCAAGTCTTGCCGGCAGAGTGTCCAGAACGGGGCGTTCAAGCATATGCGGTCCCGAGACCCGATGCAGGCTCGTGCCACCCGTCACGAAATCGGACCAGGCGGCGGCTGCGTATTCGTTCACGAAAGCGTCCGCATCGGAGAGAAAGACGTGCGCGGGACAATCCAGTGTGCCGCGTGCGGCGTCGTGCACATGGGTCTCACAGATGCGGAAATCATTGCGCAGCACCGGCTCGAAAAGCTCCATCGCCTCGGGATTGTTGAGGATTTCGGCATCTGTTCCACCGAGATCGACAAGCGCCTGGTGAAAGGCGGCGGGCTCCATCGTGTGAAAGGGCTCGCGCTCATAGACCATGCGATCCGGCGCATTGCAGCCGAGCACGAAAAACGCGTCCGGTTGTCGCAGACCAGCGCCCGAAAAGCGACGGGCGATTTCATAGCCGAGGAGGGCGCCCATCGAGTAACCGAAGATCGCGTACCGACTGCCGACATAGGGTTCCAGTTCTATTGCAAGCTGGTCGGCAAGCGCGTCGATCGATCGCGGCGGCGGTTCGTAGTAACGCTTTTCGCGGCCCGGCAGCGCGACCGGATGCACCGTCATCGTGTTGGGCACAATCCGCGCCCAGTTGCGGAAAAGACCTGCTCCGGTGCCGGCCGGCGGCAGGCAGAGAAGAACGGGTCGGGATGGCGTTGCATTCATATTTCGATCTCTACATGGCCAGGGGCTGGGGTTTCCCGCACGCGCATCCCATCAATATGGGCGGCAAGCTCTGCAAGGACGGGGCGTTCGAAAAGGGCGCGCACCGGCAGCGGCACGCCAAGCTCTGCGCGAAGCCGGCTGACGACACGCGCGGCAAGCAGCGAATGGCCGCCAAGTTCGAAGAAATTGGCGCGGCCGTCAAGGGGCGTGCGTTTGAGCACCTCTGCCCAGATGCGCGTAAGCGTTGCTTCCGTCTCGGGGTGCGTCCCGGATCGCGGCGTGTTCAAGGGCGCCTTTTCCGGCGCTTCCGAATGCGGCGTTTCATTGGAACCGTGCCCGAGCAATCCGTCACTTATCACGGGCGAAGGAAGTTCCTCGAGAAGTGCGCACATATCGGAAGAGGACGAACGGATCACGATGGAGACAATGTTACCCAAGCGTTCAAGCAGGGCCATGGCGGTTTCTGGTGAGAGGACATCGCGGCTGAAGCCCGCCATCAGCGTCAGGCCAGCCGAGTGCGGTGTCGCCCACAGCGTGAGGGGGAAATGCGTTCGCTCATCGAAGTCGATGCCCTCCGTCCTCAATGTCGCGCCTGCGTCTGGCTGCTTTATCTGCGTCGCGAAATTCTCTACGACGAGCAGCGTATCGAACGCTCGCCAGTTCGCGCATCCTGCGTTGGCCCATCAACGCGCAACGGCAACATCGCCGATGCTCGCAATATGAGGGAAGATGGCAACGACCTTCCCTCGTATTCGTTTCCGATCAGAAATCGAAGTTGTTGATGGTGTCCTTGGTGAAGACCGTCGGGGCGCCAAGCAGGATTTCCGAACCGTTGATCACCTTAAGGTCGCCAAGTTTGCCAGCCCTGACGGAGGCGGCGCCAGGCTGAAGCGTGCCATCGGCCACCGAACGCAGAACATGCATTGCTGCATAGCCGAGATCAACCGGGTTCCACAGAACCACCGACTTGACGCAGCCGGCCCCGACATAAGGCTTCATGGCATTCGGCGTCGCAAGGCCCACGACCGCGACTTGGCCGCATTTGCCGGCCTGTGTAACGGCGTCGGCCGCGGCAGGAGTAGCGACCGATGTCATGCCGACGATCCCCTTCAGGTCGTCGCCATATTTGTTGATCAGCGTGTTGGCCTGGTTGAATGAGAGAATGTTGTCTTCCTGCGCCTCGACGGTTTCCAGCCATTCCATCTTCGGGTGGCATTTTGCCTGATAGGCTGCCATCTCGGCGATCCAGCGCGCCTGGTTTGGCGTGGTGAATGTGGAGGTTACGATTGCGAATTTGCCCTCTGCGCCCGCTTCGGCGGCAAGCGCGTCAATTGTCGCTTTGGCGATGCCGTTAAACTCCGCCTGGTTGACGAACCATTGGCGGGAATCCGGCGTGGAATTCGCATCATAGCCGACAACATTGATGCCGGCTGCGAGAGCCTTCTTCAGCACCGGGGCAATCGCAACCGGATCGTTGGCGGCATAGAGAATGCCGTCCACACCGGATGTGATGTAATTATCGATCAATGTGATCTGATCATCGATATTGGCCTTGCTCGGGCCGTCGGTCTTTGCCTTGACATTGCCCAGTTCGGTCGCCGCGTCTGCAATGCCTTTGGCGGTCGCCGCGAAGTAGCCGATGCCGACCAGTTTGGGCACGTCAACGACCGTTATGGGTTTGCCCTTGCGATCCGGGGCATTGGTTGGCGAACCGCCGTCATAGGCCTTGGCCTCGATTTTGGCGGGCGTGGCGTCGCAGGCGAGCGGATTGGTCGGCAGGTCGTCGCCGCCGGTCCAGGGTGATGCCGCGTGGCTGAGGCTGGTCGAAAACGAGAGCGTCAGCAGGGCGGGCAGTAGATATTTGCGCATGTCTTTCTCCTCCAAATCGTCCAGAAACCTTTAAGCGGCGGTGCGGGACGAGACATCGAACTATCGAGAGCCGCTCTTCTCGAAGAGATTGCTCGCAAGGATGGCGAGGATAAGCACGATGCCGATCAGCATGATCGTGCCGTCACCGGTGACGCCAGCGAGCGAAAGTCCGTTTTTCAGCGCCTGAATGACGCAAAGACCGAGAATGGTGCCGACGATCGTGCCGCGACCGCCGAAAATGGATGTGCCCCCGAGAACGACTGCCGTAATGGCGTCGAGTTCGATGCCCGTCCCCATGTCCGAGCGCGTCGTTGAAACACGGGAGACGAAGATCACGGCGGCGAGGGCTGCGGCAAGACCCGAGGCCGTGTAGACGGCAAGCTTGGTCTTCTCGACGGCAAGGCCGGAGAACCGCGCCCCGGTCTCGTTGGCGCCGATTGCATAGGTGCTGCGACCCCAGGTCGTATAGGCCAGAATGACGGCGGCGATGACGGCGCTGACAAGGAAAATCCAGAGCTGGGTTGGTATGCCGAGAACCGCACCCTGACCGAAGATGAAGAACCATTCCGGATAGCCGCGCACGGATCGTGCCTGGCTGATGCCTTCGGCGAGGCCGCGATAAAGAGCGAGTGTCCCAAGGGTCGCAATCAGCGGCGGAACGTTGAAACGGGTGATGATAAGCCCGTTGACGAAGCCCGCGAAGGTGCCTGCGGCCACAGCCGCCGCCATTGCCAGTGGCAGCGGCATGCCGAGCTTTTGCCAGAACACGCCGAGCAGAATGGCTGTGAGGCCGAGGATCGAGCCGACGGAAAGGTCGATCCCGCCGGTGGCGATGACAAAGGTCATCGCCAAAGCGACGAGGCCGATTTCCGTCATCAGGCGGCCCTGATTGAGCAGGTTGGAGACAGTGAGGAACTTGTCCGACTGGAAGGACAATACCGCCAGAATGATGACCAGCAGCGCGGCCAGAAATGTTTCGTGCCGGATGAGTGACTTCGTAATCATGGTTTTCAAACACTCCTGCGGCGGCGACGCAGCATATCGGCAAGCACCGTGATGAGGATCAGCAAACCGATGACCGCCCTCAGCCAGTAGGCGGAGACATTGATGAAGATCAGGGCCGAGCCGATGGTAGCAAACAGGATTGTCGCCAGCGTCGAGCCGATCACTGTGCCTGTGCCGCCCAGGATCGATACGCCGCCAATGACTGCGGCCGTGATGATCGTGAGCTCCAGATTGGGCGGAACCGTCGACTGGATGACCTGCAACTGGGTTGCGAACAAGATGGCGGCAAGTCCGGCGAACATGCCGTGGATGGCAAAAACCTGAACGATGCGCCGCTCGGCGGGAATGCCGCTGGCAACGGCTGCTTCGGGGTTGCCGCCGAGCGCATAAAGCGAACGTCCAAAGGCCGAATTGCGCATCCAGAAGGCGGTCAGCACAGTGAGAATGATCATCGCGACCAACGGAACCGGAAGGCCGAGCAGTTTCTGCTGCGCGAGCAGGAAGTTAGGTGGCAGGTTAGAGATCCAGGCTCCGCCGGTGACGCTGATGAGGCCGCCGCGCAGGATCGAGAGAGCGCCCAGCGTCACGACGATCGACGGAATGCGGGCATAGGCGACGAGCAGGCCGATGACGGTGTTGATTGACATGCCGACGAGAATAGGGACCGTCCAGGCGACCCATACCGGATAGCCTGATGTCGCCAATGTTCCCGCAACCGTTGCCAGCACACCGATCAGCGCGCCAACGGAAACGTCGATATTGCCGGTGATTATCACCATCGCCATGCCGATTGCCGCGACGGCAATATAGGCATTTCCGGAAAGAATCGTGTTGAGATTGTTGACGGCGATGAAACGCGGATTGACCAGGGTCACGCAAACGAAAAGCGCAACGATTGCCGCAAGGACGAATATTTCCTGCCCATAATCCGAAAGGAATCTGCGGTAGCCGCTTTGGATAAGGTGCGCGCTTGTCGTGCGTAGCGCCGGTGCATTGCCGAGGTTGCTCATGCCGCGTTCTCCTCTCTGCGATGTGCCGTCATCGCCGCACCGACCCGCTCGGGTGTCGCGTCACTACGCTCGACAATTTCGGTGATCCGGCCTTCTGCCATGACCATCACCCGGTCGCTCATACCCAGCACCTCAGGCAGTTCGCTCGAAATCATGATGATGGCGACGCCCTCGCGGGCAAGCTCGCCCATGATCGCGTGGATTTCCGATTTCGCGCCGACATCGACACCGCGTGTCGGCTCGTCGAGGATCAGCACGCGGGGTTTGATTTCGAGCCATTTGGCGATCACCACCTTCTGCTGGTTCCCGCCGGAAAGCTGGCCGATCGGCTGGTCGGGATCGCGGCAGCGCACGCCAAAACGTTTGATTGCGTCGGTCGCCCGGCTCATTTCTGCCGCAGCGCGAATAAAGATGCCGTTCGATACCTTGCCGAGCGTGGCCATGGTGACGTTTTTGCGGATGGCCATCGATTTGATGAGGCCTTGCAACCCGCGATCTTCGGGCACATAGGCAATGCCGAGGTTGCGCGCCTGCGAAGGCGATGTGATTGCAACCGCCTTGCCGTCGATGCGGATTTCGCCAGATGTGGCCGGCGTCATGCCGAAAAGTGTGAGCGCAAGTTCGGTTCGCCCGCTGCCGACAAGCCCGGCAATGCCGAGAATTTCGCCCTGCCGTACGGTAAATGAAATGTCCCTGACGCGCTTGCCGTGGTTCAAACCTGCAACCTCAAGGACAGGTTTGCCGATCGGTACGTCAACCTTGGGAAAAAGATTCTCGATGGCGCGACCTACCATCAGGGATACCAAGGCGGCTTCATCGACCTCATCGATGTTTTTGGTTGCGATGTAGGCTCCATCGCGCAAAACGGTCACGCGGTCGCATACAGCGAAAATCTCCGGCATGCGATGGCTGACATAGAGAATGCCGACGCCGCGCGCGCGCAATTGCCTGACGATATCGAGCAGGCGCTGCACATCCGATTCGACCAGCGACGCGGTCGGCTCGTCCATGATCAGAACCTTGGCGTTTTTTGACAGTGCCTTGGCGATCTCCACGCACTGGCGCTGCGCGACCGACAGGTTGGCCACTTTCTCATCGACATCGAGGTCATGCGTGTCGAGTTCTTTGAGAAGCTTGCGGCTGCCCGCGCGGACTGCCGGCCAGTCGATCATGCCGCCTGCCCGCCGGGGATAATTGCCGAGAAAAATGTTTTCGGCGACGGTAAGCTCCGGGAACAGCAGAAGCTCCTGGTAAACGGTCGCGATGCCGGCGGCATTGGCGTCTCGCGTCGAGGAAAACGTGACTGCTCCGCCGTTGACGGTGATCGTGCCCTCGTCCGGGGCGTAGAGGCCGGAGAGAATTTTGATCAGCGTCGATTTGCCGGCACCGTTTTCCCCCATCAGCGCGTGCACCTCGCCCGGGTAGATTTCCAGGCCCACATTTTTCAATGCCCTGACGCCACCGAAAGACTTGCCAAGACCGCTGAGCTGAACAACCGGCTGCATCAAACCGCCTCCCCATATTCGCTATTTGTTGATGCCATCGTGTCCACCTGTTGTCGCCACGCGTTCCTGTAGGTATCTAGCCCGGCAATGATTGCCGGTTGCGCTATCGAGCAATCGTTGACAAACGGGTTGCCACCCGTTTCATCGAAAACGAGTGCCGCAGCACCGAAGGCGCTGCCTTCGGCATTGGCGCTGGTATGGATCGTCTGGCTGGGTCGCAGCGCTGCGAGTATCGAGGCATAAAAGCCTGTCTTCACCAGGCCACCATCGATGACGATCGTGTTTTGCGAGCCGATGAGGTCGAGTGAGAAATCGGTCATCAATGTAACATAAAGCAGGGCCACTGCGGCACGCTCCTCGCCGGTGACCATCGGTCCGACGAAACGCCCTACATAGCCTTGCATCGGGCCGCCCGCGGCGAAGGATGGTAAGGCAAAGCTGCCTTTGGCGATGACTGCAGCAATCGCCTGTGCGGAAACGGGCATGCTCCAGTCGCCGCTTGCAAGGTCGTATTCCCGGCCGCCCATGAAGCGGATGGTCGCGACCGGCTGGCGATCTACGGTGACGTTGGCCAGCATGTCGCGTCCGGCATCGAGGCTTCCAAGCGGGCTTGCAGGATTGAAGATGATCACCCAGGTGCCAGTCGAGATAAGCGTGAAATCGGAGAACCCGAGCGAGCGGTAGAAATAGAGAGCGGCATTGCTATCGTGCACGCCATTGTGAACGGCGATATCCACGGTCCGTCCGTCGGCAAGCGACATGCCGTGCGTCCCGATCACGCTGCCTGCCCGCTCGAACGCCGGCATCTTGTTGCGCCAACCCATACGATCGACAAGACTGCTATAGTCGTCATCCACTGGCGCCCAGAGATGAGAATGGCAGCCGAGATAGGAAACTTCGGAAACCTTGCGGCCTGAGAACCTCCAGCTCCAGAATTGCGGATAGGCGAGGATGGCCTCGGTCCGCCCGAGAAGTGCCGGATCGCGCTCGTTCAGCCAAAGAAGATGGCGACCGTAGTTGAATCCGAATGGGAGCGGCGGCGAAAAGGTCTCGCGAAAGTCGGGCGCCAGAAGGTCAATGCGGGCGGCGATTTCGGCAGGTGGTTCCTGTTCGTAGTCCAGAATCGGATGAACGAGGGTGTCGCCGGCCGTCAGTGCGAAGGTGCAGCCATGTCCGGAAAAAACGATGCGACCGACGCTGTGCGCTGACACCACGCGAACGAGTTCGGCCTTCGTCCACGCAAAGAGGGCTTCATCGTTGAGAACCTGAAGGTCCCCATTCCACAGCCATGCCGGCCGGGTTCGCGCTTCGTCGATGAGCCTGCCTTCCGGCGAAAGAACAAAGAGTTTTGAATTGGTCTTGCCGAGATCGAAGACGGCAATCGGGGAGTGAGTCATTTTTCTCCTCCCACGGTGGCGATGGTGATGGTGACGCCTGCCTCTTCCAGCATCCTGGCGTTGGCGTCGGTCAACCCGTCATCGGTGATAATGGTACCGACGCGTGACAACGTCAGGGCAATATTGCGCGGCTGGATGGAAAACTTCCGGCTATCGGCCAACAGCACAATTTCGTCGGCGCAGGCCGCAAGTTCACCGATGACCTTGACGAGCAGGGGATGGGACTCGAGCAGTCCCTTGCCGCTGATGCCCTGCGTACCGACAAAGAAGCGCGAGGCAAAGAAGCCGGGCGAACTGGCCGCAATATCGTGAATGATGCCGGGCTCGCGATGGAGCGCGCCACCGGCCAATGAAAGCTGACAGGTGCCGTGTTCGCCAAGATAGGCGGCGAGCGGCATGGAGTTGGTCCAGATGCGAACATTTCGCCGGGCCAGCAGCGTGCCGAGCTGGTAGCAGGTGGAGCCGCCATTGACGATGATGGCGTCGCCGTCCCGCACCAGTTCAGCCGCCCTCGCGGCAATCGCCCGTTTGGCCTCGACGGCGATGTCGCGGTTCTCGTCATAGGGGCGCGCTGAAAGCCGCGCGCTGTCGCCAGTCTCGAGCGCCGAAACGCCGCCATAGACCTTTCTGGCC
Source organism: Agrobacterium sp. CFBP 3001 (assembly GCF_027871605.1). NCBI lineage: Bacteria > Pseudomonadati > Pseudomonadota > Alphaproteobacteria > Hyphomicrobiales > Rhizobiaceae > Agrobacterium > Agrobacterium sp. CFBP 3001. The sequence goes on from NZ_JAQAHD010000021.1 coordinate 18,078, forward strand.
TGGCCGAACTCATGCAGCTTTTCGATATCACGGCGAATGGTGGCCGGAGATGCCTCGAGGCGCTGCTGAAGATCGCGAACCGATGCGAATGGCGTTTCGCGCAAAAGCTCGACAATGGCCTTCTGGCGCTCGGTGTCGTTCATCTCTGCTCCTCTTCCGGCTCTCCCGTGCCGATGAGGAAGAATGCTCATGATGCGCAATTTATGTCAATATAACGAGAATAAATTTTCATTATTGACGTAATTTAATCATGGTAATACATTTTTTGTAAAAGTTAGCTCATCTCTTTCGCGAAATGTAGCGAGCTGAAGAGGCATTTGGAGGATGCAGCCATGGATTCCGATATATCGCCGGGAGATGTTTCTGCCTTTGAAGCATTTCTCGCGCTTTCAAGGGCGATAGGCAGCGATATTTTGAAAACGCAAGGGGCCGGCGGCAACACGTCCTTCAAACGCGATGGGGTGATGTGGGTTAAGGCTTCCGGTACGTGGCTCGCCCAAGCAGGGCAGCGGGATATCATGGTGCCTGTCAGGGTAGCCCCCCTGGTGGAAGCACTACGGTCAGGCAATCCGGCCGCCGAGAAGGCAACCGATTTTGTTGTGGCGGAACTCAATACATCGGGCCTGCGTCCATCGATCGAGACGAGTTTTCACGCTGTGCTGCCGCAGACAGTGATTGCCCATTATCATTGCGTAGAGGCGATTGCGCTTTCCGTGCTGGAGGACCGCGAGCGTGTTGTTGCGGAGCGGATGGCGGCCTTGCCCGATCTCACCTTCGTCACAATACCCTACCGCCGCCCAGGCACTCCGCTCGCCCATGAGATCGACCGTGTTGCCGCAAGCAGGCCGGATGTACTGATCCTGTTCAACCATGGCATTATCGTCACGGGAGAGACGGTGGCGGAGGTGCGGGATCGCGTCGAAAGGGTGATGGCGGCGCTTCGCGTGGAAGAGCGACCCTCGACGCCAGTCGACACGGTGAGACTTGAAGCAATGGCCGCCGGGTCTGATTTTCACGCGGCCGAGGATGCCGGGAGCCACAAGACGGCGCTCAATCCGGCAAGCGTGACGATCGCGACCGCCGGCTCGCTTTACCCTGACCATATCATTTTTCTCGGTACGGAAATTGGCGTTCTTGCCGAGAGTGAGACCGTCGCTATCTATGTCGGTCAACGCCGTTTGCGGGGCCTTGCCGTTCCCAAGATGTTGCTCGCGCCGGGGCAGGGGGTGTTGCTATCCAACGCGTTGACGAATGGCGGACGTGTGATGGCGCGTTGTCTCGCCGAAGTGGTTTCCCGTATCCCTGAGGGTGCGCCTGTCGTGTATCTGGATTCCGCCCAGGAGCATGAACTGACCCACTGGGAGGCCGAGCAGTACCGTCAGGCGCTCGACCGCAAGGCGAGTCGGACGGCATGATCCGAGCGCTGAAATCCGCCGTTGCTCTGGGGATCGACATCGGCACATCCGGGGTGCGCGTTGCGGCGCTCGCAGCCGATGGAACGCCGTTGGAGATGGTTACCTTTGCCTTTCCCGACGCCGTGGCTGCCCGCTTGCCGTCTGTCTGGTGGTACGGCGTAAGGACCTGTCTGACCGAACTTGTTTCACGCCTCTCCCTTGTTGATGTGGAGGGAATTGCGGTTGACGGCACCTCGGGCACAGTGCTTGCGGTGGATGCCAGGGGCGCGCCTGTCGGCGATGTCCTGATGTATAACGACGCTTGTCCGGATGCTAGTATCGTGGACAGAATTGCAAGGTATGCGCCGGACGACAGCCCTGCGCGGGGAGCGACATCGGCGCTTGCTCGCGCCATTCACCTTTCGCGGCGACCGGGCGCGTGCGCGATCGTGCATCAAGCCGACTGGATTCTCATGCAACTCGGCCTCCATGTGCCATCGAGCGACGAGAACAATGCGCTCAAAACCGGTTACGACCTCACTGCCGAGGTCTGGCCTCAATGGCTGGAAGCCTGTGGTATGGATATCGCCCTTCTGCCGACGGTCCGGCGCGCGGGCGCGGTGCTGTCGGAGGTCGGCGCGACGGGGCGATCCCTCGGTCTACCCTCTGGCTGCCGTTATCATGCGGGCACGACGGACGGTTGTGCTTCCTTCCTTGCGACGGGTGCTGCCGCAACGGGCGATGGTGTCACCGCGCTCGGTTCGACCCTGGTTGTCAAGCTTGCCTCCTCCCGGCCCATCAATGCTGCGGAGTATGGCATCTATTCGCATCGCATTCTCGACTTCTGGCTTGCGGGCGGCGCTTCCAATTCCGGTGGTGCGGTCATCAGAAGCTTCTTCGATAATGCGCAGCTGAAAGTGATGACGCCGCATCTTCGGCCGGATGAGCCGACGGGTCTCGGTTACTATCCGCTTTTGAAGCCGGGGGAACGTTTCCCGGTAAACGATGCCGCCCATCCGCCAAGACTGGAACCGCGCCCGGGCGATGATCTCGTTTTCTTTCAGGCTATCCTGGAAGGCATCACCGCCATCGAAAAGTCGGGCTACGATCGGCTGGCGGCGCTTGGCGGCCCCGCCGTGCGATCCGTGCGCTCGGTTGGCGGCGGCGCGGTAAACCCGGCTTGGACCCGCCTGCGGGAAAATGCGCTCGGCGTGCCCTTTCTCCCCTCTCGCTCGGCGGAGGCTGCCGTCGGCACCGCTTCGCTGGTCCTCGCCGGAAAGGCCCGCTGGTCATGAGCATTGCGCCATATACGACTCTCGCTGCACTGGCTGCCCGCTACGATGCATTCCTCATCGATCAGTTCGGCGTGTTGCGGGATGACGAGCGCGCTTATCCGGGTGCCAACGATGCACTGCTTTACCTGAAATCTTTGGGGAAGGCCGTCGTCATTCTTTCGAATTCCGGCCGGAGCGGAGATTACAACGCGGAGCGGCTGGTCAGACTTGGTTTTGATCGCGCGGGTTTCGATCATTTCCTGACCTCTGGCGATGTCGCCCATAATGTTCTGGCCCGGGAAGCCGCGGGGCGGTCCGGGCGCATAAGCTGCCTTACCATTTCCAGTGGCTTCGACCGCAATCTCGCTGACCGTCTCGGTTTCGAAAGTGTCGAGGATGCTGAAATCGCCGACATTGTGGTTATTTCCGGAAGCGAAGCCGAAACGATCCCGCTTTCGGCTTACCGCGCAAGGCTCGAACCGGCCGCACGGCGCGATGTGCCGTGCTACTGCACCAATCCTGATCGCCACAAGCTCACGGCTGGCGGACGTGTTGCGCCGGGCGCCGGTAGTATCGCGCTTGCCTATCAGGAGCTTGGCGGTTCAGTTCGCTGGTTCGGCAAGCCTTATCCCACGATTTACGAACATGCGCAGGGGCTTCTAGGTGACCTGTCTCCTGGTCGCATTGTGTGTATTGGTGACAGCCTTGAACACGACATTGCCGGAGCCTCCGGTGCGAGCCTTACCTCTTGCCTTGTCAGGACCGGCATCCTGGCAGAAAACTCCGAGGTCGATCTGGCTGAGATTGCCGCCGGATATGGTGTTCGTCCCGATTTGCTGATGGATCGGTTCATGGTGTGAGCAATTAAAGACACGGCTTGCCGTATCCCCGGATGCGTGACCGGGAATGAGGTGGTGGATCACTGGAGTTTTATGAGTCCGTACTGCTCGGCCTTGTTACGCTCGAACAGAAGGCCTTTGTACATGACCTCATGTCGTGAGGCCGTAGGCCACTTCGTCGCGAAGTGGGCAAGTTTGCCAGCATCAACCAATTGCTCGCGCTGGTGAAGGTTGCCGTCGGAACTTTGCCTTGGATTGGGTGTAGGAAGACTACTTATTACAGGTTCAATAGGGTTCAAAAAAGACCATTGATAACGGATCATTGCTTCGGTTGAACAGAATTTCTATTCATGTTTACGGCGAAGAATTTGGACCCAAATTACAAGTATGATCGCAAGTACGGTCATGACAGTTGCGGCGGCTGCAATCGTGGGCGACAAGTTCTCACGAACGGCGGAAAACATTTCGCGGGGAAGCGTTCTTTGCTCGGGCCCGCCGACCAGCATCACGACAACCACTTGCCGACTGCAGAACTCTCCGCGTCTTCAAGTTCAGATCTCTCAGATGTGCCAGCGGAGTGACGTCGCCCACGAGCGGAACCTCCACTGATATCGCAGCTTTGCCGGCAAGTTTGGCAAGCAGGTCTTTGAGCGCAAGAATGCCGTCGCCTGGGGCCAACCGACCTGCCCGTGCTTCATTCACCATGTCTTCGGGCCGCGAGGGGACTGGACCCGTCACGTCGCAGAGCTGCAGGTGGTTCACGATGTCAGCATTGATTTCGCTGACGTTCCCACCGTTCCGGAAAAAGTGGATGGCATCAACTAAAACACCTGCGTTTGCTTGCTCGCAACCGTCGACCAGTGCAGCGCTGCGAGCATATGTATTGATCGTGCGCCAGCCCATGTTTTCGATATCGACCCCCATGCCGTAACGGGCGGCCAGTTGGCACAACGCGACGAGGTTGCCGATCAAACGTTCGTGGTCATCATCGTCGCCACAAGCACTCAAGCGCTTGGCTCCGATATCGGCCGCAGCCGCAACGATGTGTTCGACCGAGGCCGCGTTAAAATCCGCCCCGAGAATAAAGAATTCGATATCGAAGACTTTCATGCCTTCGCCGTCGAGTACGGCCCGAAATTCTGATGCGGCCCTACTGCCTTGCGGCAATTCATAAAAAGGTGCCCCGGGAAAGGCGGGGTGAAGCCGAAGCCCGACCGCGTTGAAACCTGCTGCTGCAGCCTGCTCCACGAATTGCACCGGAGGCAGTTGAATCGCGGAAAAGTGCGCGACCCCGATTGGAGCTCTTTCCATGTCGGAAAGATTTTTCATCGCACGACCCCCGTCCGCGCGAGATGCTCAAGCAGGTTTTTACCGGTGCGATGGATGTGCTGGCGGAGCTTGTCCGTGGCATAATCCAGGTCCCTCGCGACCGCGCCCTGGGCGATTTCGCTGTGTTCCTGGCCGACGTTTCGGTCGCCCGACGTCTGCGTCAGGAATATTCGGCGATAGCGGTCGTTAAGGTTGAGGAGCGTTTTGCAGAAGTGCAGCAGAAGAGGCTTCCCGCACCCTGAAATAAGGGCGAGGTGGAAATCGCGATGGGCCGCCTCCCAATGCTCCAGCGTCTCCGGTCTGCTGGCATCTCGTTCCGTGCGGTTGAGCTTGTGGAGCACACGCATGACATTGCTTTCCCACTCCACGTCGCCGACCCGGATTGATTCCCTCAGGGCGAACACCTCCAGCTCTTCGCGCAGGCTGGTGATCTCCTCGAGATTGGCCAGCGAAATCGGCGACACGCGATAACCGCGATTGTCCTCGAACTCGACAAGGCCGTCGGAAATCAACCGGGCAAGACCTTCGCGCAGAGGGCTAAGACTGACATTGAACGACTGTCGAGCCCTGTCGAGATGGATCTTGCTGCCGGCTTCAAGTTCACCTGAGATGATCGCTTCCCGCAATCGAAATGCCAGCTGGCTGCCGATCGTGTTCTTCCCGTCATCGGAAAAGCCACCGTTTCCAGACTGCTCGTTTAGTGAATTTGGGGCCTCAGCCTGAGTCATAAAACCTCCCAGAACACATTCGCGCCTCATCGACGATCGTTATGATAAACGATTATTTATGTCAACGATAGCGAGCTGTATTTCTGCCTACGCCTCGGAAGTGAGGCGATGTCGAAATTTTTTATCTGCTATACCATATAGTTACATATACTCATCTCATTCAGATTGGTGGAGATCTTTCACCAAAGACAAAAGGGTCTTGACGGATAATCGATTATCAAAGTATCGATGCCGTCGTGGAGGTGCGCCAATGGTAATCAAGACTGAGAGCGACGTGACTCCTGCCGTGCTGGCAGTAATGGAACAGACATCCAATCCGCGGGCCCGGGAAATTCTGACGGCGCTGGTGAAACATCTCCATGCGTTTGTGCGGGAAGTGCGGCTGACCGAAGTTGAATTCCGGGAGGCAACCGCCATCCTGAACGAGATTGGCCAGCTGCAGACCGATAGCCATAACGAATTCGTTTTGATGTCCGGCTCTCTTGGCGTGTCTTCTCTTGTTTGCCTTCTTAACAACGGCGACAGGGGGCAGACCGAAACCTCGCAATCGCTTCTCGGCCCGTTCTGGCGCCTTAATTCTCCTCGGGTCGAAAATGGCGGGACCATTATTCGCTCCGACACGCCCGGCGCACCGCTGTTTGTCAGAGCGAACGTGTTTGATCGCGAAGGCAGGCCGATTCCGGGAGCGGAGGTCGATGTGTGGCATGCGTCTCCAGTCGGCCTCTATGAAAACCAGGATCCCGACCAGGCGGAGATGAATCTTCGCGGAAAGTTTATGACCGACGAACGAGGACGGTTCTGGTTCAGAACCGTGAAGATGGTCGGTTATCCGATCCCGGTGGACGGCGTCGTCGGGCGTCTTCTCAAGGCTCAGGGTCGCCATCCTTATCGACCGGCGCATCTGCATGCACTGATTTTCAAGCACGGTTACAAAACGCTGATCTCGCAGGTCTTCGATCCGAGCGACCCCAACATCGAGTCCGACGTTCAGTTCGGGGTCACCTCGGCGCTGACAGGTGATTTCGTCCGCCATGACGAACCGCATCCCACGGATGAAGACATTGAGAGGCCGTGGTTCTCGCTCGACTACACCTATGTGATGGAGCCCGGTGAAGCTGTCTTGCCGCGCCCACCGATCAAATAGATATTGTTTCTGGAGTCTCATCATGATCAGCGAAGACCTGCGCCAGGCGGCGGCAGATGCCATATTGAAGGCAGAGACCGATCGCAAGCCGATCGTCCAGCCGAGCAAGACCTATCCTGACCTCGATCTGGAAGATGCTTATCGCATCCAGGCGCTCTGGGCGCAGTCGCGTGTCTCTCGCGGCGCACGCATTATTGGCCATAAGATAGGTCTGACTTCGCGCGCCATGCAGATGGCGTCGAAGATGACCGAACCCGATTATGGTGTCATTCTAGACGACGCGCTTTACAACGACGGATCTCAAATCAGGTCCGACCTGTTCATTAAGCCGCGTCTGGAGGTCGAGCTGGCGTTCATCATGGGTGAAGACCTTGAAGGCACGGGCACCCGTATCTACGACGTCATGCGGGCAACGGAGTTCATCGTGCCGGCGCTTGAGATTATCGACTACCGGACTGAGGTGCCGCGCGCCATCACCGATACGATCGCCGACAATGCCGCCTTTGGAGCAATTGTCGTCGGCGGGCGCGTGATACGCCCCATGGATATCGATATCCGTTGGGTCGGGGCAACGCTTTCAAAAAACGGGATCATTGAAGAGTCCGGAGTGTCGGCGGCGATCATGGGTCACCCTGCCGCGGGTGTCGCTTGGCTGGTCAACAAATTGCACGCCGTTGGCGGCGGCTTGAAAAAGGGGCAAATCGTCCTTGCGGGTTCGTTTACCCGGCCGGTCGATATCCTCAAGGGTGATGTCATCCAGGCCGACTATGGTCCTGTTGGCTCAATCGGTGTTTCTTTCGTGTGAGGTTGAAAATGGAACTTCCTGTCAATCAGTTTAAAGCGAAGCTGCGCGCAGGCAAAAGTCAAATCGGACTGTGGTGCGGGCTCCCAGGAAGCTACGCGGCAGAGATCGTCGCACCGGCCGGCTTCGACTGGCTCCTCTTCGATACCGAGCACTCCCCCAGCGACGTACTGACGGTGCTTCCCCAGTTGCAGGCGGTGGCACCCTATCAGGTGTCGCCGGTGGTGCGGCCCGCGGTCAACGATCCGGTGCTGATCAAGCGCTTCCTCGATATCGGCGTCCAGACGCTCCTGATCCCTTATATTCAGAACGCGGAGGAAGCTAGGGCCGCCGTGGATAGCACGCGCTATCCGCCTGCGGGTATTCGTGGCGTCTCGGCTCTAACGCGAGCAACGCGTTTTGGGCGGGTCAAGAATTACGCGCAGAATGCCGTCCAGGAGCTGTGTGTTCTTGTGCAGGTTGAAACACGGGAAGCCTTGGCGCACGTCGAGGCCATAGCCTCGGTTGACGGCGTCGATGGCGTATTCATCGGCCCGGCCGATCTCGCGGCGAGCTTTGGGTACCCGGGCCAACCCGGTCACCCGGAAGTGGTCGCTGCGATCGAAGCGACGATCGCCAAGCTGAAGCGCCTCGGGGTCCCGGCCGGTATTCTCACGCCTGATGAGACCTTTGCAGCCCGCTGCATCGAGTTGGGAACGCTGTTCACCGCAGTCGGGGTCGACGTCGCCCTCCTTGCTCGCGGTGCGGAGAAGCTGGCGGGCCGGTTTGTGGGGCCAACGTAAACATGCCCGCTCTCGCCTTCGATATCGGTGAAATCGCGCCGACGGGGTCGATACGCGCGGCTGTGAACATCGCAAATGCCGCTCTGGTTCGTTTCGAGGAGCGAACCGGCGAACTGACAGGACCAAGCGTCGATCTTGCGAAATCGTTGGCGGCCGAAATCGGCTGCCAGCTTTTGGTCAAAGCGTACCCGTCTGCCGCGGCGATCATGGCGGCATACGAACGGAATGACTGGGATATAGCATTCATTGCGGCTGATCCATCGCGCGCAGACCGCTTTGATTTCTCGCCGCCGTACGCGTTCGTCGCCGCAACCTATCTTGTCCTACGAGATTCTCATATTTACTCGGTCGCTGAAGTCGACGTTCCCGGCTGCCGAATCTCGGCGGCAGGGGAGGCGGCGTATACCAAGCAGCTTGAAAGACTGCTTAAGCATGCCGCAATCTTTTATACTGAAAGCCCAACGGCTGCGATTGAAATGCTGAAGACTGGAGGATGCGATGCGACCGCGGGATTAAGAGATTTCCTCCAGGACGCTGCAGCGCAAGGTGAGCGATTGCGCACATTAGAGGACACGTTTCTCGAGATTCCGCAAACTGTTGCTATCCGGAAAGGGACAAAAGCAGCGCCGTTCGTGTCGGATTTTGTGGGCACGTACGTCAAGAATTCTTTCGTCCCATAACCACCATGAGATAGATTGTGACGGCAGTTGGCGGTCGCCAGTTCAGTCAAGAGTTTTACGCGCCCGGCCCTTCGTTCCTTGAAGCTTGCCGGGCAGGCGGTCCTCGGACGGCCCTGTTCAAGAGATTCCGATTTAACCTTAAGGGCCGGCGGCCCCACGCTTTCCGGGCCAGGCTGTCAGCGCGACGTCGACCAAAGCCTTTAACCTGGCCGTACATGCGCCGTCGCAAGCCTGCGCAGACATGCCTTGAATGATGGCGCCGTAAAAGCGGGCGAGCGTATCCGTGTCGGTTTGCGTGGGTAGTTCGCCCTCGCTGACGGCGCGGTCGAACCGCGTCTTGAGAATCTGTATTGCCGCCTCGCGCAGTCCTGCCGTTGTGCGGGCGACGGAGGCGTTTGCTTCCGAATGCTGGAGAACGGCGGTGGACACGATGCATCCGCGCGGTTTGTCGGGCTGGGTATGTCCTTCAGCAATATCGTAAAGGTAAGAGGCGAGCGCCTCGTAGGCGGGTATTTGCGCCTGCAGCACCTCGGCGCGGAGTTCGCTTTGCTGTGCAATGCTATGATCGAGCGCCAGCCGGAATAATTCTTCCTTTGAACCGAAGGTCGCGTAGAGGGACGGCGGGGTGATGCCCATCGCCTGGGTGAGGTCCGCTATCGAGGTTCCCTCATAGCCGTGTTCCCAGAACAGCCGGGCTGCGACATCGAGCCCGGCATTCCGATCAAGCAGGCGCGGTCTACCGCGTTGTTTTCCCGTCGTTTCAGACATTTTTGTATCGATCACTATAAAAATATTGACAGACCATGGCCGGATTTTATTATAACGATCACTAGTTAAATCGCAACGGAGTGATCCATGTCTCAGAAACTATCGAACAAAGTCGCCCTCATAACGGGCAGTTCCCGCGGTATCGGCCGTGCGGCGGCCCTGGCGTTTGCGAAAGAGGGTGCCGGTCTTATCGGCGTCCATTATGGTGCGAACCCCGATGCGGCGCAGGCAACGATCCGCGAGATCGAGGCTCTCGGTTCGAAGGCGGTCGCTCTCAATGCCGATCTGCGGGCCGGGAAAGCGGCGACGGACAGCTTGTGGGAGCAGTTCAGGGAAGCCGCTGTCGCTTTCACCGGCTCGCCATCGCTTGATATTCTCGTCAATAATGCGGGCATTGCCCCGGCGACACCGTTGAAAGAAACAACGGAAGCCGCGTTCGACGCGTTGATGACGATCAACTTCAAGGCGCCATTCTTTCTCATTCAAGCCGTTGCCGATCATCTCCGCGACAATGGCCGCATCATCAATGTCTCGACCGGTTTCACGCGCATCGCGGCGCCAACGCACCCCGCCTATGCGGCTTCAAAAGGTGCGCTTGAAACATTGACGCTGGCGCTCGCCCCGGAATTCGGCCGACGCGGAATTACGGTCAATTCGGTGCTGCCGGGTGTCACTGAAACCGACATGAACGCCGAATGGCTGGCAGCGCCGGAGGCCCGTGCCGGTGCTGAAGCCCTCTCTGTCTTCTCGCGCGTCGGACGCGCCGACGATATTGCGGACGTCATCACATTCCTTGCCTCGAACGATGCCCGCTGGACGACTGGACAGATGATTGATGCGACAGGCGGTGCGCGGATTTGATCCAGGCATAGCAAATATCCCTGGGCGAGCGGCGTCGGGCGGTTTCGCCTGACGCCTGCCGATACTAGCCGTGCTTGCGCGCCCACCGCAGATTCTGGGTTTGCCCGCCATAACCATAGGCATCGCCATCGACGGCGTGAACCAGCACATAGCTCGCCTCGTGCACGGGGCCCAGCAGAGCGTTCATATCGTTATAGACCCGCCGGACCCATTCGGTCGTCTCGTCCTTTATGTTGGTGTGTTCCGTAATCGAAACCTCGACATAGAAGCTTCCGATCTTCTGGTCGGCGACGCTCGATCCGGCGATGATCCAGTCATTGGGATCGGCGCTCTCGACGAGAACCGCGGTGACAGCCGGGTCCTTTTGCAGGATTTCCGCCGTGAGGCGAGAAAGAAGAGCCGCGACTTCCAGCTTTGGGTCGCGTCCATTCCGGGGTTTGGTGTAGCGCGCTTTGATCATGGGCATGGTCTTGTCTCCTTGTTGCCGAGACACCTTGCGCAAATTTATTCATAATGAGAATATGGTATTGAATATTCCATACATAGCGATTTTATATGATTGATCTCGAAAGCGTTCGCCTGTTCATTTTCTCCGTAGAGCTCGGCAGCCTGACAAAGGCGGCGGAGGCGGCAGGAACCGTGCAACCGGTCGTCAGCCAAAAATTGAAGATGCTGGAGCAGCGTGTCGGCCGGCGGCTGATCGACCGTTCGCCACGGCATCTGCGGCTCACGGAGGATGGCCAGGTGTTCCTACCGAAGGCTCGCGAGCTACTCGCCAAACACGAGGAAGCACTGACCTTCGGTCATGAATCGCCGCTGCACTTTAGCCTGGCCGCCAGTGACCACGCGATCGGGGGCCGCCTTTCGACGGCCATACGGGCGATGCGGGCGGCACTCCCCGCCAATGCGGTGATTGACGTGAATATTGGCTTTTCCCTTCACGTGAAGGAAAGTTTCGCGTCCGGACAGGCTGACGCGGCCATTATCCGGCGTAACGGCGGCGGCTCAGACGGCGAAATCCTGCGGACCGACAGGCTGGGATGGCGGGTCGCCCCGGGCTGGCGGCCACGCTCAAACAGCGCCATTCCGCTCGTGTCGCTGGGGTCCGGGTGTGGTGTCCGGGAAATTGCGGTGTCGGAGCTTAGAAGAGCCGGCGTGGAGTGGCGCGATGCTTTCACCGCCGGAAGCTGTTCGGTGCTCCATGAAGGAATTCTTGCAGGTGCGGGCGTCGCGCCGATGGGCGATATTAGCGCCCGTGGCCTGCCTGACAGGGGCGTGGAACTGGGGCTGCCTTCGTTGCCGCCTTCCGATATCGTTCTTCTTTCCCGCGCAAGAACGCCCGCGCATGCATCGGCGATCAGAGCCCTGGCCGCAGCCGTATCGGGCACCGGCGACTAGGTTGAGGAGCGGTTCTCCGCCGCTTTTAGGTATTTCCGCTCCAGCCCGTCATTAAGTTCGCCGGCTACCTATCGCGTTGGCTCCAATGCCTTTTCCAGCACCGGATCACGACCGCGCATATAATCGTCGAAGCTGAGATCAACAGAGATTTCGGGTGAAAGGGAGATATTGCGGGGCCCAAATGCGACGGTCGCCCAGTAGCAGGTTCGGACATCGCTGCAGCCTTGCTCGTAGTCTTCGAATTCGGAGCTATATCGGACGCTTATCCCTGAGTTTGGCAGCGTTATTTTATTGCCTTCCGCCCAGAACCTGCCGCCATCCCCCATTTTTTCGCCGATCAGAGATACCCGCTCGCCTCCGCTTCCCTTTATCAAGGCTGCGGTGACGATGCCGGCGGAGAAGGTCGCGCGTCCCACAAGGACAGAAATCCGCCCCTTATCAGGGAGAAGTCGTGGCAGTGCCTGTGCAAAGAGAATGCTGTTGAAGAAGTCGCCGCCGTTGTTGAAACGGAGATCGACGACGATGTGCCTCGGCTGGAAAGGCAGGATGTCTTTGTGAATGATGCCGCCGAATTTTTCGACGAGCGGCTTATCGTCGACACTCCGCGCCGTATCGTTTCGAATGTAGAGCGTGGTTTTTCCGTCATCGAGAAAAGACGCGGTTACATCGCTTCGTTTGCTGTATAAGCGAGGCCTTTCTTTTAGCTGATCGAGCACATGCGGCCAGCGTCCTGCGGTCCCTTCCGCATCCGGGACGAGAACCGCATAGCCTCTGTTTAGCCCGGTGCTGCGCTCATCGCCCGGGTCTTTCGCTACAACAGGCAAATCCACCGTCTCCAGCGTTCCGGAGCCCAGATTCAGCGTCAGCGGTGTTTTCGCGGTGTCGTCAATGGCGCCTATATGCCGCAGCACCCTCGGCGTTACCAGATAACCGGGACTGAGAAAGTGGATTCTCTGATCTGTGCCCGCAAGATAGGGCTTGAGTCGGTTTTCCGCCTCTGCTGCCGTGAGCGAGCCGATCTTTTCTATACGTGCACCGAGCAGATGCGCATAGTACGGATGGGCCTTTACGACATAGAGGCCGTCGGCGAACCACCACAGGCGAATGGGCAGGTCGCCGCCCAGAAAAGCGCCGATATTGGCGTTCGTATGGCCGTTCCGGGCAATCGCGACAGATCGCATGATCTCCATTGCGAAAGCTTCCGGGCTCAAGCGATCAACTTCGCTTTCGATAGAGCTGACATGGCGCTCGAATGCCTGCCGTTGATCCGGGCTGAAGCTTTTATCGAGGGGCGCCCATTGTTGTTTAAGCGCCGACAAATCCTCCCGCATCTGCCGGGCCGTCAGTGAATTCTCGTTTGCATATCCCGTAAGCGGCAGGATCGCGAGAAAGCCAAGGACAAGCTTGTGACGGGAGGCCGTTCTCATGGGAACAACCCCTCGCCACGTGCGTGAATGATGACGTCAGCCCGCATTGCTTAAATCCATGTAAGCGGGTTCAAATTCGTGGCCATCGGGATCGGCGAAGGTGCGGAGATACATGAAACCCAGATCCTGGGGTTCGCGGACATCCGCTTGCCCACCCGCTTTTGCCGCGGCGTCAACCATGGCGTCGACCTCTTCGCGGCTGTCGCGCGAAAGAGCGATCAGCATGCCGCTTGTTGTATGGGCATCGGCGAGCGGTTTGGCGGTGAAGGTCTTGTAATAATCGTGCCGCAGAAGCTGGAAGGTGATGGTCTCCGACCACACCATCGAGCTTGCGTCTTCGTTGGAAAACTCTTCGTTCTTCACGCAGCCGATTGCCTCATAGAAGGCGGTCGAAACGGTCAGGTCTTTCACCGGCAGGTTCAGGAAAATCATCTTGGCCATTGTCTTTCTCCTCATGGTGGAACGGGGTTACAGAAAAGTCTGCTGAAAGGTCTCGCTCGGATGGATGCAGATGATCTCCAGCCGGTCAGTGCCGATATTTTCGAAGCGATGGGGGATATTGGCAGGCCCAACGACGATGTCTCCCGACGAGCCGCGCGCCCGTTGATCGCCGATTGTGAACTCGGCCTCGCCTTTGCGCACCACCCAGGTTTCGGCATAGGGATGAACATGCAGATCAGGGCCGCGACCCGGATCGGCATTGACGAGAAAGATGGATACGGCGCTTCCGTATTCGCATCCTTCATAACGCACCGTCCGGCTCTGGCCGGGGTTCGGTTCCTGATGGCGGCGTATGAAAAACATCTGGTCTCCTCCCTGAGACAAAACTATCTTCGCGAGAAGATATATGTGCAATTTATCTTCCTGTCAAGATATCTATCTTCTCGCAAAGATATATTCACGAAGCAGGCAAAGCCGTATATGGTTTTCGACGTGGCAATGGGGTGATGAGATGAAGCAGGCGATGCCGGAGACAACGACCGATCGGACGATGGAAGCTGACGGGGAAGATCATGTCGACCGTCTCCGTGGCCAGTGGGTGCGGGAACTGCCTGATATCGACACAGAACCGATGGCCATCTTCGGGCGCGCCAAGCGGCTCAGCAACCTTCTGGCGCCATCAATCGAGGAGACATTTGCCGGTTTCGGTCTCGACCGCGGCGAGTTCGATGTCATCGCAACATTGCGCCGGTCAGGACCGCCCTACCAGCTGACGCCGACGGAAATGTATACGACGCTGATGCTCTCCTCAGGCGGCCTGACGCACCGGCTTGATCGATTGGAAAAGGCCGGGCTTATCGAGCGCAGAAAATCGAAGCTTGATGGGCGCAGTGTCGTTGTCTGCCTCATGCCGGCGGGCATAGAGCTGGCGGAAAAGGCGTTTCGTAAGGACATGAAAAGCGAACTGAGTTTCCTGCAAGGGCTCACTCCGGACGAGCGCGACAACCTCGCGGCGCTGCTGAAAAAGCTGGTGCTGGATATCGAGGCCCGTCTTTAGCTTCTGACGCAGTTCTTTTATTCGAGCGATCTGCAAATCAAAGGCTGTTTGCCGGCACCTGCGGTTCGCGCCGCTGCCGGCCGTAGCAGGCCCATTTTTTTCGCGCGATCACTGTGTTTTCCAGGTCTCGAGCAGCATCCGCACAAATTTTTCGGCGGCTGGGGAAAGAGCGCTGCTTCGCCTTTGCACGATGCCTATCGTACGGGAGACCACCGGGTTGACGATTGGCCGGGTGATAAGGAATGGGTGATCGTCCTGCGGTGTTGCCAGCCGCGGCAGGACGGAAATGCCAAGTCCGGCTTCGACGAGACCGAGCGACGTGTTGAGGTGCGTCACCTCATAAAACCAGTTCAATTTTAGATTGTGTCGTGCAAGCGCGCTGTCGAGAAGCGTCCTGTTGCCGCTCGAACGGTCCACGACGACCAGTGGATAGGCCTCCAGCTGGCCCCACTCAATCGTTTCGAAGGCTGCCAGAGGGTGGTCTTTCCTCATTGCCAGCACGAAGGGGTCATCGATGAGCGGCTCGAATGAAAGCTCGGGATCAGAATTGCCCATCAGGTTGATGCCGAATTCCACCTCGCCTCTGGCGACCGCCTGCAGACCTTCATTGGCTGTCAGATCCCTGATCCGCAGCCTTATATGGGGATACTGCTGGCTGAAGGTCTTGATGACGGTGGGAAGAAAGTAAAAGGCGGCGGTGGGAACGCAGGCCATGGTGATAAGCCCGCGCCGTTGCGCGCCGTCCTTCATGGCAAAAAGCGATCCGTCAAACTCCTCGAGCATGCGCCGAACGAGCGGCATGACTTCCTGTCCCATGGCGGTGGGGGCAACGTGGCGCGTCGTTCTTTCCAGAAGTGGCGCGCCGATGGCCTGCTCCAGCTTCTGGATACGGCGGGTAAGCGCCGGTTGCGAGATATGCAGCGCCTCGGCGGCCCTGTGGAAACTGGCCAGTTCAACCACCGCTTGAAACGCCCGCAAATCCAGAATTTCACAATTGATGCTCATACCGCAATAAAACTCCAAAACATTGCATTTAACAGATTAGACTCTTTTGCTCATATTGCAACAACACGGCGCATTGATCCGACAAATGCAATATTGAGGCAACCCATGAACGATCTGCTGAAGATACCCTGTGTGCTGATGCGCGGTGGAACGTCGCGTGGACCGTTCTTTCTCGCATCCGATCTTCCCCGTGATCGAGCAGACCGGGACGCGGCCCTTCTTTCCATCATGGGGTCTGGCCATCCGTTGCAGATCGACGGCATTGGCGGGGGCAATCCGGTCACGTCCAAAGTTGCGATTATCGGCCCTTCCACGGTCAGGGGCGCTGACATCGACTATCTGTTTGCGCAGGTTCGGACCGACAGGCAGTATGTCGACTATTCGCCCAACTGCGGAAACATGCTGGCCGCCGTTGGGCCCTTTGCCATCGAAGCGGGGCTTGTCGAAGCGCAGGGCAAGGATACTCTTGTGCGAATCCATAACGTGAATACCGGCAAGCTGATCGAGGCGAAGGTTCCGACACGCGGCCGCGAGGTTATTTATCTCGGCGACGCCTCGATCGACGGAGTTCCGGGTCTGGCGGCGCCCATCGCATTGACATTCATGGATGCGGCAGGTGCGAAAACCGGCAAGCTTCTGCCCACCGGAAAGCCGGTCGATCTGATCGATGGCGTCAACGTGACGGCCATAGACTGCGCCATTCCGATGGTTCTCATCCGCGCAGCCGATCTCGGCGTGACGGGGTACGAGGATCCGCAAACCCTGAGCGCTAACGAGGATCTCATCGCACGAATGACCCGCATCCGCATCGAGGCCGGAAAGTTGATGGGAATGGGTGATGTGAAAGACATGGTCATTCCGAAACCGGTGCTCATTGCACCTGCCCGCAGAGGCGGCACTCTTTCGGTACGGTATTTCATGCCCAACGAGTGTCATCCTGCACTGGCGACGACCGGTGCCGTTGGCATCGCAACCGCGGCTGTCACCAAAGGCTCCATCGCTTATGATGTGGCCGGAGGCCTTTCGGTGCCGACCCAGATCCGCATCGAACATCCCGCCGGCCGCCTCGACGTGCAGCTGGAGATGCGAAACGGCGCAATAACGGCCGGCCTCGTAAGAACGGCGCGCAGGCTTTTTGAAGGCTTTGCCTTCGCCAAACCAACCGCTGCGATTGAAGACGCAGCCTAGACGCGGCCATAGTGGCGCAAAATATAGTCAAACCGGGAGGAGACCCTTATGCGTAAATATCTGCTTGCAACCGCGGCGCTCTGTGCGCTGGCGGCATCTGCCAATGCCGAATCCGTCAGGATGAGCGTTGGCTCGTACAACCTCAACAACCTGCCTTTCCCCGTGGCGGCGAGCCTTGGCTTCTACAAGGAGGAGGGCCTTGATGTAACGACCGAGAACTTTGCCCAGGGCGGATCGAAGGTTCTGCAGGCGCTTGTCGCGGGTTCCACGGACGTTGCCGTGGGCTTCTACGATCATACGATCCAGATGCAGTCACAGAACAAGCACGTGGTAGGCTTTGTGCAGCTTGCCCGCAACTCGGGCCTCGTTCTCGCCGGCAAGAACGACACGGATTTCGATCCGGCCAAGCCCGAGACGATCAAGGGCAAGAAGGTCGGCATCACGTCGCCCGGCTCCTCTTCGGACTTCTTCATTCGCTATTACATGAAGCAGCATAATCTCAGCGACAACGACATCTCCATCATCGGCGTCGGTTCGGGCGCTGCGGCCGTTGCAGCCCTGCAGCAGGGCAAGATCGATCTGCTCGTCAATTACGACCCTGCCGCAACCATCGTCGTGGAGCGCGGGCTGGGCAAGATCCTCATCGATGCCCGTAGCGATCAGGGCGCAAGGGATGTCTATGGCGGCATCTATCCCACCTCGGTCCTTTACGCCACGCAGGACTATATCAACGCCAATCCGGAAGTGATCCAGAAGGTCACCAATGCGACGGTTCGGGCGCTGCACTGGATGAAGCAGCATTCTGCGGAGGAAATCGTCGCAAAGCTGCCCGATGATTTCGTGTCCGGCGACAAGCAGACCTACATCAAGGCCGTTGAAGCGGCCAAGGCGATCTTCTCCGAAGATGGCAAGTTTGAGCCTGCGGATCTCGAAACACCGCTCGCTGTTCTGAAAAGCTTCAATGATGCGGTCGCCAAGGCGACGATCGATCTCAACACCACCTACACCAACAAGTTCGTCGAGGCTGCGGCCTCGAAGGCCGCAAACTGAGAGGCCGCCATGTCTTCGCCAGCCAGAAAGCTAGAACCCGTGACGCAACTCGAACCCCAGCCGATGGTGGCAATCGACGACGTGACCATGGCGTTCGGTTCGTTTGTTGCGGTTCAAAACGTCAATCTCAAGGTCGGCGATGGCGAGTTTCTCTCCATCGTTGGGCCGACGGGATGCGGAAAGTCCACCATTCTCAACGCCATCGCAGGCCTATTGAAGCCAGCGCAGGGCAAGGTTTCCATCGACGGTTCGCTCGTTAAGGGCGTACAGAACAACATCGGATATCTGTTCCAGCAGGACGCGCTTCTTCCCTGGAAGACCGCGTTTCAGAATGTCGAGCTTGGCTTGATGTTCCGGGGCGTTCCCGAAAATGAGCGGCGCGCCAAGGTTCAGGCCTGGCTTGAAAAGGTCGGCCTCAAGGGCTTCGGAGACCGCTTTCCGCATCAGCTCTCCGGCGGACAGCGCAAACGCGTGCAGATGGCGCAGGCGCTCATCACCGAGCCGAAGGTCATCCTGATGGATGAACCCTTCTCCGCATTGGATATCCACACCCGCCACCTCATGCAGAACGAGTTGCTTCGCCTGTGGCAGGAGGACCGCCGTGCGGTGGTCATGATCACCCATGATCTGGAAGAGGCGATTGCGCTCGGAGACCGGGTTGTCGTTCTCGCTGCCGGCCCGAAGAGCCGCGTCATCGAGAGCTTCCCTGTCGATCTTGAGCGGCCCCGCAATGTCGCGGAAATCAAACTCGATCCAAAATTCATGACGCTCTATCGCGATATATGGGCGTCCCTGCGTGGCGAAGTGGAGAAAAGCTATGCAAGCCGTTAATGTTCGTATCATCCAGATCGCTCTTCTGGTCGTGCTTTTGGGCGGGTGGCAGCTCGGTGTGACCTCGGGCGCCATCGACCGCTTCTTCTTTCCGGCACCCTATGACATCGTCAAACAGGTGATTGACTGGGTTGCCGATGCCGGTTTTTACAAACATGTCGGCATCACGCTGAGCGAAACGGTGCTGGGCTATCTCATCGGTACAGGTCTCGGTGTCGGCGCCGGCGTCTGGCTGGGCCTCAGCCCCTTCGTCGCGCGGGTGCTCGATCCGTTCATCAAGGCCGTGAACGCCATTCCGCGTGTCGTTCTGGCTCCGATCTTCGTGCTCTGGCTCGGTCTTGGCCTGTGGTCTAAGGTTGCGCTTGCGGTTACGCTCGTCTTCTTCGTCACCTTCTTCAACGCCATGCAGGGCGTGCGTGAAGTGAACCCGGTCGTGCTTTCCAATACCCGCATTCTGGGCGCCAAGCGTTCGGATCTGCTGCGTCACGTCTATTTCCCGGCGGCGGCGAGCTGGATTCTGTCGTCGCTGCGCACCTCCGTCGGATTTGCAGTGGTCGGCGCAATCATCGGTGAATATCTGGGAGCTTCCGCCGGTCTCGGCTACCTGATCGCCCGCTCGGAAGGCAACTTCGATGCGGTCGGCGTCTTCGCAGGCATCATCATCCTGGCGGTGTTCGTTCTTGTTATTGACCTCATTCTGGATTTTGCGGAGAAGAGGTTGATTACCTGGCGACCCAATGCAGGCGAGGAGCGTCCCGCGTAAGCGGACTGAAACAAGATTATTTCCGTGGGGCGGTCCGTGATCGCCCCTTTTAAAATGGCTGAGCCTTCCAAGCGAAATGGGGACGTCCAAATCATTCCATCCGCTGGACAAATTGCACATGCTGGACATCTACTACGCTGATTTCGACACCACCGTCATACACTCGGACCCGGGCTGCCTGGAATTCGCCGGCTCCATCGATGTCGATGCGCACCGTTCGCTTCCAGCCCTGTTCGACAAGGCCCGGCGGGCAGACGTCGATGGAAGGCGGCGTGGATATCCCGTCACCTCTTTTGCTTGTGTTGCTGGTGCTTCTTGCCTTGCCGGCGCTGTCATGGGTCTTTTACGGGCTGATGGTCCTGCGAGCCTATGCGGCAGTAGCGCCCCCACCGGTTTCGGATGGAATATTGTTTGAGGCCGACAAGGTTCCCGCCCTTGCCGACGAGCTCGAACCGGTCAGCGGCGCGGCGAATTGTCAGCACTTGCCTATCCCGGGTAACACTTCATTTAGTGATTTTGTGAAATCTAAAATACGCAGGTTCCAAGGTTTCATCGGCGGAGCCGGTAGAACAAGCGGACCCATGACGACCCGCCCGGC
Organism: Agrobacterium sp. CFBP 3001; assembly: GCF_027871605.1. NCBI lineage: Bacteria > Pseudomonadati > Pseudomonadota > Alphaproteobacteria > Hyphomicrobiales > Rhizobiaceae > Agrobacterium > Agrobacterium sp. CFBP 3001. The sequence goes on from NZ_JAQAHD010000021.1 coordinate 38,437, forward strand.
GGCGGCTCGAAAAAGGCATCCGCTTGTCGCCCTATGAGGAGGGGCAACAGCTACCCGCGATGTTTCATTATTATTCCCCGGCCTCCTGAGAGGGCGGCTGGAGGAGTGCTTGCCTTGAGGCCATTCATGTCTTTCCTGAACAATACCAAGATAAAAACGAAGGTCGTTTTTGTCATCTCGTTGATGAGCCTGATGTCGCTTTCCGGAATAAGCTACGTCAGCCTGCAATATAAAGGCACCGACAGCGTCTATAGCGATTTCATCGGCCATGAGGCCCTTGCTGCAGTTCTGAACGCCAGAACCAGCGGGAACCTCAATGCACTTGGCATGCAGATGCTTCGCGCCAGCCTTAACGACCCGGCCAGCGCTGATTTCGAAGCTGCCGTCAAAACCTTCAGAGCAGACCGTAAGCAGCTCGAGGAACGCCAGAACAAGATCATGGAACTGGTGCCGGCGCGCACGGATGCCGCCCGCGATATCCTCAAGGGTGTCGTCGAAGTCGAGGAGATCGGCAATCAGGTCATCGCCCTCATGCAGGCAGGGCAACGCGCCGAAGCGCAGCAGATGGCGCTCAACGTGCTTCGGAAAATTGCCGAAGTCTCGCCAAAGATCAGCGCCGGCAATGAGCAGCTCATCCAGGTGATGAATGAGGGGAGAGAACGCCTTACAGCCAGCACCAATACGACGATCTGGACGGGCCTGATTACGCTCGCGCTCGTTTCGCTGGCCGTTATCGCACTTGGCCTGCTCATTTCCTCCCGGGGCATCACCACCCCGATTGCGCGGCTTCGCGCGCGTATGGAATCGCTCGCGGCCGGTGATACGGTAAGCGAAATTTCCGGAATGGATCGCAGGGATGAAGTCGGCCAGATGGCCGCTGCGGTTCAGGCGTTTCGCGAAAGCGCAATCGAACGCCTCCGGCTTGAGAATGAAACGGAGGCCAACCGGTCGACTTCTGAAAAGGACCGGATCGAGCGCGAGAAACAGAAGGCCAGGGAAGCTGCCGACGTACAGTTTGCCGTCGACAATCTTGCCACGGCCCTTTCGAAGATCGCCCAGGGCGACGTTACTTACCGGATCGTTCAGCCGTTCGTCTCCGGTCTTGACGGAATCCGCGGCGATTTCAACCGGGCTGCGGAACAGTTGCAGTCGACCTTGAGCCAGGTGGCGCAGAACGCGCGCGGCATCGACGCCGGCGCCAACGAGATAAGGTCTGCGGCGGACGATCTGGCGAGGCGTACGGAGCAGCAGGCTGCCGCCGTTGAAGAGACTGCGGCTGCGTTGGAAGAGATCACCACGACGGTGAAGGACGCCGCGAAACGGGCGCAGGAAGCGGGTCACCTCGTCGGCCGTGCAAAAGTCGGCGCTGAAAAATCCGGAGAGGTGGTGCAGCAGGCCGTCGCTGCAATGGAGCAGATCGCGACATCCGCCAATGAGATTTCCAACATCATCGGCGTGATCGACGAGATCGCGTTCCAGACAAACCTTCTGGCGCTGAATGCCGGCGTGGAAGCTGCCCGTGCGGGTGAGGCGGGCAAGGGCTTTGCCGTTGTCGCGCAGGAAGTTCGCGAACTGGCGCAACGCTCTGCCGGTGCGGCCAAGGAGATCAAGAACCTGATCACGACTTCCAACGGTCAGGTTCAGCAGGGCGTGCAGCTGGTTGGTGAAACCGGCAAGGCGCTGGAACTGATCGTGACGGAGGTGCAGGAAATCAACCGGCACGTTGCCGCCATCGCGGAATCAGCACAGGAGCAATCCTCCGGCCTTCAGCAGATCAATACGGCCGTGAACCAGATGGATCAGGACACCCAGAAGAACGCCGCCATGGTGGAGGAAAGCACGGCCGCCAGCCACGGGCTTGCACGCGAGGCGTCTTCGCTGAACGGGCTGATCGCACAGTTCAAACTGTCCGAAGGCGGTTATGGCGAGGCCTCCGCGCCCGTGCGCACGGCATCGGTCGCCGACAGGCCCGCAGCCTCTCCCGCGCGTGCGCTTGGCGGCAGGATAAGGGCGGCGTTTTCAGGCAATGCCGCGTTGAATACCGCCCCCGACAACTGGGAGGAGTTTTGATCCTTGCCCTGCCTTTACGTCGCGCTCGGTTGAGGCGCTGAAAGCATCGCCCTAGATATTGACACCGGGGATCGGAGATCCCCGGTGTCCTGCTTTTGGGCGATATCCGCCCGTTGAGGGCATGAGCGGCTTTCCGCTCCGGCGCTTGCAGCGACCGCCTTGCCCTGTGTGAACCAGTCGTGCTTCGGCCCAAATACGCGAAAGCATTTCTCAAAATATGCGGCTTTTGGAATGAGCGCCTTTGATAGCCTATTAAAAACATAGAAAATACACACAAAAGAAGGGCGAACGGATATGAAGATCCTTGGCATTTCCGGTAGTGTGAAGCGGCCGTCCCGCACGGCGCACGTCGTTGAACGAATTGTTGCCGCGATCGGGCGGACGGCGAAGGTTGAAACCGACCTCATCGATCTTGCCGATGCCGCCCCGGTTCTATTTCGGGCATTGCGCGCAGATGAGCTCGACGAGGCCGGGCGTGCGATTGTTGATGCGGTGGAGGCTGCCGATGTGCTCGTCGTCGGTTCGCCGGTCTATCGCGCGTCCTATACGGGCGCGCTCAAGCATTTATTCGATCTCGTCGATTTTCGTGCCCTGCAGGCTCGACGCGTGATCCTTGCCGCGACCGGCGGCTCGCCGCTGCATGGCCTGATGCTGGAACACCAGTTCCGTCCGCTGTTCGGCTTCTTCGGCGCTGTCACCGTGCCGACGACGGTTTATGCCATCGAGGCGGATTTTACGGGATACACGCTTTCAAACCCGGCCGTCGAAGCGCGCATTGAGCGCGCCGTCGCCGATCTGTTCGAGCTTTTACCCGCCAAAGCGTTTGGCGGCGGCGATCACCATCCGACCCTTTCCGTCGTTTCACGCGAAGCGGCTGCCAACTGAGATTGCAAGAGAGGAATTTATCATGACCGCACGCACAGCCGAGCCCGTTAAATTCGCCTATTGGGTGCCGAATGTTTCCGGTGGCCTCGTCATCTCGAATATCGAGCAACGCACCAGCTGGACCATCGACTATAACCGCAAGCTCGCGCAGATCGCGGAAGCGAGCGGTTTTGATTATGCGCTGAGCCAGATTCGATTCACGGCCGGTTACGGCGCCGAGTTCCAGCATGAATCCGTGTCTTTCAGCCATTCCCTGCTGGAGTCGACAAAGACGCTGAAGGTCATAGCCGCCATTCTGCCGGGGCCGTGGAACCCGGCGCTCGCTGCAAAACAGATCGCCACGATTAACCACCTCACCAATGGCCGCGTTGCGGTCAACATTGTCAGCGGCTGGTTTCGCGGCGAGTTCCATGCCATCGGCGAACCGTGGCTCGACCACGACGAACGCTATCGCCGCTCGGAGGAGTTCATCCGTGCATTGCGCGGCATCTGGACGGAAGACAGCTTCACCTTCCGCGGCGATTTCTATCGATTCAACAATTATTCCCTGAAGCCGAAACCGATCGATCCGCAGCCTGAAATCTTTCAGGGCGGTTCTTCGCGCGCAGCCCGCGATATGGCGGCCCGCGTTTCCGACTGGTATTTCACCAACGGCAACACCCCGGAAGAAATTGCAAGGCAGGTCGATGACATCCGTGCCAAGGCGGCTGAGAACAATCATTCGGTCAAGGTTGGCGTAAATGCTTTCGCCATCGTGCGTGAGACGGAGGAAGAGGCAAAGGCCGTGCTTGCCGAAATCATCGAGAAGGCCAATCCGGAAGCGGTCAACGCTTTTGGCCATGAGGTGAAGAATGCCGGTAAGGCCTCCCCGGAAGGACAGGGCAACTGGGCGAAATCCAGCTTCGAGGATCTCGTTCAGTACAATGACGGTTTCCGCTCAAACCTCATCGGCACCCCCCAACAGGTGGCGGAGCGCATCGTGCGCCTGAAGCGCGCCGGCGCCGACCTCATCCTGCTCGGTTTCCTGCATTTCCAGGAGGAGGTCGAGTATTTCGGCAAGCACGTCATTCCGCTGGTGCGCGCACTCGAAGAGGCCGAGGAGAGCGCGGCGATTGCAGCCGAATAACGCAGGCAGAAAAGGTGGAGCGGCGGCCTTCGCCGCTCATCCGCCGAAAGTGACGCAGCCGAACCGGACGGGACGCATGCGTTCGAACTTGCGCGGCCTGACACGCATCGCTGTGAATTTTTCGTCCGGGCTGCTAAAATTGGACGTTATTCGGGGCGTGCCGTCGAGGTCGCGTGAGTTGAAATGTCAGTGAGCCGGAAGAATGCCATTGTCGCCATCATAGGCGGTGGATTTAGCGGGGCAGCGATTGCCCTCCATCTCCATCGAGCCGCTGGGGCGTTCGAAAATGTGCGGATCGTGGTGTTCGAACCGAGAGCGGCATTGGGCGCGGGGCTTGCCTATTCCACACCGGAGCCGGCCAACCGGATCAACGTACCGGCCGGGCGCATGACGCTTTATCCTGATGATCCGGATAATTTCCTCCACTATCTCGACAGGTCGAACGCGCTTGCGGGCGATGCAGCGGCGGTGTTGCCTGATGGGCAGGCCTATCCGCAACGCAGGGTCTTCGGCGCCTATGTCGCGGCCGAGATCGCGCCTTTGCTGGATGCGGGCATTGTTGAGCACAGGCGCAGCACGGTGGAACATGTGGCCCGTCATGATGACGGCTGGCAGCTGCAAACCGCAGAGGGCGAGAGCCACTTCGCGGACATCGTGGTGGTTGCGACGAGCCATCCGCCGCCGGCGCTTCCGCAGGTGTTGAAACCGCTTGCCGGTCATCCGAAACTGGTGGCGGATTTGAATGCGGACGCCGCGCTGGAAAATATCGCCGCGGGTGACCGCATTCTGATCGTCGGCAATGGCTTGACCGCGGCTGATGCCTTTGCCGCGCTCGACCGGCGCGGCCATCACGCGCGGGTCGTTTCGCTGTCGCGCCGCGGTTTGCGGTCGCGTGGCCATCCGGCCTTGCCGCAGGAACCCTACGGCGATTTTGTCGATCCGCCGTCCAAAAGCGCGTCGGAACTATTGCGGCGGATTCGAGAGGCTGTGAGAGTGTCGCAAGCGGGCGGTGCGAGCTGGCATGGCGTTCTGGACGCCGTTCGCCTGCAGGGACGCGACATATGGCGGAACCTTCCGCTGATCGAAAAGCGCAGGGTGGTGCGGTGGCTGCGGCCCTTCTGGGACGCGCACCGGTTCAGGATCGCGCCGCAGGTGGAGAAACTTCTGGATGAGGCCATAATTTCGGGCCAGCTACAGATCGTCGCCGGGTCGCTTGTGTCCGCAAAGGCTGGCGAAGACGGTTCGTTGCATGTCGATCTGCGGTTTCGCGGCAAAAGGGAAATCGCGCGGCTCGACGTCGATGCTATCGTCGTGACAACCGGTCCCGCCCATGGTGGAATTCTGAAATCGCAGGCTTTTCTTTCCGGTCTGGAGCAGGCGGGTCTTCTGACCTTTTGCCCGACGGGGCTGGGCATCCACTGCGACGAGCGATCCCGCGCCATCGACAGCCGCGGCCAGGCCATTGAAACGCTGCTGATCGGCGGTCCGCTGGCGCGCGGAACCTTCGGTGAACTGATGGGCCTGCCCCAGGTTACCGAGCACGCGATCTTCGTCGCCGGAGAAATCGCACGGAACCTTGCGCCAGCGGCGAGCAGCCCGGCCCCGGTCTGATCGCAACCTGACGCAGGGTTGGTGAGGCGGTGAAATGGCGGCTGCCATCAGGCGATGGCAGCTATCCCGGCCCGGTTATTTTCCTGTTCGCAGGCTAAAATCAGACGTCCAGATAAGACAAAATGGTTGCAGCGACGTCAGACGTCTCCTGCGTTTCACTCGAAGCCGCCACTGATGTGCTGGTCGCGCTGTCCTCGGTCGAAGTCGTCTCGTTGGTGGTTGAGATCAGGGAGGCGATATCCTGGACAGAGCTGTTGGTGGTCTTGGCGCTGTTCAAGGCCGTAACCTGCGCCGATGTCATGGCGGCGACCTGGCCTGGCGTGAAGGCTGCCGCCTGGGATGCCGTCAGGGCAGCGAGCGTACCGGTGCCCAATCCCGAGATCGCGCTCGAACTCAGGCTGATGATCTGCTCGGTGGAAAATGCCGTCAGGTCGTCGCCGCCAAGCGCGGCTGCCTGCAGCGCGTTGAGGACGCTGACCTGTGACAGTGACAGCGCTCCGATTTGCGCAGACCCCATCGCCGCGACCTGACCGTAGCTCAGCGCAGCCACCTGGCCCGTCGTCAAAGCGGCGATCTCCTGAGAAGACAGGGAGGCCACGACGGTGGCGGACAGTCCCTTTATCGCCGTCGAACTGATGGCGGCGAGTTCCCCGGTCGAGAATGTATCAAGATCGTCCGCCGTCAATCCCGCAAGTCCGGCCGAACTCAATGCGGCGATCTGGCTGGTGGAGAGCGCTTCGATCTGGTCCTTGCCGAGGGCATTGATCTGATCGCTGGTCAATCCGGCGACGCCAGCCGTGCTCAGGGCCGCAACCTCGGCGGTGGAAAGAGCGGCGATAAAGTCCGTGGACAGTCCCTTTATCGCGCTTGAGCCGATAGCCGCGAGTTCCTCCGTCGAGAAGGTTTCCAGCATCTCCGCGGACAGGCCCTTGAGCGCATCCGAATTCAGCGATGCTATCTGCCGGGTGGATAATGTCTGGACCTGTTCAATGCTCAACGCGCCGGTCTGTGCGCTGCCAAGGCCCGCAATCGCCTTGGCGTCCAGAGCCGCTATCTGGCTGACGGAAAGGGAGGCGATGTCGGCCGTATTCAGGGCCGCAACCTGTTTGGAGGTGAGGGCGCCGATCTGGGCATTGGTCAGCGCGCTTACCTGACCGGTGCCGAGAGCCGCGATCTGATCCGTGGTCAGGCCCGGTATTGCCGCCGCGCCGAGTGCGGCGATCTGAGCGGTCGTCAACGAGGCGATCGTGGCTGTCGACAGGCCCGAGACCGCATTCGAACTGATGGCGGCCAACTCGGCGGCAGTGAATGTATCGAGATCGCCGGCGCTGAGGGCCGCGATCTGTTTCGAACTGAGAGTGCCGATCTGACCACTGGTCAGGGCCTCGACCTGAAGGGTGTCGAGGGCCGTGATCTGATCGGTGGTCAGGCCCGCCGTGCCCGCAGTGCTGAGGGCGGCGATCTGGGCTGCCGAGAGCGAGGCGATACTGGCCACGCTCAGAGCCGCAACCTGTCTGGAGGTGAGGGCGGCGATCTGGGCGCTGGTGAGGGCATCCACCTGACCGGTGCCGAGGGCCGCGATCTGGGCGGTGGTCAGGCCGGGTACTGCCGCCGCGCCCAGAGCGGCGATCTGCGCCGTCGTCAGCGAAGCGATTGCCGCTGTCGACAGGCCCGAGATCGCACTCGAGCTGATGACAGCCAGCTCGGCGGCGGTGAATGTATCAAGGCCACCGGCGCTGAGGGCCGCAATCTGTTTTGCGCTGAGGACGCCGATCTGAGCACTGGTGAGGGCCTCGACCTGAGCGGTGTTGAGAGCGGCGATCTGATCGGTGGTCAGGCCCGCTATGCCCGCCGTGCTGAGAGCGGCTATCTGGGTTGCCGAAAGCGAAGCGATGCTGGCCACGCTGAGGGCGGCAACCTGCCTGGAGGTGAGGGCGCTGACCTGGATACTGATCAGGGCGTCGACTTGATCGCTCGTCAGGACTGCGACCTGCCCGGTGTTCAACCCTCCAACGCCAGCCGCACTCAAGGCTGCGACCTGGGCCGTGGTCAGCGACGCTATGGTCTCCGTTGACAAGCCCGGGATGGCATTTGAACTGATCGCGGCAATGTCCTTGGTCGAGAACGTTGCCATGTCGTCCGTACCCAAGACCGCAATCTGTTTCGAGCTGAGAGCACCGACCTGGGTCTCGGTCAAAGCCTCGACCTGCGCGGTATCGAGGGCCGCGATCTGGTCAGTGGTCAGGCCCGTTATGCCCGCCGTGCTGAGGGCGGCTATCTGGGCTGCTGAAAGCGAGGCGATGTCAGCCACGCTCAAGGCCGCAACCTGTTTGGAGGTGAGTGCCGCGATTTGGGTACTGGTCAGGACGTCCACCTGATCGCCAGTAAGCGCTGCGACCTGTCCGGTGCTCAGCCCGCCAATGCCAGCCGTACTCAGCGCTGCGATCTGCGCTGTCGTCAGCGACGCTATGGTTTGGGTGGAGAGGCCCGGGATTGCATTCGAACTAAGGGCGGCAATGTCCTTGGTCGAGAACGTCGCCATATCCTCCGCGCTCAGGGCAGCTATCTGCGTCGAGCTGAGAGCGCTTACCTGAGCGCTGGTCAAGGCCTCGACCTGCGCGGTGCTGAGGGCGGCGATCTGCGCGGTGTTCAACGCACCGATGCTTTGCACGTTCAGGGCGGCAATCTGGGCTGTCGTCAGGGAGGCGATGGTCTCTGCCGACAATCCGGAGATCGCACTGGAACTGATCGCGGCGATATCCTTGGTCGAGAATGTCGCAATGTTATCCGCGCTCAAGGCGGCGATCTGTTTCGAGCTGAGAGCGCCGACCTGGGCGGTGGTCAAGGCCTCGACCTGGGCGATACTCAAGGCGGCGATCTGCGCGGTGCTCAACGCACCGATGCTTTGTACATTCAGGGCGGCAATCTGGGCTGTCGTGAGGGAAGCAAGGGTTTCTGCCGACAGTCCTGCGATTGCGCTGGACGTGATCGCGGCGATGTCCTTGGTCGTGAATTTCGCCAGATCGTCCGTCCCCAGCTGCGAAATCTGTGTGGAGCCGAGATTGACGATCTGCGCGCTCGTTAAGGCTTCGGCCTGGCTGGTGGTGAGGGTCGCCAGCTGTTGCGCGCTTAGTCCCGTAACGCCCGCAGCGCTCAGGGAGGCGATCTGGGCCGTTGAAAGAGCGGCTATGTCGTCTGTGCCGAGGGTGGCAATTTGTGCCGAGCTCAACCGCGCCATCTGCTTGGTCGACAGCTTGGAGACCTGATCGGTGCTGAGGGCGGCGATCTGGCCGGTCGAAAGTCCGAGGATGCCGGAGGTGCTCATTGCCGCAAGCTGGGCCACGGAAAGCGATGCTATATTGTCCGTGCTCAATGCCGCAATCTGTCCCGAGCCGAAAGCCGCGATCTGGGCTGTGGTCAGGGCCGCGAACTGATCGATGCTGAGGGCCGCAACCTGATCGCTGGTCAGACCCTTGATGCCCGATGTGCTCAACACGGCGGTTTGGCTGGTGGACAGGGCGGCCACATCGTTGCCCAGGGCGGCGACCTGAACCGAACTCAACGCCTTGATCTGCGCGGTGGATAGAAGGCTGACCTGATTGCCGCTCAGGGCTTCGATCTGATCGGAGGTGAGGCCGGTGATGGCGCTGGTGGTGAGGGCGCCGATCTGAGCCGTGGTGAAGGCCGCGATAACATCGGTGTTCAAGCCCGACATGGCTTTATTCGTGATCGCTGCGATATCGGCGGTCGAGAATGTCGCCAGATCCTCGATGCTCAGGGCTGCAAGCTGCGCTGAACTCAGGGACTTCACCTGCGTCGGAGACAGCGCCTCGACCTGCTCGGTGCTCAGAACTTCGATCTGATCGGCCGTCAGGCCGGCAATGGCGCTGGTGGTCAGGGCGGCGATCTGGGCGGTGGACAGCGCCGCGATTGCGTCCGCGCTCAGGCCGGACATGGCTTTGCCGGTGATTGCCGCGATATCGGCGGTCGAGAATGTTGCTATGTCCTCCGCGCTCAGGGCCGCAAGCTGGATCGAGCTCAGCAACTTCACCTGTGCCGAGGACAGGGCCTCGACCTGCTGGGTGCTGAAGGCTTCGATCTGGTCGGCTATCAGGTTGGCGACCACGCCGGTGCTGAGGGCGGCAATCTGAGCGGTTGACAGGGCCTCGATCTGAGCCGCGCTCAAGGCCTGGAACTGCGCTATACCGAGGGCGTTCATCTGGGCCGTCGTCAATGCGGCGATCTGCTCTTTGGTCAGCGTGCTGATCGTCTCCGTGCCCAGACGGGGCATGGCTTTGCCGGTGATCTCCGCTATATCGGCGGTAGAGAATGTCGCGATGTCTTCCGCGCTCAGCGCCACGAATTGCGCCGCGCTCAGCGACCTCACCTGTTCCGGCGACAGGGCTTCGACCTGGCTGGTGCTTAAGGCGGCGATGTGCGTCGTCTTGAGTGCGGCAATCTGGGCCGTCGTCAATGCGGCGATCTGGGCGGTGCTCAGGGTTTCGATCTGGTCGATCGTCAGGCCGGCAATCGTGCTTGCGCTGAGGGCGGCGATCCGATCCGGGCTAAACGCTGCGATTGCCTCGGTGCTGAGGCCCGGCATGGCCTTGACGGTGATCGCGGCGATGTCGGCGGTCGAGAATGTCGCTATGTCGTCTGTGCCGAGGGCAGCGAGTTGCATCGAGCTCAGCACTTTGACCTGCGCCGGCGACAGGGCTTCGGCCTGTTCCGGGCTCAGGACCGCGATCTGGTCGGTCGTCAGGCTCGCAACGGCGCTCGTGCTCAGGGCCGCGATCTGATCCGGGGTCAGCCCTGCGATCACCTCGGTGCTCAAGCCCGGCATGGCTTTGCTCGTGAGCGCTGCGATATCGGCGGTTGAGAACGTCGCTATATCTTCAGCGCTCAGGGCGGCAATTTGCGTCGCATTGAGGGCGCGCACCTGAGATGAGGTCAAAGCCTCCGCCTGTTCCGTCGTCAGGGCATGGAGCTGGGTGGTGGTGAGCGCAGAAATCTGGCTCGAATTCAGGCTTTTGATGGCGTATTGATCGAGAATGTTGAGCTGATCCAGTGTCAGGCCAACGATGGCGCCCTGCGAAATGGCGCTCAACTGTTGTGAGTTGAGGACTTTCACATCCTCCACATCCAGTGCCGCGATCTGATCCGAGGAGAGCGCCTTGATCTGCGTTGTAGAGAGCGACGCGACGTCCTCGGTTGTCCAGGCCGCGACCGCCTCTGTCGAGAGATATCTGATCTGATTGACGTTCAGGGAAGAAATGATCGACGTCATGTCTGAAAAATCCTAAAGTCCAGGCCCAACAGGTGGATTTTCCGCCCGAGCCCACCAGAGGGGCATCGGTTACGCAGGTCCACCATTTTTCAGATGTTGAGTACGCAATCGGGCTTGCCTGAACCTGAAGTTGCTACGCTTCAGCCGCCGTCACCTCAAAGGGGTGAATGCAGAAATGCCGGCATGGGAGCGCCCTCCGCTCGCCGGGCGAGATAGAGCCGGGCGGTGTCCAGCGCCTCTCGAATGGTCGCATCCATGTCGAGATAACGGTAGGTCCCGAGCCGCCCGACAAAGGTTACCGACGCTTCCCGCTCGGCGCGCGCCACATATTCGGCGAGCTGTTCTTTGTCCTCGACCAGCCGGATGGGATAATAGGGAATGTCCTGCGGGCCGCATTCATGGGAGAACTCCCTGTAGCAGACGGAGCCGGCATGGTCTTCCCACGGAGAAAAGTGCTTGTGTTCGGTGATGCGAGTAAAGGGCACCGAAACGTCGCCATAATTCATCACCGCACAGCCCTGATAGTCGCCGTCATAGGTGAAACGTTCGAAATTGAGCGTCCGGTACGCCAGACGGCCGAATTCGAATTCGAAATAGCCGTCGAGCGGACCGGAATAGAAGACGTGTGCGGAGGCCGCCGCTTCGGCGCGCTGGAAATGTGTGCCAAGTTTGACGCTGATATTCGGATGATCGAGGATGCGTTCGATCATGTCCGTATAGCCGGTTTCCGGCATGCCCTGATATTTGTGGAAGAAGTAGTTGTCGTCATAGTTGAAGCGCACGGGCAGGCGTTTCAGGATCGAGGCCGGCAGTTCCGTCGGCGAGCAGCCCCATTGTTTCTCGGTGTATCCCTTGAAGAAGGCTTCATAGAGATCGCGGCCGACGAAGCGCAGCGCCTGCTCCTCGAAGGTCTGTGGATCGGTAATCGACTTGTCGGCCTTTTCCTCGATAAAGGCTCTGGCTTCATCGGGCCGGAAATTCTTGCCGAAGAACTGGTTGATCGTGTGCAGATTGACCGGCAGCGAATAGACGCGCTCGCCGCTCGTCGTTTTGACCCGGTTCTTGTAAGGCATGAATGTCTGAAAGCCGTTCACATAGTCCCAGACTTCCTTGTCGTCGGTATGGAAAATATGCGGACCGTAAACATGCACCATAACGCCGGTCTCACCGTCGCGTTCGGTGTGGCAATTGCCGGCAATGTGATCGCGGGCATCGACGATATCGACCCTGTGGCCCGCCAGTGCAAGCTCGCGGCCAATGACCGCGCCGGAAAGCCCGGCACCCACAATGACAATTCTTTCGTCCGCAATCATTGCTAAGTCAGTCCTGTTCATCCATCGCCTTGCGGGCGGTCAAGATTTGCCGGGGGGCGCGCCGCAGGGCGCTTGTCCTCGCCGGTGTCGTTCGATCCCCGCTCAATTGTCCGGTTTCTGCCAGAGGCGGCGGTCATAGGGGATCGGCGCATAGTCGTGCCATTGCCTCAGCTTCTTCAGGTAGCGCTCGCGGTAACTCTGTTCGTCCTCGAACTCGATGTTTTCCTGCAGCGCCTCTGCACCTGCTTCGTAATAAATATCGAGATTGCTGAGGTCGGGCACAGGGGTCTCGCCACGCTCGCATTCACCCTGCATTTGCCAGAAGAGTTCTTCGAGACGCCGCGCCAGGGCGGGAATATCGCGCAGGACGCTGGTGTCGCGCTGCCGGGCGATCGATTCCCTGACCTCCAGAAGGCTCTTACGGTCGCGTTCGAAACCGATGGCGCGGGCGACATAATCTTCCGGTGAGGAGCAGATCATCTCCGGCACGCCTGCTGCGGTGACGATGCTGCCGCAGAAGCGTGCGGCAAAGGTCTTGCCGGACATGGTGAGAACCGGCAGGCCTGAGGTTATCGCATCCGACGCCGTGGAATGCGCGCCATAGGGGAACGTGTCGAGAAACAGATCGGCAAGGCCGATGCGCGCAATATGCTGCGGGTTCTGGGCCTTCGGTGCGAAGATGAGCCTGTCGGACGCGACGCCGCTCTTTTCCGCAAGGTCTCGCAGGCGTTGATTGACGTCGTCATCACCCGCCAGCAGCCATAACAGGCTGCCGGGCGTCTCCGACAGGATCGTCATCCAGCGGGCGAAGCAGTTTTCCGTGATCTTCTGCATGCCGTTGAAGCTGGCATAAACGAATGCATCCTCCGGCAGTCCGACCTCTGCCCGGGTCGGCCGGGGGGCGATGGACCGCTTCCGGTCGAGGGGCTGGTCGCAGGCGATGCGGAGCACCTTCTCGGAATAATAGATCTCGTTCTCCGGCGGGATCATGTAACCATCTGAGATCAGATATTGATGGAACGGACTTCCCATCGATCCCGGGTAACCGCAGAAACTGACGATGACCGGTGCGGGGCGATAGGCGAAAATTTTCGTGCGGGCATCCTTGGTGTAGCCATTCACGTCGATCAATATATCGATCTCGTCGGCAATGATTTGAGATGCCGCGGTGGCGTCATCCATGCCGTGAATATCACGCCAGCAATGAACCGCGGCCTTGATGCGTGCCTGCGTGCTGTCAGTGCCGCGGACATTGCCGCAATAATAGGCGAAGACCTCGATGCTATCTTTGTCATGCAGTTCCAGAACTTCGCAGAGTGCGAAGCCGACGGCATGATCGCGAAGATCCGACGAAAGATAGCCGACGCGCAGACGCTGGCCGGTGCCGGATTTCTGCTTGGGTGATCTGCGCGGGAACCGGCTGAGGTCTGGACGCGCACCGACCAGCATCTTGCTGAGGCGATATGCCTTGGCGAGCTGGAACATCGGGTCGTCGGCGTAACAGCTCAGCGTCAGCGACGACATCGCATCGAGCATCTTGCGCACGGGAATATGGCTCGAAGGGGCAAGTATGGGCCATTTGCACTGGCGCTGCCGCAACGATGCCCAGTGCTGGCCGGCCTCCGGCAGTTCCGGCCGCAGTTCGAATGCCTGTAGCAAGGCGGTCTCGGCCTCTTCGAGCTTTCCGGCGCCTTCTAGAACCCTGCCCATATTCTGCAGGGTCATATGCCGATGGCCGATTGTCTCGGCGTCGACGCTTTTCGTCGCTTCGGCATAATGCGACCATTGCTCCACCGCGTGGCCGATCAGCCCGGCATCTTCAAGCGCGCGGCCGAGATTGATATGGCCGGGCGCGAATTCCGGGTTGGCCTTCAGGCAGGCGCGGAACGCCTGTACAGCGCCGGCCCGATCGCCCAGCTGGTTGAGCATGACGGCATAGTTGAAATAGGCGAGATGGATCGTCGGGTTGTTGTCGTTGAATGCGACCCAGGTCTTGTAAAGTTCCGCCGCCGCCGCCTGTTGCCCGGCGGCATTGAGCGCCTCTGATATGCTCAGCAGATCCATGAGGCTCAGCCGCTGGTTCCGCGCAAGATCGAGTGCGCTCGGAGCGGTGTCGTCATTTGATGGGGAGACTTGGTTGGCGGTCATGACATCCTGCGGCAAGGCGACAAAGGGTCTAAGATAAAGCAGCCTGTTGATGGGCCGTCTTTAGCTATCGCAGGTAACTTGCCTGTGGCTGGATGTATTGAGTTCCGGGTTGCTTGCGCTGATCAGCCGCGGGCTTTGAGGAGCGAAATGTCCTTCCAGTCAAACGGTCGCCTGGGAGGCAACGGATCAGTCAGGCCAAGGGACCAATTGCTGATATTTTCTCCGGGCGAGAATGCCTCAGCCCATTGTTCTGTCGCGCGACGAAAGCATTGTTTCGATAAACGGTGCAGACGAATTTTTCAGAAATCTTTCGAAGTATTCTGCGGCGAAAAGCCCAAATGTGCCACGACGCGGCTTCGGGCCGCGTCGTGGATTGTCTTGTTTCTTAAATTTTATACACCCTTGTAAGCCTTGATGACCGCTTCAACCTGTGCGTCGTTCATGACTTTCAGCTGCTGGGCCGAAAGAGCTCCAGCCTGGGCGGTGCTGAGGCCGCCGATAGCCGCGGTGGAAAGACCGGCGACAGCATTGGCGCTGATAGCCTTGATCTCGTCTGTCGAGAACAGCGCCAGCTCGGTGCTGTTGAGCGTAGCGACCTGAGCAGAATTCAGACCAGACACCTGTTCGGAGGTCAGTGCCGCGATCTGATCGGTCGAGAGGGCTGCGAACTGCGTCGAGGACAGTGCTGCGGCCTGAGCCTTGCTGAGTGCGGCGATATTGCCGGTGCTAAGCTTGGTGGCGTCGAGACCGCCGAGAGCCTTGGCGGTGATCGACTTGACTTCGTCCGCCGTGAAGGTGGCAAGGTTCGCGGAGTTGAAGGCGTTGAGCTGCGTCGAAGACAGGCCCGCAATCTGGGTCTTGGTCAGTGCTGCGGCGTTGTCGGTGGTAAGCGACGTAATAGCCGCAGTCGTCAGACCGGAGACGGCAGTGGCGGCGATGGCCTTGATCTCATCGGTGGAGAAGAGGGCCAGTTCGTCGCTGCTGAGCGTCGCGACCTGAGCGGAGCTGAGACCGGACACCTGATCGGAGGTCAGCGCCTTGATCTGGTCGGTCGACATGGCGGTAAACTGTGCCGTTGAGAGGGCCGAAACCTGTGCCTTGCTGAGTGCGGCGATATTGCCGGTGCTGAGCTTGGAGACATCAAGGCCAGCGAGCGCCTTGGTTGTGATTGCCTTGACTTCGTCTGCCGCGAAGGTGGCGAGGCTAGCCGAGGTTAGCGCGTTGAGCTGCGTGGACGAGAGGCCCGCAATCTGGGTCTTCGTCAGGGCTGCTGCATTATCGGTGCTGAGGGCGGCCAGGGCCGCGGTAGAAAGACCGGCAACGGCGTTGGCGGCGATAGCCTTGATCTCATCCGTGGAGAAGAGAGCCAGCTCGTCGCTGCTGAGCGTGCCGACCTGAGCGGAGCTGAGGCCAGCGACCTGATCGGAGGTGAGAGCCTTGATCTGGTCGGTCGAGAGCGCCGCGAACTGCGTCGAGGAAAGCGACGTTACCTGAGCCTTGGTCAGTGCGGCGATGTTGCCGGTGCTGAGCTTGGTCACATCGAGACCGGAGAGCGCCTTGGTGGTGATCGCCTTGATCTCGTCTGCCGTAAAGGTGGCGAGGTTTGCGGAGGTCAATGCGTTGAGCTGCGTCGAAGACAGGCCGGCAATCTGGGTCTTCGTCAGGGCAGATGCATTGTCGGTCGTAAGGGCAGCGAGGGCTGCGGACGAAAGGCCGGCAACGGCGTTGGCGGCGATGGCCTTGATCTCATCGGTGGAGAAGAGGGCCAGTTCGTCGCTGCTGAGCGTCGCGACCTGAGCGGAGCTGAGACCCGAAACCTGATCGGAGGTCAGCGCCTTGATCTGGTCGGTCGACATGGCGGTAAACTGTGCCGTCGAGAGGGCCGAAACCTGTGCCTTGCTGAGTGCGGCGATATTGCCGGTGCTGAGCTTGGAGACATCAAGGCCAGCGAGCGCCTTGGTTGTGATTGCCTTGACTTCGTCTGCCGTGAAGGTGGCGAGGCTAGCCGAGGTCAGGGCGTTGAGCTGCGTGGACGAGAGGCCGGCGATCTGCGTCTTCGTCAGGGCCGTGGCGTTGTCGGTCGTAAGGGCAGCCAAAGCCGCCGTGGAAAGGCCAGCGACCGCATTGGCGCTCAAGGCGCCGATCTCTCCCGTGGAGAAGAGGGCCAGTTCGTCGCTGCTCAGTGTGCCGACCTGGGCGGAGCTCAGACCAGAGACCTGCTCGGATGTCAGCGCCTTGATCTGATCAGTCGACATGGCGGCGAACTGCGTCGAGGAAAGCGACGTTACCTGAGCCTTGGTGAGCGCGGCGATGTTGTCGGTGCTGAGCTTGGTCACATCGAGACCGGAGAGCGCCTTGGTGGTGATCGCCTTGATCTCGTCTGCCGTAAAGGTGGCAAGGTTTGCGGAGGTCAATGCGTTGAGCTGCGTGGACGAAAGGCCGGCAATCTGGGTCTTCGTCAGGGCAGATGCATTGTCGGTCGTAAGGACAGCGAGGGCTGCGGACGAAAGGCCGGCAACGGCGTTGGCGGCGATCGCTTTGATCTCGTCTGTCGAGAAGAGAGCCAGTTCGTCGCTGCTGAGCGTCGCGACCTGAGCGGAGCTGAGGCCAGAGACCTGCTCGGATGTCAGCGCCTTGATCTGATCAGTCGACATGGCCGCAAACTGCGCAGTGGAGAGCGCCGAAACCTGCGCCTTGCTGAGTGCGGCGATATTGCCGGTGCTGAGCTTGGTCACATCGAGACCAGCAAGGATCTTGGTGCTGATCGCCTTGACTTCGTCTGCCGAGAAGGTTGCAAGGCTGCCGGAGCTGAGCGCATTGAACTGCGTGGAAGACAAGGCGGCGATCTGCGTCTTTGTCAGCGCGGCTGCATTGTCGGTGCTGAGGGCGGCGATGGCTGCTGTGGAAAGACCAGCGATGGCAGTGGCGCTGATCGCCTTGATCTCGTCGGTGGAGAAGAGGGCCAGTTCGTCGCTGCTCAGTGTTGCAACCTGAGCGAAGCTGAGGCCTGCGACCTGAGACGAGTTGAGTGCCTTGATCTGGTCGGTCGAAAGGGCGTCAATCTGGCTGGCATAAAGGGCGGTAACCTGAGAGGACGACAGGCTGCTGACCTGAGCGGAGCTCAGTTTCGCCATCTGGGTGAGGGTCAGACCCTTGACTGCCGTCACGGAAATGGCGCGCAGGTCCTCAGAGCTGAAAAGAGCAAGGTTATCCGTGCTCAAAGACGCGATCTGAGATGACGAAAGAGCCTTGATTTTGGTGCTATCAAGAGCATTCACGTCTTCCGACGTCAGGCTGGCAATGGTGGACGTCGAAAGCTTGGAAATCTGCACAGCAGACAATGAGGAGAGGATCGAAGTCATGAACGTGTCCTTTACCGAATGGCGGATGGTCACGCCTATCTGCTGCCAGACACTGCCCGTTATGACAGCGGTCCGACATCCGCAAATAAAGCGAAATTGTGGAGAACATGGCTCATGTGAACCTGCGCTGGAAACGCTTCATGCAATTCGAGCCGGAGATAGGGGCCCGGATTTTCCACGCTAGCTTGTGCGAATGCCGCTCAATAATTTCTGCCGCTTAAGATTTTCGCGACGAGCGTGTCATATCAGGCCAACATTTAAAGCCTAGTTAATATTTGGAGGCGTCGCATTTTATTCTTGATGTTTTCGTATCTTAGAGTCTTGTAGAGTATAAAATCACGAAGCCAACTATCGATTCGATCAGCTTCCACTGCGGGCAATCAGACGTGATGGCTCACGGATAAGTAGTATCTGTTTGGAGGGGCGAGAGCGCAAGGATTTGACCGTTATTTTCATCTAAAACTGTCCTGCGATTCTTGCCGGGCGCTGACCCACCTATGTAACGGCTGCCAGAATCGGCCAATGCTTTGCTTTGTCGCCTTTATTTCGGGTGCCGTGTAGTTGGTTTTTTTAAAGCGGAAGCTGTTATTTCCGGTTTCCGGGCCACGGCAATGCTTCGGCCGGGCGGGCACGGGTCGTGCGATGATTCGGCGATGTGCCGATGGGGAAAACTGGTGTCCAAGGCGCAACGACCCGCCACCAATGACGGGCTGATTTGGCGACCAGCTGCCCTTGGCAAGACTTCAATCCCCGGTATCAGGCATGATGGCGCAAGGCGTCGATGATTACCTTCATCGCCGGAGACATCTGGCGCCTGCTGGCGTAATAGAGGTGATAGCCGGTGAAGGGTGCGCTCCAATTGTCCAGAACCGCCTGCAATCTCCCTTCGGCGATGTGCTCCTCGACAAGGTCTTCGGGAATATATGCGATCCCGTAGCCTTTCATCGCCGCGTCGATCTGGGAGATCGATGAGTTGAAGCTGAGTTGCCCGTCAACTCTGACCCGCAGTTCTCGCCCGTCCTTTTCAAACTCCCAGGTGTAAAATCCACCCCAGGTGGCCTGACGTGTATTGATGCAGACATGGCCGACCAGATCCTGGGGTGTGGCAGGGATGCCGTGTCTGGCGAAGTAGTCCGGCGAAGCCACGGCCCGGAGCCGCCAGTCCGGGCCGATCCTGACGGCAATCATGTCCCTGTCGACGCTCTCGCCCAGTCGCACGCCGGCATCGAAGCGTTCCTCGACAATATTGCGCATGCCATTGTCGCTATAGAGTTCGACATGGATGTCAGGATAGTTGGTGAGTACGCGGCTCAGCTTCGGCCAGACGGTGGTTTGCAGGGCGTGATCGGACAAGGTGAGGCGCACGGTGCCTGAGGGTTTTTCACGAAAGGCGACGAGGTCCGCCAAATCCGCCTCGATCCCCTGAAATCGCGGAGCGATGGACAAAAACAGGCGCTCGCCGGCTTCCGTGGTGGCCACGCTGCGTGTCGTCCGCGTCAGGAGCCGCACGCCCAGCCGGGCTTCCAGCTGCTTGATTGTGTAGCTCAATGTCGACTGCGATGTTCCAAGCGTCGCCGCAGCCTTTGTGAAGCTCCGCTCCTTAGCAACCTCCATGAACCAGAGGAGATCCTTCATGTCCTCTCGCTGCATCAAACCTCGCCAATTAATATTGAATTTCGATAAGTCCATGCGAATTAGCACGGATTGTCCGCAAAGTCGCCCGGCAATATCTTGCCGCCATTGAAAAGAAACCGGGATTTTAGTGGGATCTGGGCGAATGACACTCACTTATGACGAAGAGATGGGCAGCAGGCGCGCGGCATGGAGCGCCGTGCTTTGCATGACGCTCTGCGCCTTCGTATTGATCGCTTCGGAATTCATGCCCGTCAGCCTGCTGACGCCGATCGCCGCCGATCTCGGTGTTTCGGAAGGCAATACGGGGCAGGCGATCTCCGTCTCCGGCATCTTTGCGGTCGTCACCAGCCTGTTCATTGCCGGCCTGACCCGGCGGCTCGACCGGCGCCTTGTCGTGCTCGGCCTGACGGCGCTGCTGATGTTGTCCGGAATCGTGGTCACCCTTGCACCGTCTTTTCCGGTTTTGATGCTTGGCCGCGCCTTGCTCGGCATTTCGATCGGCGGCTTCTGGTCGATGTCCACCGCCATCGTGATGCGTCTTGTCTCCCATGCCCAGGTGCCGAAGGCGCTTGCCCTGCTGAATGCCGGCAATGCGGTTGCGGCAACGGTTTCCGCCCCGCTCGGCAGCCTGCTGGGCGCCTATATCGGCTGGCGCGGCGCCTTCTTTCTTGTCGTGCCGATCGGCCTGCTTGCACTCCTATGGCAATGGATCGTCCTGCCGGAACTCCCGCCGCGGCGCGACCGCGCATCCACG
Organism: Agrobacterium sp. CFBP 3001; assembly: GCF_027871605.1. Taxonomy (NCBI): domain Bacteria; kingdom Pseudomonadati; phylum Pseudomonadota; class Alphaproteobacteria; order Hyphomicrobiales; family Rhizobiaceae; genus Agrobacterium; species Agrobacterium sp. CFBP 3001. The sequence goes on from NZ_JAQAHD010000021.1 coordinate 58,628, forward strand.
ACTATCTTCAGGCTGCTTGGACGTCCAGCCGTCGCAGCGGGCATGATCGCGATCCTGCTGTTATTCATGGGCCAGTTCGCACTTTTCACCTATCTGCGGCCCTTTCTCGAACAGGTCACGCGGGTCGAAATCACGGTGCTGTCACTGATGCTGCTGATCATGGGACTGGCCGGGGCGGTCGGAACATGGGTCATCGGTCGACTGCTGCAACGCCGTCTCTTCAGCATTCTTGTGGTCATTCCGATGATGATGGCCGGTATCGCGCTCTCCATGGTCGTCTTTGGCGAAGCGGAACGTCCAGTCATCGCCGCCCTTGTCGGCTGGGGTTTTCTTGGAACCGCCGCACCGGTTGGCTGGGGCACCTGGCTGAGCCGCATTCTGCCCGACGATGCCGAGGCCGGCGGCGGGCTTCAGGTTGCCGTCATTCAACTGGCGATCACGGCGGGGGCCTCGGTCGGTGGAATTTTATTCGACAGTTTCGGTTGGTGGTCCGCCTTCACGTTGAGCGCATTGCTGCTCTGCTGCTCCTCGCTTGCGTCTGTTGCCGCCTGGCGGCTGGCGCGGAGGCCGTCATGAATGTGCGCCCGATGGTTCCTGCCCGACGCATCCTGCTGGCGATGGCCGCCGCGTTCATCTTGCCCGGGCGAGCCCTCAGCAAAAGCGGCGCCGACAATCAGGAGAAGACCGGTTTGAAGATCAAGCTGACTTTCGGAGAAAACACAATGATCGCGACGCTCTACGACAATCCGTCGGCGCGCGATTTTGCATCCATGCTGCCGCTCGATCTCAAGATCGCCGACTTCGGCTCCAATGAGAAGATCGCCTATCTCCCTCGAAAGTTGGCAGTCGAAGGCCATGGTCCGTTCGACAATGAGCGGCCTTACGACCTTTGTTATTACATGCCCTGGGGCAATCTCGCGATGTTCTATGCCGACTACAGGCATCCCGGCCTCATCCGGCTGGGACGCTTCGATCAAGGCTATGAAGCGCTTCATATCCCTGGGGAATTTCCGCTGCGTATTGAACGCGTCCAATGAACCGAACCCCAGGAGTTCCCAGCATGAGCAAGCCAATCGAAACGAGTGAAACCTGCAATACCGGCAGGCGCAACCTGATGAGGGCAACGGGCATCGCCGTCGCCGCAATGGGCATGGTGCAGGTGGCGGGTGCGACGCAGGCTTTCGCGCAAACCTCTTCGTGGGACAAGGTTTTCCCGAAGAGCGACAATGTCGACCACCAGAAGGTCTCGTTCAGGAACCGATACGGCATTACTCTCGTAGGCGATCTTTACCTGCCAAAGAACCGTGGAGCTGCGCCTTTGGCTGCTCTTGTCGTCAGCGGTCCCTTTGGTGCGGTGAAGGAACAGTCGTCCGGCCTTTATGCACAGACCATGGCGGAGCGCGGATTTGCCGCGCTGGCGTTCGATCCGTCCTATACCGGAGAAAGCGGCGGTGAGCCCCGGAACGTCGCGTCGCCGGATATCAATACCGAGGATTTCAGTGCTGCGGTCGACTATATCGGGCTGCAATCCTACGTGGATCGCGAGCGCATCGGCGTCATCGGCATCTGCGGCTGGGGCGGCATGGCGCTGAATGCCGTGGCGGTGGACAAGCGCGTGAAGGCAGTCGTGGCCAGCACCATGTATGACATGACGCGGGTGATGTCCAAAGGCTACAACGACAGCGTTACCCTCGAACAGCGCACGCAGGCGCTGGAGCAGATGAGCCGGCAGCGCTGGCAGGATGCGGAAAAGGGAAGCCCCGCCTATCAACCCCCTTATAACGATCTCAAGGGTGGCGAAGCGCAGTTCCTGATTGATTATCACGACTATTACCGGACACCGCGCGGTTACCATGCGCGTGCCGTCAACTCCGGCAATGCCTGGACGCAGACGACACCGCTGTCATTCATGAACATGCCAATCCTGACCTATATCGCCGAAATATCGCCGCGCCCGGTGATGTTGATCCATGGGGAAAAAGCGCATTCCCGCTATTTCAGCCAGACCGCTTTCGCCGCGGCTGCCGAACCGAAGGAGCTGGTGATCATTCCGGACGCCAACCACACGGACCTTTATGACCGCGCCGACAAGATCCCGTTCGACCGGATCGCCGCCTTCTTCAATCAGCATCTCGCGTAGAAGACGACCATAAACATGTGACGGCAGCCGTAGCTGCCGTCACATTATTTTACGCCTCAGGCCGGCGCGCTCGTGCGCGTCGGCCCTGTCAGTGCTGCCGGCTCTAGTCCAGCATCACCATATGTGCCGGCAACTGCTCTTCGAAAAATTTCGAGAAAGTCGCAATACGGGGTGGCAGCGCCTGATAGGGCGGATAATAAAGCGTCAGCCAGAGTTCGGGTGGCACCCAGCCGGGCAGCACATGAACGAGCCGGCCGCTATGGATATGTTCGGCGATATTAAATCCCGGCAGCAGGGCCACACCGGCGCCTTCCGCTGCCATATCGGCCAGAACCTCGCCGCTATTGGCGCTGAATGCCCGGCCGGCCGATATGGCGATGCTCGATCCGCCGTCCGACAGGACCCAGTTTTCCCGCCGGCTTTCACCGCTATAGGCAAGGCAATCGTCAGGGGTCAGCTCGCCCGGATGTTCCATCTGCGTAAACCGGCTGCCTGGGGCCGCCACCAATATTCTTGGCACGGCCCTGATCTTGCGCCAGATGGTGAATTTGTCCGATGGGGCCGACGAAATGCGGATTGCCAGATCGTAGTCGTCATCCACGATATTGATCAGGCCGTCCGAGAGCGAAATCTCGAAGCACATTTTCGGATAGAGCTCCCGGAAGCCGGACAGGATCGGCGGCAGCACGGTTTTGCCGAGCCATGTCGGCGCGCTGATCCTCAGACGCCCCTCATCGGCCTTGTGGGCGTTGCGGACATCGCGCCGGGCATTCTCCAGCGCCTCGACCGCGGGCTGGATCTGTGCGGCGAAGATCGCCCCGTCCGTCGTCAAGGAAACCTGCCGGGTGGTGCGGACGAATAATTGCACACCGAGATCGTCTTCAAGCGCGGCAATAGCACGGGTGACGGCGGCTGCCGTCATGCCCAGTTCGCGGGCGACCTGCGCGAAGTTGCGCTTTTCGGCCGCCATCAGAAAGGTTTTGAGAGCTTTATGATCGTTCATCGCCATTATTTCAAAAATCGCAATTCATTCGAGAAAAATATTGCAGTTCCGCGATGCAATCAAGCGGGTTACATCTTTGTCCATCGAAACGGACACACCAAAGATGAAAGGCGCCGACGATGATCAAGGATATCAAGGGCCTGCACCACGTCACCTCCATGGCGTCGGACGCGCGGCAGAACAACAGTTTCTTCACCGATACGCTCGGCCTGCGCCGGGTGAAGAAAACCGTCAACTTCGACGAACCCAGCGTCTATCACCTTTATTACGGCGACGAAAAGGGAACGCCCGGCACGGTCATGACCTATTTTCCCTTCGCCAACATGATGGCCGGCCGTCCCGGCGTCGGTGAGGTGGGCGAGACGCAGTTTTCCATTCCGAAGGGTTCGCTGGGTTTCTGGAAAGAGCGTCTCCTTGCCAAGGGCGCTGCCGGCGTTCAGGCCGACACGGTCTTCGGCGCCAATCGCCTGCGCTTCACCGGCCCCGATGGCGATGGTCTTGCTCTGATCGAAACGGGCGACGACGCCCGCGCTGCCTGGCTGGCCGAGGGAATTTCCGAAGACAACGCCATACGCGGTTTCACCGGCGCACGGTTCAATTTGCACGACACTGCCGCAACCGAAGAACTGCTGCGTTTCATGGGTTATGAGCGGACTGACGTTGAAGGCAATGTGACGCGTTTCGTCATTCCCGGCGGCAATGGGGCAGATACGATCGATCTTGTGGCCCTGCCCAAGACACCCTTTGCCCGTTCGGGAGCGGGCTCGGTCCACCATATCGCCTTCGCAGTCGAAAACCGCGAGAAGCAGCTGGAAGTGCGCAAGGCGCTGATGGATACTGGTTATCAGGTCACGCCCGTCATCGACCGCGATTATTTCTGGGCGATCTATTTCCGCACGCCGGGCGGCATCCTGTTCGAGGTCGCCACCAATGAGCCCGGTTTCGACCGCGACGAGGATACCGCGCATCTGGGCGAAGCGCTCAAGCTGCCGAGCCGCTACGAGCCTTTCCGCAATCAGATCGAGGCGAACCTCGCTCCGCTTGCGGCATAAAGCGGGTCTCTGATCCGCACCCACTGACCAAGACAGACCCTCGCTTTTCAAGACGGCTGCCCCTGCCGGGCAGCCGGCCGGCGAAGCCTTCCTAATTTCCACCGCCGTAGATCGGCAACCACCACCTGAACGGAGAACTGAAAATGTCCAAGCTCGAAGTCCTTACCCCCGCCAACAGCCAGCTCATCTTCATCGACCAGCAGCCGCAGATGGCTTTCGGTGTGCAGTCTATCGACCGGCAGACCCTGAAGAACAATGTCGTCGGCCTCGCCAAGGCGGCAAAGATTTTCAACATTCCGACGACCATCACCACGGTCGAAACGGAAAGCTTCTCCGGTAACACCTTCCCGGAACTACTCGCGGTCTTCCCAGAGAATGATATCCTCGAACGCACTTCGATGAATTCCTGGGATGACCAGAATGTCCGCGATGCGCTGGCGAAGAACGCCGCCGGTGGCCGCGAGAAGATCGTCGTCTCCGGCCTGTGGACGGAAGTGTGCAACACCACCTTTGCGCTCTCCGCACTCCATGATGTCGCAGATTACGAGATCTACATGGTGGCGGACGCTTCCGGCGGCACGTCTCTCGATGCGCATAAATATGCCATGGACCGCATGGTGCAGGCCGGCATCATTCCCGTCACCTGGCAGCAGGTGCTGCTCGAATGGCAGCGCGACTGGGCCCGCAAGGAAACCTATGACGCCGTCACCTCGCTGGTGAAGGAACATTCCGGCGCCTACGGCATGGGCATCGACTATGCCGTCACCCATGTCCATGGCGGTGAAGAACGCGTCAAGCACGGCAAGCGCATCGGCCCCAACCCGGCCAAGAAATAAGCTTTCAACCGCGCCGCACCGGCAGGATCGTCATCCAGCCCGGTGCGGCTTTCACCCATCAGGAGGTTCCCATGAAAGTCTATCTTCTGTCCCTTGGCGCCGGTCTGCTGGTCGGTATCGTTTACAGCCTGCTCAATGTGCGTTCTCCCGCACCGCCAGTCATCGCTCTCGTCGGCCTGCTCGGCATCCTGGTTGGAGAGCAGATCATTCCTTTCGCAAAGACGATTGCCGGCAAGGAACCGGCCGTCGTTTCATGGATCAACCAGATCAAGCCGCACATGTTTGGCCATATGCCGAAGGGTGGCGCTGAAACCACGGGTCTCGCCGAAGTTAAACAGCCGATCAACCGGGAGAGAAGCTGATGCCGACACGACGCACCTTTCTTGGCGCGGCCTCGAGCCTTGCCTTTCCGAATCTGTTTTCACCGGCTAAGGCCGCTGATCCCATCAAGACCGGAGGTTCTTCCATGCATCCAGATACGATCCTTCACAACGGCCGCGTCACGACGCTTGATCGCGGCAATCCCAATGCAACGGCAGTCGCCATCAAGGATGGCCTGTTCCTGGAAGTCGGAAGCGATGCCGAGGTCATGGCCCTTGCCGGGTCGGATACGAAGATCGTCGACCTGAAGGGCAAGCGGGTTCTGCCCGGCCTGATCGACAACCACACCCACGTCGTGCGCGGTGGCCTGAACTTCAACATGGAACTGCGCTGGGACGGCGTGCGCTCGCTTGCCGATGCCATGGACATGCTGAAGCGGCAGGTGGCGATCACGCCGGCCCCGCAATGGGTGCGGGTCGTGGGCGGTTTCACCGAGCATCAATTCGTTGAAAAGCGCCTGCCGACCATCGAGGAGATCAATGCGGTGGCGCCGGATACGCCGGTCTTCCTGCTGCATCTTTACGACCGGGCGCTGCTGAACGGTGCGGCACTTCGCGCCGTCGGTTACACCAGGGATACGCCGAACCCGCCCGGCGGCGAGATCACCCGCGATGCGAACGGCAATCCGACCGGCCTGCTGCTCGCCAAGCCGAATGCCGGCATCCTCTATTCGACGCTTGCCAAGGGGCCGAAGCTGCCGCTCGATTATCAGGTCAATTCCACCCGCCACTTCATGCGCGAGCTGAACCGGCTGGGCGTGACCGGCGTGATCGATGCCGGCGGCGGCTTCCAGAATTATCCTGACGATTACGAGGTGATCCAGAAGCTGTCGGATGAGAACCAGATGACGGTTCGGCTGGCCTACAACCTCTTCACGCAGAAGCCGAAACAGGAGAAGGAGGATTTCCTCAACTGGACGCAATCGGTCAAATACAAGCAGGGCAACGACTATTTCCGGCACAATGGTGCGGGCGAAATGCTGGTCTTTTCCGCTGCCGATTTCGAGGATTTCCGTCAGCCGCGGCCCGATATGCCACCGGAGATGGAAGGCGAGCTTGAAGACGTTGTCCGGATTCTGGCGGAAAACCGCTGGCCCTGGCGTCTGCATGCCACCTATGACGAGACGATTTCGCGGGCGCTGGATGTCTTCGAAAAGGTCAACCGGGATATCCCGCTCGAAGGGTTGAACTGGTTCTTCGACCATGCCGAAACCATCTCCGACCGCTCCATCGACCGTATCGCAGCCCTTGGCGGCGGTATCGCCACCCAGCACCGCATGGCCTATCAGGGCGAATATTTCGTCGAGCGTTATGGTCAGGGCGTGGCGGAAGCCACACCGCCGATTGCGAGAATGCTGGAAAAGGGCGTGAATGTTTCGGCCGGTACGGATGCAACGCGTGTCGCCTCCTATAATCCCTGGGTGTCGCTGTTCTGGATGGTGACGGGCAAGACGGTCGGTGGCATGCAGCTTTATCCGCGCGCCAATTGCCTCGATCGCGAGACGGCTCTGCGCATGTGGACCGAAAAAGTCACCTGGTTCTCGAACGAGGAGGGCAAGAAGGGCCGCATCGAAAAAGGCCAGTTCGCCGATCTCGTGGTGCCGGACAAGGATTATTTCTCCTGCGCGGAAGATGAGATTTCCTTCCTCACCTCGGAACTGACCATGGTGGGCGGCAAGATCGTTTATGGCGCCGGTGACTTCAAGGCACTGGATGAAAGCAATATTCCGCCGGCGATGCCCGACTGGTCGCCTGTGCGAACCTTCGGCGGTTATGCCGCCTGGGGTGAGCCGCAGGGCGCTGGAAAGAATTCACTCAGACGGGCTGCGATCTCCTCCTGCGGCTGCGCCAATGATTGCGGCGTTCACGGCCACGACCACGCCGGCGCATGGACGTCGAAATTGCCGATTGCCGATCTGAAGGGCTTTTTCGGAGCGCTGGGCTGCTCCTGCTGGGCAGTCTGAGCCCGGCCAGCACAAATATCCACCGGGCAGCGGATAGCTGCTGCCCGGCCGAGCGTGAATGGGATAATGTTGCAAATTACGCAATTATATCGAAACTATTGATGCAATTGTTGGCGGTAATCCTTTGCGCCAATATCGCTCCATCAGATGAACGCAGCGCCGCTCGAACCGACCGGCCAGATCGCAGGAGCAACAAATGACCGAGCCGTCTTCAACCTTTCGCCTTCGCGGGCTTCTCGCGGATATCGTTGCCGCACCCGCCACAAAAACCCTAGCGCTTCTGGCGCTCTGCTCGGCCTATATTCAGGGGCCGCTGACCAAGATCTTCGACTTTCCCGGCGCGATTGCGGAGATGAACCATTTTGGCCTTCAGCCGGCGGTCGCATTCGCTGTCGTCGTCATCCTGTTCGAGCTCACCGCCTCCGCACTGGTGGTGTCGGGCTTCCTGCGCTGGGCCGGTGCGCTGGCGCTTGCAGGCTTCACGCTTCTCGCCACCTTCATCGCTCTCCGCTTCTGGGAAATGGCGCCCGGCATGGACCGCATGATGGTCACCAACGCCTTCTTCGAACATCTTGGCCTTGCCGGTGCCTTCATCATCGTCGCCGCAATCGATCTCACGAAAGGAACAGGCAAATGAGTGCCGCAAAAACCTCCGCGAGCAGCTTTGCTCCCCTTGCGCAACCGGTTTTCGCTGTTCTCTGGGCGGCGACGGTGCTCGGCAATACCGGCAGCTTCATGCGCGATGTCGCCAGTTCATGGCTGATGACCGATCTTTCGGCCTCGCCGGCGGCCGTCGCCATGGTTCAGGCGGCCGGAACCCTGCCGATCTTTCTTCTGGCGATCCCGGCCGGCGTGCTGACCGACATTCTCGACCGCCGCAAGTTCCTGATCGCGGTGCAGCTTCTGCTGGCCTCGGTCAGCGTCACCCTCATGGTTCTTTCCCATACGGGCCTTTTGTCCGTCAGCGCGCTGATCGGGCTCACCTTCCTCGGCGGCATCGGCGCTGCGCTGATGGGGCCGACCTGGCAGGCCATCGTGCCGGAACTGGTGAAACGTGAGGATATCAAAAGCGCCGTGGCGCTGAATTCGCTGGGCATCAACATCGCCCGTTCCATCGGTCCCGCCGCCGGCGGCATCCTTCTTGCGGCCTTCGGGGCGGCCTTCACCTATGGCGCCGATGTCGCAAGCTATTTCGTGGTCATCGCCGCGCTTCTATGGTGGCCGCGGGCAAAGAACGCCAATGATGCACTGGCCGAAGGTTTCTTCGGCGCATTCCGGGCGGGCCTTCGTTATACCCGCGCCAGCCGGCCGCTGCATGTCGTCCTGCTGCGGGCTGCGATCTTCTTTGCATTCGCCAGTGCCGTCTGGGCGCTGTTGCCTCTGGTCGCCCGGCAATTGCTCGGCGGAGATGCCAGCTTCTACGGTATCCTGCTCGGCGCTGTCGGGGCAGGCGCCATCGGCGGTGCGTTGGTCATGCCGAAGCTGCGCGAACGGTTCGATGCCGATGCCCTGCTGCTGGGTGCGGCTCTCACCACCGCGCTCGTCATGGCCGGGCTGTCCTTCGCGCCGCCAAAATGGCTTGCCATCGTCATCCTGCTGTTTCTCGGCGGTGCCTGGATCACGGCGCTGACGACGCTGAATGGCGCAGCCCAGGCAGTTCTGCCGAACTGGGTGCGTGGCCGTGGCCTTGCCGTCTACCTCACCGTCTTCAATGGCGCGATGACGGCAGGCAGCCTTGGCTGGGGTGCTGTTGGTGAAGCCACAGGCGTGCCGGGTGCGTTGCTGATCGGCGCTGCGGGATTGCTGGTTGCGGGCCTCGTCATGCACCGCCTGAAACTGCCTGCGGGCGATGCGGATATGGTGCCGTCCAACCATTGGCCCGAACCGCTCGTGGCCGAGCCGGTGGCCCATGATCGCGGCCCGGTTCTCATCCTCATCGAATATAATGTCGAAAAGCATCACCGCTCCGCTTTCCTGCATGCACTGGACGAGCTTTCCCAGGAACGTCGCCGCGATGGCGCCTATGGCTGGGGTGTGACGGAGGACTCCGCCGATCCGCAGAAGATCGTCGAATGGTTCATGGTGGAATCCTGGGCCGAGCATCTGCGTCAACACAAGCGGGTTTCCCATGCAGATGCGGATTTGCAGGGCAAGGTGCTGGCTTATCATTCCGGGCTGGAAAAGCCGGTGGTGCGGCACTTCCTCACAATCAACCGTCCGGGGAAGGCGTAAAACGGAAAGGGGCCGAAAAGGCCCCTTTTTCGTTATTGCGTGATCCGCTCCAGCACACGGCTCAGTGCATCTTTCAGGGCCCCTGAACCGCCCTTGCCGTCGAAATCCAGCAGCACCTGCTCGTTGAGGCCGCCCTTGGTGGCGAATTCACGGCTGAGATCGATGAAATCCGTTCTGCTGCCGGCAAGCATGGCCACCTCGGACAGGCCGGCAAAGAGGGGCGCGAGATAGGCGCGCGCCTTTTCTTCCGGCAGACCGTTCTCGGCAAGCCATTCCGTCGTGGTTTGCATGATGCCGAAATAGGTGGCCATCAGAGCGCTGGCGGCGGCCAAAAGATCGTATTCCGCCTTGGTCTCGCATTCCACCGCATTGCCGAGCACGTTGAAGATAGCAGCTGTATCCATATCGGCAGGATAAATGGCGGTGACGCCCTTGCGCCGGGCAACGAAGGGCAGCGGGATCGCCTGGCTGAGACGCACATCCGCGCCGATCCACTCCAGAAGCGCCTCACGGCCGGTTGCGGCAACGACGCTGACGATCTTCTGCCCGTCCCGGAACCGCAGGGGCCGGATGACTTCTTCAGCGATCTGCGGCCGGATAGCCAGCATGACGGTATCGCAGCCATCGACGATTGCCTGATTGTCGCCGGAGACGATCACCTGCGGGAAATCGGCGGCAAGTCTCGCCGAGATATCGGCACTGCGCTGGGACACCATGACATGCGGCACGGCGGCAGGTCTGGCGAGCAGGCCCCTGACCATTGCATCGGTGATGGCTCCCGTTCCGATAAAACCGATTTTCTGAGGAAGTGACATGATTGCTCCGCTGCGGCGTTTCGCGCGATGCTAATTTTTCCGTCCGGAATTGTCGACAAGCAGAGGGGGAAATTTGCGGTCGAGGCTGAGGCGGGACCCGTCGAATGCCGGCTTTTTCCGCTTCTGGGGACCTATAAGGCCTATATATGTCCGGTCGACCGTCATGGCGAAAGATATGCGATCGATCTATTCTTCACCCGGCTGACGGGTATCACCGGGGAGATCATCGATGCGGAAGGCGTTCCATTGCAGGAGGCCCTTTCAAGCTTCGACAGTTTCTCGGAAGGTGCCCAGTGCTGGTCATGGGGTAAGGACGAGCTGAATATGGTGGCGATCAGCTGTTATGTCGCCGGCATCCAGCCACCCATCCCTGCCAACCGTTTCGACAATGCCGTCAAACTTCTGCTTGCAGTGGGAATGCCGTTGGAGGATCTGGCAAAAACACCGAGCAACAGGCTGGCCGATTATTACGGTGTCGAGCATCCGCCATTGCAGGGGCACGATGCGCTCGATGATGCGCTTTCGGTTTCCTATACGCTGCAACATCTGCTGAAGGGCGGAAAACTGACGCCGGAGGTGTTCGGTGTTTAGCCGGTGTCAGACGGATTGCGTCACGATCCCGGCCGATGTTCGCGAAAGGCGGCGGCAAGCGTGCGTAAGGCTTCCCGGGATCTGCTGTCCGTGAGGGTGGAAAACATGATGATTTCCGTGGAGGGCAGGGGCGGCAGGCCAAAACGCTGACTGACCTCCACCGTGCCGGGCGGTGCAAGGCGGGAAGAGAAGGCGGAAACCGCGAGCCCGGCCGAGACGGCGGCGGTCACCATCGACGATGTGCCGCCAAGAAACACCTCCGTCCACGCAATCGCAGCCGCGTCCAGGGCACGGGTGGCGATGTCACGCACGCCACAGGCGGGCGAGAGCGCCGCCAGCCGCAGCGGTTCACCCTGACGGTGTTCGAATTGCGGGGTTGCATACCAGCCGAAATGTTCCGGCCCGAGCACCTCGCCGTCCCGCCGATCATCCTCGCGCCGGATGATTGCCGCATCGATCTCCCCACGGTCGAAGGCGTCCAGCAGGGATCGGGAATGATCCATGCGCACTTCGATCGTAAGCCCGGGGTCGTGGTCGTTGAGACGTGCAAGCAGGGTCGGAACCTCGGGTCCCGCCACATGGGCGGCGATGCCAAGGCCGAAGCGGCGGCGCGGGGAGGAAAGGCCGGCCAGTGCCCGGTCATGCGCGGCGAGAAACTCGCGGGCGGGCGCCAGAAACACCGCGCCCTGCGCTGAAAGCCGCACTGAGCGCGGTGTGCGTTCGAGCAGCCGCTGGCCGAGCCTGTCTTCCAGCCGCTTGAGCTTGACGCTGATGGCGCCCTGTGTGGTGCCGAGCGCTTCGGCAGCGCGGGTGAAGCTCTGCATATCGGCGATGGTAACGAAGGCCTCGACGGCCTCCACATCCAGCGTGCTCATATCGATTATTCCAATTTGTTGTCTCTGAAATAGCCAATCATCCAATTCAGTTATGGTCAAGCTTTGTCTAGCGTGCCTCCTCCACTGATCGGTTTTCGCAAGTGCGGGCCGACCCATGAAAGGCTGAAGAATGACCCTTGCCGTTGCAGCACCCGCAAGCAGCAGAAGCGCCACGGCGCTTGCTGCCGTTTGTCTCTCCGCCCTGATGTTCGGACTGGAAATCTCCAGCGTTCCGGCGATCCTGCCAACACTCGAACAGGTGCTGCATGCGGATTTCCGCCAGCTTCAGTGGATCATGAACGCCTACACCATCGGCGTGACGATGGTGCTGATGGCGACGGGCGCGCTGGCAGATCGCTTCGGCCGCAAACGTGTCTTTATCGCCAGCATCGTCGCTTTCGCGCTTTCCTCTCTGGCCTGCGGAATGACGGAAAACGTCTCGGTGCTGATCGGCGCCCGTTTCCTTCAGGGGCTGAGCGGCGGGGCGATGCTGGTGTGCCAGATCGCCATCCTGTCGCATCAGTTCCGCACGGCCCGCGAACGCGGGATGGCGTTCGGCTGGTGGGGCATCGTCTCGGGCGTGGGGCTGGGCTTCGGCCCGATCATCGGCGGCGCCATCGTTGCGCTGTGGAGCTGGGAATGGGTGTTCCTCGTTCACGTCGTGCTTGGCGCGGGAACATGGCTGCTTGCCACGGGCGGCGTCGGAGAATCGCGCGATCCGGAGGCGGCGCGTCTCGATCTTGCCGGCATGGTCACCCTTTCGGTCGCCGTTTTCTGCCTTGCCTTTTTCATCACCCAGGGGCCCGCGCTCGGTTTTGTGAGCCCGGCGGCGCTTCTGATCCTCGGTGTCGCGGCTGCTAGCTTCATTGCCTTTGTGATTGCTGAAAAGCTTAGTTCAAGACCGATGTTCGACTTCTCTGTGTTCCGCATCCGGCCTTTTTCCGGGGCGATCATCGGTTCGGCGGCGATGAATATCAGCTTCTGGCCGTTCATGATCTATCTGCCGATCTGGTTTCAGGCGGGCCTCGGTTATGACAGCGTCACCGCCGGCCTCGGCCTGCTTGCCTATACGCTGCCGGCGCTGGTGGTGCCGCCGCTGGCGGAGCGGCTGTCGCTGCGCTACCAGCCGCGCTTCGTCATTCCGGCCGGGCTGTTTACCATCGGCCTCGGTTTCATGCTGATGAAATCGGGAAGCGGCATCGAAAATGCGAACTGGCTCACCATGCTGCCCGGCTGCATCCTCGCCGGTATCGGGCTCGGGCTGACCAATACGCCTGTTACCAACACCACCACGGGGGCGGTTTCCCCCGCCCGTTCCGGCATGGCCTCGGGCATCGACATGAGCGCACGCATGATCTCGCTCGCCATCAATATCCCGATCATGGGTTTCATTCTGGTCGAGGGCGTCCGGGCTTCGCTTCGGGCAAACCTGCCATCCGCTGCGGATATCGAGGCGTTGCAGTCGCTTGCGGAAAAGATCGCGGCGGGCACCGCCGGCACTTCTGCGCAGGGTGTTTCGCAAGAGCTCGTCCATCAGGCGCTTGCGGACGGTTTTGGTCTGGTCATGCTTTATGCCGGCATAAGCGTCTGGTTCCTTGCCGCCATCAGTTTCATGATCTTCGGTCCGGCGCGAAAACCTGCTCATGACTAGCGCGACGTCCAGGCAACCTGGGACGAGCCTCAGGCGCTTTCGTTTATTCTGGCCTCGGCGAGACGTTTGCCGAGGTTGAAAAAAGTGAGCTTCATATGGCTGCGTTTATCTCCACCCTCTAGGCTGGAGAAGGGTACTTTGAAACCGAATATTTCATCCGGCTCGCCAGAGCGTTCCCGCCAGAAAGCATCGATGTCCGAAACCATCATTTTTTGCCGCCGGGCGCGCCGGTAACGGATGGGGTGCCTGGAATGGGCGACAGCGAAATAGCCATGTGCACCCTCGGCGGCGAGGCCTTGCAGAACCATGAGTGCAGCCTCCTTCGGACGAAGCCCCGAGAGGTCGCGCGTCATCGACACCATTTGCTCTTTCGCGGCGCGCGGACCCTGCATGCCGCCAACGACAATCGTGTGGTTCTGTGTCTCGCGTCCTTCAACGAAAGTGAATGTTGCTGTCCAGAGAATGGTGTTGTCATGGCTGCGAATGAGTCTGACTGAAAAAGCACCCTCGTGCCGGCCGCCGCAGCAATCCGCGAGCGCCAGTATGCATCGATATTCATCATTCCGGCCGCGAACCGTGCCCATATCAATGGTTTTTCCCGCCCACAGCCCACTGCTGTCCGGTTTAAATTTGGTGGACATGGCGCACGGTGTTGATTCTACTCGTATTCGAGCGTTTGGCGACGATCTCGGACACGAAAGAGGAGCAACACCGTGCGG